>JAGZDD010000011.1 GCA_018369015.1 Clostridiales bacterium | reverse complement strand
CCCGACACCTTTTCCGGCCGTTTTATCCGCAGCTATAAACACATCAAAAGCTATCTTCCCAACGCCAAGGTCGGCGGTTTCAATCTTATGAGCCCCTGCTTTGCCAGCCATCTTCCGGTGATTTTAGAGAAAGTGCTCAGGAATAAGGTCTATCCCGATTTCATTTCCTGCGCAGTATTCCAAAATATCCTCCCCAAAAAGGATAGCCAGAGCATACCGCTGGCTTATTCCAATGACCGGGCATTTGCCCTCCATGAGATCCGCAGGTTAAAGCAGCTTCTCTTGCCTTTTGGAGCCAGCCATAATTTCAGGCCTCCCGTTTTTATGAATAGCCTTGGAACAACCATAGCTACGCGCAGCCATATCAACGATACCTGCCATCAGGCGACCTTTTTTGTCAATAATACGATCGACTTATTGGACGAGGTTGACCTGCTGTGCTACTTTCAGATGAGTGACTGCACATTTTCCCACGATGAAAACCAACTGCTTTTAGATGGACGCAACGGATTGCTGGCGCCTTTTGGTATTCAAAAGCCTGGCTATATCGCTTTAAAAATGATGGCCCGGATGTCCGAATATATCCTTTTAAAAGGCAACGGAATCCTCATCACCCATGGTCTATATGACACTTATAATATCCTTCTGTGTAATCACGGACAGCCCCAGGATTCCTGCTGTCTAAAGGGTATTGATAAGACATCGTTAAAGGATGCCTATACTATTTATGACTATCCACAGGCCCAAACGCTTTCAATCACTTTAGATCATATCAATGATGGCCACTACCGTATTATCAGCTATCATCTCAACAGGGAAAACGGCAGTCTTTTTGATGAATGGGAAAAAACAGGCTTCTGGCAAAATCCAAACGCCCCTGAGCTGGATTATCTGAAGCACGCCCTGCACCCCAAACGAAACTGTTCACAGCGCACGACCAGCAATCATCAGCTCAATTTCAGCATACATCTGGCTCCCTTTGAGGTTATTCTCATTGAGGCCTCTATGATCATTGACAATGATCTGCCATCAAATTGACCGTTTTTAACAAAGATTCCTTTACATATCCCGGGCGAATCGCGGATTGCCTGTATCCATGGCATCCGCGGGCAATCCCGTCGTCGTCAAGAATATACCCGACCGTATGGGCGCCGGTATGGGTAACAACCACAGGATTCGGACACTGTACATTTTCTTTAAGGTACAGGCCAAGAGATGCATAAAGCTCTCCCCCGATACCAATCAGCGATACGTCACCGATCCGGATAAGCTGCATGGGTATTTGATAAATACCGCCTTCTGGTTCGACACTAAGTACCGGCGACATAAAATCCCCGGGATCTTCATAGGTTATTTTTCTTCCCGGAGTTATCGAAGCTGATTTTTTCGCAGCCAAAACATAGACATCTTCCCGGCATACAATGTCACGGTTCAAATTTATAATATCGTCATAATGGATCGCCGCCAGATTTTTCGTCATTTCTGTCGAGTCGGGGCCGTTGGATCTCACGGTTGCCGCCCCGCTGCGTTCATCTGGCCCAAACCAGCAGCCCGTCCATATGGGGTTCTGATCGCCTGCGGCCCCTGAACTCCATAGCGCCACCGAGCCCTTAAATTTTTCTTCCATTAATGTACATACGAAGCCAGGGAAATCACTGCATATTCCCTGCTTTCCGCCAAATTTTTCGGTCTGCGCGCATACAGTCGCATGGGTGGGATGATTCATAAAAAATGCAATAGGACGGCCGTCCATATCCTCAAAACGGATTAAGGACAGGGTTTTATCTGTAATTCCTTCATAATTCATTCCTATAAATGTCTGTATCTTTGTCGTTCCATCATCATTGCGAATCCTGTAATCTTTATTTCGGTTTACATTAATATAGCTTTTTCCAAAGCCTATACCCATTTTAGCCGGACAAAGCTTTGAAATAGCCTCCTTAGCCGCATTTAATGTTTGCTTTTCCAGAAACTCCAAATATATCCGTGAATACTCTCCGGTTTTATCGGTACTGTTTGTCGGTTTTACAACAGGTGAAAGGTGATTATGGGTACAAAAAATCATAATATTTTCTTCCGGAATATCAAACTGGCGCCTTAAACTTTCCGTCAGTTGTTCTGCCGTGAAAAGAATGAGCATTTCATATCCCAATAACAAAATCAGCTGTTCCCCCTTTTTCACAGCAATTACCCGCACATGAACCGGATGGATCACTCCGCCGTAGGCTTCTCCCATAAATCCCGGAACCCATGGCAGCCATTCCTCTTTGGGCGTAATATCCGCCTTTGCCGCTCCGCACAAAAATTGAACCATTACTTTTCCTCCAAACTTTATTTTTTATAAAATCAAAACAATCCATCCCTTTACACTGTTTTAATTTTGACGTAATCATTATATAAAATGTAATTATTTATGTATCATCAATATTATTGTAATTTTCTTAATACGCTTCTCTTATTTTTAGCTGTTCCAGGCCCAACTGAACAAATAACAAAAAGCCATGATTATTTATGGATGATATTTGCCTATTAAAATCCATCTATTACCATACGTTTTTTTCCTCCTTAAGTATAGGGGGTAGCCCGAATCGAGGATTTAGCCTTGTTGGCGGCGGTTAGCTACGCAAATCCGAGATGGTATGGCTGAATAGTTACTATATTCCAAAAAGTTTCTCAGAATATGTATTGACAATTTTTGTTTTATTTACTATTATTATAGCAGTGCGTTTTCGTTAACGTCCGTGTCCGTGTCCGCAAACGAAAACCAGTAAAATATTTATCGGCTGTCGTACATTATCGCGGCTGTTTTGTAGGATATGCCGTCAGGACAAAAACAGATTACAATTTTGGAGGTCAGAAAAAAAGCATGGCTAATATTAAATCAGCAAAGAAAAGAATTTTAGTAAACCAGACAAAGGCAGCAAGAAACAAATCCATTAAATCCAGCGTAAAAACAGCTATCAAAAAAGTAGACGCTGCTATTGCAGCAAAAGACGCTGCTGCTGCTAAGGAAGCTCTCCTTGCCGCTACAAGCACTATCGACAAGGCTGTCACAAAGGGTGTTTACCACAAAAACACAGCTTCCAGAAAGATCAGCAGACTGAACCTTGCTGTAAATAAACTTGCTTAATTACAACGGCTTATATACAAAAACCGCTCCGGGAATAACCCTTACCACGGAGCGGTTTTTATTTTGTGCAGCTGCTCAAAGCCACATTTTTCTTTCAATAACATCAATTCACATATTTATATGCTTCATTGTCCGTTCCACCATGTCATCAAGCTTCACGCTTTGCCTCCAGAAAATATTGGTTTTAAGCTTCCCACGTACCGGCTCTAACCACTTTTCTGAAATGGCTTTAAAGCCTTTGGCCATACCGATGACCGAGCCTACTGTCGCACCGTTGCAATCCGTATCAAACGCCGCCTGCACGGCCATACAGATAGAACGTCCATAATCCCCGCCGCCGTATAAAAGCACAGCGGTGACAATCATTGCATTGGGAATCGTGTGGCCCCATTGATGAGGATTTGTTTCATCCCACTGCTGCTCAATTTCCCGGATAACCTCATCAAAAGTCCGGCCCGACCGCCTCCAGGCAAGCACACGTAAAACCTGGGCATACAGCCGGGAGGTTTTGGGGATCTGGGAAAGCCCGGCTTCTACAATTTGTTCCATATCATCCGTTACCGCCGCCCAGGCTAACATAGCCGCGACAAACATCTCGCCATAAATACCATTCTTTGTATGGGAAAATGCAGCATCCTTATAGCCTAAGCCGGCCGCTGCCTTTGGATTCCCAGGACAAATATAGCCAAAATAATCGCCGCGGATCTGGGCGCCGATAAGCTCTCTGTACGGATTATGATAAACCGCAGATTTTGGCGGCCAAATGCCATGGGCCGCATTAAGCCAGGCCACGCGTTCCGCAGTACAATAAACCTCCCTTGGCTGCGCGTCAAGCCAAAGCCGGGCAACATCCATTGTCTGAAAGTCCTTGCCGCAGCGCTCAATAAGCTCGCCGGCCAGCACCAAATAATTTGTATCATCATCCGCCGGCGCACAGTCAACCGTATCGGCGTAGCAGCGGTTTTTCACATCAAAATCAAACTGCTGCTCGACCTGCGGTGTAATATCTGCCTGATAAATATAATTCTTCATCGGCATATTATTCGTGGCCTGTAATAAATGGTGCAGCTCCTCCTTTAAAAAACACTCTACAGGCTTTCCAAGCAGGCAGCCGCATATTCTTCCATACCAGGCGCCCTTAATTTTTTCCCGCAAAATTTCCTCAGAAGGGGCAGGCTCACGAAGGTGCCCTTCACACAGCTTTTGTATAGAGCCATAGTCCGAAGGCTCATCCCAAAGGACGCCGGGGCGCTGCGGCAGGGCCCCGACAATTTTCCAAAGCACATGGGCCAGTTCTTCCTTTTCTGTTCCGTCCGGCAAAGCATTGGCCGCCTCAAATAACGGTCTGTATTTTTCAATATCCTTGCCTTCCTCAAAGCTCTGCGCGTATTCCGTCAATAAATAACTGGAATAATTCTCCCACAGCTCGCCTTCCATGTTTTTCGGTTTAAAATTCAAGCGCCGTATCAGCTCATCCATATGCTCCTGTTCTACCCCATATAAGCCCCGCACTGCATATAAAGGCAGCTCCTTTAATTCCTCCTTTAAATAGAGGGCTGTCTCTGTGCTTCCATGAATAATTTCATCCAGCTTCGGATGAACGCTCGACAAATAGGACAATGTCTGCTGCCAAAGCTTAGGCCTTGCCGCCAGCTCGCTCATCAGAGTGTCCATTGTCACCTCTATATTTTCTCCTTGATCCAGCGTTTCCAAAACAACATCGTCACTTAACCGCAGATCTCTTGAGGAGGCGCCGACATAAATACGATAAGCTCCTACCCGGCACTCCCACCGGTGATGCTTTGTATTAAACCATGCAAAGCTTCGGCGATCCAATAAAAATGTAACAGTTTTTGTTTCTCCTGGCTTTAACTCTACTTTCTCAAAGCCTTTAAGCTCCCTCACCGGCCTTTTGTCGCTTCCTTCCTCTATAGCCACATAAACACAGCACTTCTTATCAATCTCCCATTCAGAGCCTTCACATAGTGTCCGGTCCTCGACATAGAGCTGTACCGCCTCCTTGCCGCAGTAATTTCCCGTATTTGTAATATCGACCTGGACCTTAAGCTCCTCCTTCTCAGAAAAGCATTTCGGGAACAATCTCAGGTGGCTGTAGGCAAAGGAGGTGTAGGACAGGCCATGCCCAAAGGGAAAATTCACCTCAATTTCTCTGGCGTCATAATACCGGTAGCCCACAAAGACACCCTCGGCGTATTCCACCGTTTCTCCATTTCCTGGATAATGAAGATATGCGGGCGCATCCTTCAAACGTTTCGGATAGGTTTCCGCAAGCTTGCCGCAAGGATTTGCCTCACCGTACAGAAGCCGCCAGGCAGCTGTTCCAGTTCCCTCCCCGCCGGTATGCATTTGCAGCACAGCCTGCACCTTACTAAGCCATGGCATTTCCACCGCAGAGCCTGTATGCAAAACAACAATAACATGCGCCTGCACCTTGCAAACCTGCTCAATCATCCGGCTTTGGCACTCTGGCAGTCTCATATGGCCACGGTCATAGCATTCACTTTCCCACGTTTTAGGAAGTCCTGCAAAAATCACGGCAGCGTCCGCCGATCGAGCGGCCTGCACAGCTTCTAGCTCCCACGCTTCATTGCGTTCATCGCCAAGCTCAGAAAAGCCGGGATAATAGCGGATTTCCGGAAACGCCTTCGCAGGCTCCAGCACATTTGTCCGGCAAAACGGAGTTACACACGCACTCCCTCCGCCCTGGTATCTCGGATTTTTTGCAAAGCCTCCGATAAATACAACCGGACGGCCATGCTTTAGAGGAAGCAGCGCTCCCTCATTTTTTAAGAGGACCGCACATTCCTGCGCGGCGCGCACTGCCAGCTCATGGTGAGCCTCCCGCGGAAAGCTCCCATCTCCAACGGTTTCGGAATATTTAAGCGACCGGCCCACAATGCGGCAGGCCGCTTTGTCTAATACCCGCTCAGGCAGCCGCCCCTCTCCTACAGCAGCAACAAGCTGTCGGTCCGTCATTCCATGGCAGCCCGGCATTTCTAAATCCAGCCCGGCAGCTACAGCGGACACCCGGTCATTGACAGCCCCCCAATCGCTGACAACAAAGCCCTTAAAGCCCCATTCATCGCGCAATATCTCCTGCAATATATGCGTATTTTCAGTCGCAGGCTTTCCGTTGATTCTATTATAGCTGGCCATCAATGCACAGGGGTCTGACTTTTTCACCGCAATTTCAAAGCCTGACAAATAAATTTCCCGGAGCGTGCGCTCATCTACCTGCACATCCGCCTTCATCCGCCAGGTTTCCTGGTTGTTGCAGGCATAGTGCTTCATACATGCCCCGACATTTTGATCCTGGATCCCGTCAATCTGTGCAGCTGCCAGCTCGCCGGTCAAATAAGGGTCCTCGGACAGATATTCAAAATTTCTTCCGCATAACGGATGCCTTTTTATATTCGCCGCAGGCCCCAGCACAAGCTGAACGCCCATCGCTTTGCTCTCCACCCCAAGGGCCCGGCCGACCTGATACATAAGCTCCCGGTCAAAGGAAGCCGCCATAGCCCCTCCTGTAGGATAGCTGATCATCCTGGCGCTGGCATGGACACCCATGTGGTCATCCTCGTCCGTCTGAAACCTCAGGCCGTTTGGCCCGTCGCACATACGGATTTTGGGAACCTTCTTTCCGGAAAGCTCCTTTGTGTGCCAGCAATCCCCGCCGGAACATAAAGCCGCCTTTTCCTCTAGTGTCAGCGTCTTTACAATATCCTCTGCATTGATATTTTTCCCTTTCATCGGAAGCTTATAAATATACTCTGTCATTTTCTTTAAAATCTCCGGCGGGCAGGCAGGCGGCACAATACCTCCGGTTCCAACGACAATCCCATGGTAGTCCGGCAAGGCATCCAAATAGCCATTAAGCTCCCTCTTAATCTCATCTTCGCCCTTTAACCAGGTTAAAGCACAGGTACCGCCAATGAAAACCCGATCCGCCAAAGCCTCCCGCGCCTCCTTAAAGGTTGTATTGCCAATCGGAGGGCTGCTTAAGGCTTCAATCCCTGTGTTTGGTATATCGCCCAAAAGCGGCAATATCAGCTTAATCTGGCCGCACATATGGAAAATGAGCCGGCGTCCATAGCGGTTCGCAATGTTTGTATACTCTAAAAGATGTCCGTGGCAATAATCCTTAAACTGCGTCGGGCTAATCATTGTTGTGGAGGTATTTTCTGTAATATATAAAATGTCCGCCGGACTGTATTTGCACATCAGCTCCATGCACTGGCAATTTACCCGCTGCATTTGTTCAAACAGCATTTCCACTTCTTCCTGGTAGTCAAAAAGCATATACTGGCCGTTATCAATACCTGCATACCATTCCAGGAAATCCATCAGCGGCGACTCGCATACAGAGGACACGCATATCCCCCGCTCTCCCAGGGTGTCATAGATCTGTTTTGCTTCTTTATATTGTTCCTCGTCAAAGACAGCCTTTGTATGCTTGAAAAAATAAAGCAATATGTCAATGTCCCCCGGCTCCCTGATAATCTGCTGGCTTGGCGCATAGGAATCCGAGTCTGCGTCATAAATCAGTGTTCCGACCAATTCTCCTAAAGGTGTGCAAAATCTCCGGTACATTACGCCATTTTCCACAGTTTCCTCATAGCTGCACCCGTCATACTCCATCTTAAAGCACGGCGGCAAATAAAGCTGTATATCACAGCCGATATAATCATACATTTCTAATAATTTCATTTGCCGAAACGGCTCCCTCTGGCCCCGCATATAGCTGTTTCCGATAATCTTCGGCCAAAAAATCAGACGATCCGTCTGTTTGCCGTCCATAACCTTCATCCAGCGCTCTTTACCTGTCATTTTATTTCCCCCTTCTTACATTTAAAAATGCCACACACCCTAAAACAATCATCAGGAAAATGAGTTGAATCAATGGAAGCAGAGAAAAAGATACTGCCGCAAAAAGCTTCCCAAGAACGGGAGGAACAACCGTAATGCCCACATAGGCGCAGGCTACCTGGATTCCCATAAGCAGATTCAGATCTTCTCCGGGAAAGCATGCCGGAGTCTGGTGGAGCAGCGTCGGAAAAACAGGCGCCATACTCATCCCCAATAATAAAAATACGATACATATTACAGGCGTGCATCTCGTACATAAAAGAATCATATCCATAATGACCGCAGCCCCCACACTACAGCCAATCATTGAAATATTTCCAAGCCGGTTCGCCACAAAGCCGCTTAAAAAACGCCCGGCCGTGATTCCCAGGAAAAACATGGACACGCCCCGGGCCGCCATGGAGGCGTCAAACGCCTTGGCATAAATTAAATAGCTGGCCCCCCAAAGCATCACTGCATTTTCCACAGAACAATAACAAAAAAACTGTGCGCCCATACATATTCGCTTTAAGGAAAATGGGGTTCCCCTGCGCTTATTTACAGCTTTTTCCCTGAGCCTTTTTTCTGCCGCCGCTTTGTTATGGACTGTTTGCACATCCTTCCTTTCTTTATATGCTCCACGGCTGCCGTCATTGTGCATCCGGCAGTACATAAAAAGCAGCACAGCGATCTCAGCCATGGCAATCATTACATAACTGCCGCGCCACCCAAAGGCGCCCTGGCTAAAAACCGATACAAGGTAAGGCCCGGCCACGGCCCCGATTCCCCAGGAGCCTTGGAGCCAGTTCATGTGCCGGGCTGAATAATGCCCGGCAACATAGTTGTCAAAAACCGTCTGGATCAATCCCCCGCCAAGCCCCAGAGGCACACAGCACAGACAGAGGATTAAAAATCCATGGCTTCCGGCAAAGCCCAGCAGGGCTACAGCAATCAGGCCAAGACCCAAGGCTGCGGTTTTGGCAGTTCCAAGCCGCCTTGTCAGCCGCCATGCATTTAGGCTGGCCGCGATAATTCCTAAGGATATTATAAATGAAAGCGTTCCCGCCCAGTCGGTTTCTGCCAAAAAATCAGAAGCCATAAACGGCCAGGCTGCCCCCAAAAGAGAATCCGATAGCCCCAGGCCAATAAATACAAGATAAATACACAATAAAATCATTGTTTACTCCACAGACTCCGTATAGCCAAAGCTAATGAGATCCTCCTGCGCGACATCCGCCCGGTCCTTATAGGCTTCTTCAAATAAAGCCCGGATATTTTCAAGAGGCGTATCCGGCATGATTCCATTGGCAGCGGCAAGCATCATACCGCCCTCCGGGCGATAAAAAAGTTTCTTTGCATAATCCACTTCCGCCCGGATCGCCTCCGGTGTTCCCCTCGGAATAAGGTTTTGAACATCAATCCCATAAAGGAATGTGATTTTTCCGCCGTATTTTTCGTTAATCATTTTTTCGTCCATGCACCCCTTTTGAATCGGGTGTAAAACGTCAATGCCGGAAGCCAGCAAATCATCCATAAGCAGCGTATTATCGCCGCAGGAATGGAGCCACACATGCATCCCCTTTGAGTGGATATAGTCCACAAATTCTTTATAAATCGGGAAAATCAGCTCGTGGAAAACGCAAGGCTGCATCATCGGCCCTGTCTGAAAGCCCAGGTCATCCGAGGTCATAATACCGTCAAACCCGGCCTCTGCAAAACGGTCTACAATTCTTTTATTAAATTCCAGCCCCTTTTTGCCAAGGATTGCGAGATTTTCCACATCCTCGATATAATCGCCTAATGTATTTTCCATGCCCCGGATTTTCCAAAACCACTCATGGCACAATGTCCAAAACAGGCCAAGCCGGTAACGGTTCCCGGCCTTTTTAAGCCCTTCAATGGCCCCGTCCAAAATCCCCGGTTCATCTGGATCTGGGAATTTCTCCAAAAGCTTACTAAGCTCATCCCAGTCTTCAAGAAGTACCGGAACCTGGGCAATGCTGTGCCGTTCTGCATTTTCGTAGTCGCGGTAGCCCCAGCGGTATTCCGGGTCGTGGCCCTTTGGCGCCACATCATCCCCGGGCTGCAAAAGCTCGCCGCAATAAATATCTGACGGATATTCCTGCTCCAGCTTATTTAATTCATCGCCGTATTTCTCCGCAGTACCCGTTCCCCACCAATTCAATAAAAATACAGGTACATGCCTTGCAGCCCCTCTGCGTTCAATCACTGCTTTTACTTCGTCTCTTGTTAAATATTCTTTCATATGATTTCACCCCTTGACAGCTCCCGAGGTCAGCCCCCGGATAAAATATTTTGAACCAAAAATAAACATAATAATCAGCGGAACCGTTCCTAATGACAGTGCCAGAATCTTTGCCGCATAATCGGTCTGGTACATACCGTTGAGCATTGAAACGCCCAAAGGCACCGTGTACAAATTCATATCATTAATGGTAATCAATGGAAGCAGGTAATTGTTCCATGACCACAAAAACAAAAGCAATGCAATCGTCACAAGCGCCGGCTTCACAAAGGGAAGCACCAGCTTAAAGAAAATTCCCATTTCCGATGCCCCGTCAATTCTCCCGCTTTCAATGACCTCGTCCGGCACCGCAGCATCGATACTCTGCTTCATCCAAAACACACCGAAAGCGCTGAAAGTAAACGGAATTATCACCGGCCAGAGCGTATTCATCAAATGCAAATAACGCATTTCTATCACATAGGCAACAAGGCTTATCTGGGAAGGGACCATCATTGTCGCAACAATAAGATTTAAAACAAGCTTTTTGTGCTTAAATTGGTATTTTGACAATGCATATCCGGCCATGGCGCTTGTCAGCACACCGATCACCGTCGCGGCTGTCGATGAAACAATACTATTAATATAAAATCTTCCAAAGGAGCTGTCGGCCACTGTTTCCAGATTCTTTAAAAGACTTTTCCCCGGAAGAATTGAAAGCCCAGAAAACAGCTCGTTTGATGTATGGGTACCCATACAAATCATTAAGTAAAAAGGAAGAATCGTTATCAAGGCCAAAACCAGCAGAACCACCGTTCTTCCTGAGCCCATTTTTTTCTTTACCTTCTTCATTCCTCCCACTCTCCTTTTCTCTTTTGCATGATTTTCTGGCCCTTTTTACAAATAACAACAACAAGTAAAACAAGAATAAAGGCGGCATAGCCAATCGCAGAGCCTTTGCCGTACTGTAAATTTGTTCCGTTTCCAAACGCCACATCGTATAAATACCACACAATCGTCAGGCACGAGCGGTCCGGTCCGCCCACAGCCTGTCCGGCCGTCGCCCAGCCATTCAGCAGCAGCATAGGCTCTTCCATAACTCTCGTTCCGGAAATAAAGCTTGTGAGCAGTAAAAAGGATGTAATCGGACGAAGCATAGGAATTGTAATATGAATCAGCATTTTCCTGCGGGAGGCCCCGTCAATCCTGGCGGCCTCATATATATCCTCAGATATTCCAGCCAGGCCGGACAGGTAAAACACGGTGCAATATCCAAAATAGGCCCAAAACAGCATAAGCCCTGTAACAAACCGCGCCGTTCCCGGCTCACCCAGCCAGTTAATGCCGCTGTCCACAACGCCAAGCTGAATGAGCAAATTATTTAAAATTCCTGTCTGCCAGTCAAAAATCAGGGCAAACATTAAGCCAATCGCCACTGCCGTTGTCACATTGGGCAGAAAAAATGCGACCTGGAAAAAACGTTTAAACCGGGTTCCCTTATAAAAAATCGCATTGGCCAAAAGTAAGGCGACAATGAGTGAGGCCGGTATGTACAAAAGCATTAAAATCAATGTATTTCCAACAGATTTCCAAAAATACGGATCAATGGTAAAAAGCTCTATATAATTTTGCAGCCCTACAAAATGAATTTCCTTTCCAAAGGTCCAGTCCGTTAAGCTAATAGCAAATGAATAAACAATCGGGAACAGCCCGAAAATCACATACAGAGCTACGAAAGGCGCCAGAAGCAGAACAATATATTTATTCCGCTTTTTCCATGGATTTTTGCGTTTTGACAGCATTTTCTTTTCCCCCTTTTATAGAACAGGCTGCTGCAATCATATGCACCAGCCTGTTTTACTCTCCTTAATCCACTTTCAATTCCGGAGCCTGTCTCTGCATTTCATCCAGGTAAAGCTGCACACCGTCCGAAGCCGTCAGCGTATAATCTGAGTTAAAGCTGCTGAGCACCATTTCGATCGCACAGACATCCGCATAGTCGTAAGGTGTCGGGTTATTCACATGAACTGTTGGCAGAATTTCCTTTACATAGACCTCCATTGTCTTTTGATTAGAAAAATATGGATTTTCATCCTGAAGATTTTCATCCGTCAAAAATGTTTTTGCGGAAGGTGTTTCTTCGGTATCAAAGCGCATCTGAGCGCCCTCCTCAAAGGTATCCCAATAAACAAAATCCCAGGCTAATTCTTTATTTTCACTGTTTTTTGTAATTCCCCAACAGGTACCGCCCCAGCTAAAACCGCCTCCCGGAGGAATCATAAGCCCCCAATCGCTCTCGCCATCTTCCTCACTGGGCAGTATCCATGAATGAACCCCAAAAGCCGGCATCGGGCTGAAAATACTGTTCTTTGATGCAAAAGACGCATACCAGGCCGGCGTCCACTGTTCAATCTGGGAAACAATCCCGGCATCACGGAACTGACATATTTTTGTAAACAGATCAAGCACCGCGCTCTCATGGATCGTTCCGTCAGAAATCCTGACATCCTGGCTTTGTCCATTCATCATATAATAAACATCTCCCAAAGATGTAAGCATTGTCACCTTTCCGCCGCTCTTTTCACTGACCTCCTGGCCTGCCTTAATAAAATCCTCCCATGTGGAAAACTTAGCCGCAAGCTCATCCGGATCATCAGTTCCAAAATACTCCAAAGCCATATCCCTGTGGTAAGCAAGACCTGAAGGGGTAACATTGCGCTCAAGTCCTACGATTTTTCCGTCCTCATTCGTCATCGATGGAATAACATAATCTTCAAGAAGACTCACATCCAAATGATAAGGCTCCGCCGTAAGCTCGTCCAAAATATCCATCTCAAAAATAATTCCCCGGTTCAGGCTCTCTCCCCAGAGCGCGTCGGGAAGGTCGCCCCCGGAAGCCAGTGTTGTCTGGATCTTTGTCACATAATCCCCGGCATCAATAACAACCTGCTCAATTTCCGTTCCCGGATGGGAGCTTTCATAAGCTTCAATCTCATTGCTAATATCTGTCCATGTCCAAATTGTAATTTTTCCGCTTACCTCGCCGGAGCCGGCACTGCTTTCACTGCTCCCGCTGCTGCCCTGCTCCTGCACGGCACCGCTTTCTGAGCCAGATGTATTTCCACTATTTTCTCCATTTGCCGAAGCGCATCCTGCAAGAGACGTTGCTGCCATAAGCCCTGCTAACAAAACAGCCAGTTTTCCTTTCATATGATTTCCTCCTTACATTAAAATAACCTTCTGTGAATGTACTTAAAATATACCAATAGTCTAAAAATTTTAATAGTATAGAAAACCACTATTTTGTTACTTTTACCACTTTTTTATATATTTTTTTAACTTTTTTGTCCATTAAGTTCCTTACAAAACTTTTTTAATCATTTTTTATTCATAGGAATTACAATTTCCACCACCGTACCCCCTTCTTTTCTCAGCATTATCGACATCGTACTTTTTTCGTCATAAAGCATAGCAAGCCTTTTTTGTACATTGGCTATGCCGACATGATTCCTCGACACATCCTCCAAGGCAAGCGTGCCTTTTTGTATAGCGTCCAGACGTTCCGGCGAAATGCCGACGCCCTCATCCTCCACTAAAATTTTCAAACACGCCTTTCCTTCTATGTTCTTTTTTTCAATCTTAAGCCATATTTTCCCGGGGCGGCCCAGAGGAACAATCCCATGGAACAGGGCGTTTTCCACAAGAGGCTGAATGACAGAGGTCGGTACCTTAATATCAAGCAGATCCTGGGAACACTCATAAATGACTTCAAAGCAATCCTTATACCGGTAATTTTGAATACACACATAATTACGGATAATGGACAGTTCTTCCTTAATGGAAGAAAACATGTTATTTTCTGAGGACATCTTCAGCCCGTCCTGGAGCAATTCAATAAATGCGTGGGTAATGTTCACAACATCCCCGTTTCTTCCTTTTTTAGCTAAATATACAATCGTATTTAACGTATTATAAATAAAATGGGGATTAATCTGCGCGACTAATACCTCATACTCCAATTCGTGCCGTATTTTTTCATTGGAAATCGCCGCCTGCATATAATCATCCAGCCGGGCAATCATTTTATTCAGTTCTTCACCTAATATCTGAAATTCATCCTTAGACGTAATGGACACCCGGGTTTTTAAATCCCCTTTCCCGGCCTGTTCCATCGCTGAGGCTAAAACCTTTGCCGGCCGGGTCACTTTAAGCATTACAGGAATCAGCATTGCGGCGCTGATAAGCAGATCAAAAACAACAATAAGAAGCAGAACAATAACATCTTCATTAAACAGCATTGACACGCCGGAAAACTGGCAGACTGCGGCCAGCTTCAGCCCCAGCGTGCTGTCTTTGCTTAAATAAACAGGAAACTGCTTATCTTCTTTCACGGAATCACTTGCGGCCAGCAAAACATCATTTTCCGTGACAGAATCATTTGCAAGGACAATACTTTGCCTGCCGCCGCAAAAATATCCGATCCCGTCAAAACCGTCCTTATTTACCTCAAGTATGTCATCCAGTGTGGAAAGCTCAATATTTATAATCAAATTTCCAACAGGTTTCCTTTCCTGGTTCACCGAATAAACCGGAGCGCATATACTTATATATTCCAGCCGGTTTTCACCGCTGTTGCCCTGATAGGCAAAGGTATAGGGTTCACTGACAAGCTTTCCTTTGCTGTCACTTACCGGCGTCTGGCAATAAGCCTCGTACCATTGCTGCACCAGGGCATTACTGTTCTCATCTACAAAGGGAACATGGGTCCAAAGCTTCACCTCCCCTTGTTTTTCCAACGCGATACTTTCAATAGAATCCGACAACATTCTCAGCCTTTGCAGCTCTGTCAGTATTTCCCTCCTTACTTTATTTTCCTCCACAACACTGTCATAGGCTTCTGCCGCCAAATAATTTTGGATAATTGTTTCAATGGATATTTGGGCAGCATACCGCTCAATTTCCTCAAAAACAGAATCATACTGCAAAACGGCCCGCTCAAAATTTACCTGGCTGTCTTTCCACATTTGCCTTATGAGTATTTCTGAAAAATATTTATACAGGACAAGGCTTCCTACAGTACAAATACTTAAATTGACGACAATAATGAGCAGCATAATCTTTTTACTGAGCTTTCTTGGCTTATCATTCATTTTCATAATCCTGATTCCTCTTTGCATTTTTTTCATACTCTTTTGGCGTGCAGCCGGTAAGCTTCAAAAAAATCTGGCTGAAATACTGGGCGGAAGTATATCCGGTTAAATCCGCAACCTCATAAACTTTATGCCTTCCCTCTAAAATGAGCCGTTTTGCAACCTCAATCCGGTATTTTGTCAAATAATCCCCCATGGTCATTCCCATCTCATTTTTAAACAGCATATTAAAATACATCTCACTTAAGCCGACCTGTTCCCCTACAGATTTCACCGTGAGCTTATCCTTGTAATGGTGATGAATATACAAAACGGCCAGTTGGATTCTTTTATCCATATGCTCGCTTTTTTGGAATGAAGACAATTCTGCTATCTGCATAGCCTCCCGCTCTAAAAAAGACCAGACGGCCGTTGCATCCATCCAGGATAATGGAAACGTTGCAAAATATTCCCGAAGCGGCGAGAAGCCGTTCTGAATCCGCTGATAATCCAATATTTCCAGTAAATGCCTGGAAATATATGAAAACTGGCCAATATCATATTTTGAGCCAAAAATAACGGCTTTTAATTCATTCATTTTTTCCAGCAGCCCATCTTTATCGCCCTGCTGCAGGGCCTCGTCGATCTCCTGGAAATACATTCTTTGTTTTTTATGATCGCCCTCAGTATTTGCATACATATCCACGTAATTACGGTATGGTATTACCAGATTATGGCTAATGAATAATTCATATTCCCCGCAGGCCTGCATGGAAGAAAAGTGCTCCCGCAGGCAGGATAGCCGGGTCATCGTTTCATCAAATAAAATAAGAATATCCGTCGAATATTTTTCTTTAAAATAGTTTTGGAGGCCAAAGGAAAATTCCTGCAAAAAGGGCTTATAAGCTTTGAAAGAAAAGCTTTCCTCAGCTTCAGGAACCAAAATCAGGCCCCAGCTTTTTTTATCCAGCCATATCACCTGCTGTAAGGCCATATCCTTTTGCGGCGGTATTAACGCAGCAAGTGCTTCTCTATCCAGCAAAATCTCCTTTGGCCCGCGGCCAAGTACCTGTTCTGGCAGCCATGGAACTCTTTGCAATAACATCATACAATAGCAAGGATTGTTCTCGCTTACGCCGCTTTGCGAATAAATCTGGGCCATATTCAGCATCATATTTTGATAGTAGGACTGCCTTGTACTATCTTCCCTGGCCCGCTCTTTTTCCAGCGTTTTAGATATACGCACCAAAAGCTTTAGCACCGTCTGTTCATTGATTTGATTTTTTAAAAGATAATCCGTAACCCCGTAGGCCAACGCCTTACGCGCATACTCAAATTCCCTGTATGCCGTAAGAATAACCATTTTAATCCCCGGATATTTCTCTGAAATATTTTTACACAGTTCAATCCCGTCCATAATCGGCATACTAATATCCGTAAATACAATATCCGGCTTCTTTTTCTCAATCAGTTCCAGCGCCTTTACCCCATTCGCCGCACAGCCGCAAAGCTCATACCCATAATTTCCCCAGCAAAGCAGCTCTGAAAAATCCTCCAGCGCCAAAGGTTCATCATCAACAATTATTAACTTTATCATCCTTTACCCTCCAATCCACAGCATAAAAAAGAGTAGAATACGCCTATGAGCATACTCTACTCTCCTCTGCCCTTATAAGCCTGCCCCCGCCCTCAGGAGCCAAAGGCCTACGAGGCATATTTATAAATCACCAGCTCTACGGCGATTTGGTCGATCATTTTTCCCGTCTTTACATCCTCTTCCATCTGGGTGCAAAACTCTACGGCGCCTTTAAGCTCCTCCACCGAAAACTTCCGGGCCAGTCCGGCATTTTTCCTCACAATAAACTCCCTCATCCCAGTGCGCTCGGCAATGATGGTGTTTGGGAAGCCCTGCACCGTCAGCTCCCGGATCTGCAAAAGCACATTAAACTGCCGCGCCATAAGATAAAGCGTCCGCATGGGAGGCTCCTTTAAGGTCAAAAGATCATTGTACAAGGCCATAGCCTGGCCTTTATTTTTTCCGGCGACCGCATTAATCATGTCAAAAATCTTATTTTCCGTGTGAATACTGCATACGGCATGAATGTCCTCCTGCGTCACCACATCCCGCCCCATTGTGTAGCACACAAGCTTTTCCAGCTCCTGGCGGATATTTTCCATATCCATATCAATCAAAGAAAGGAACAGCAGGCAGTCATTTTTTGTAATCCTTTTGCCGTCCTGCTTTAATATCCCGGCCACCCATTTCACCAGGGTTTCCTGGTCCGGGCTTGTCATATTGGCCGCATAGCCAGCGGCGCTTACTGCCTTAAAAAGCTTGTTCCGCTTATCCGCGCTCTCCTCCACAAAAACGAGAACCGTTGTTTCAGGCACATGGCTGACATATTCAGCCATAACGTCATTCGCCGATGAGAAAAATCCGGTATTTTCCAAAATAATCAGACGGTGATCTGCAAAAAACGGCAGCGTTTCTGCAAGGCCGATAATTTCCTGGACATTTATGCCCTTTCCCTCAAAATAATTGTAATTCATCGTATCGCCCTCGGGCAAAATGGCCGCCTTAAGCTTATCCCGGTACTGCCTGCGCAAATAGTCCTCCGGCCCATAGATAAGATATACATTTTTAAATGTATGTTTTTTTATATGCTCGTTCAGTGTCCTCATACTGATCTACCCTTCTACCGGGCCTGCGAACCGCTCCCAGGACGCCGTGCTTTCCAAAAAAGTAAACTCTGCCTCATAGGTTTTTGTTTCCTCATCCTCCACATCATAGATCAGGCGGTATATTTGATTTTCCGGATCAAAACATTCCAGAGAAAAAACCCAGGCCCCATTTTTTATATCCACAGCCTTTTGAATATCCTTATCCTCAAGCTGCCTGCCAGGAACCTCATTGATAAGCCTTCCGTCAGCATCATAATATTTAAAGCCAGCGCGGCAAAAGTTTAAAAGCTTAAGCCCCTTAAAGATAAGAACCATATCCGCGCAATAAACATCCTCATACCGGTTATTATTGGAATTATCTGCCTTTACAACAGCTCCTTCAAGCTTTAAGACGAGGCTTTGCTGTGTCAGCTCCATAGATATAAGCTTCATTTCATTAATGGAAATTGTATTAAGGTCATTGACCGTTCTGAATTTCATTGTCAAACGACACCTCCTGCATGTTATTATAACTGTCCATCCATGTCCACACAACTATTTTTATAAAATTTCCATTGGTTGACACAATCCATTCCCCCCTTTGGGCCGAAATGCAGATATTTTCTGTAACCCTTTGGAGGCGCTTAATAAGCTCCTTATGGGGATGGCCGTAGGAATTGTCCTTGCCGCAGGAAATCAGTGCCGCCTCGGGCCTGACATAATCTAAAAAGGCCTGGGTGGAGCTTCCCTTCGAGCCGTGATGGGCGACCTTAAGCACGTCACACGGGCCAATGCCGAAGGCTTTCATGTTTTCTACTATACGCTCCTCCACCGCCTGGCCCACATCTCCGGTAAAAAGCATATCAAAATCCCCATAAGACACACAAAACACAAGGCTTGTGTCATTCCTGTCCAAATTATCTGAAAAAAGGAGCTGTTCCCCGCTTTGTGTTTTATCCGGCGAAACGACTGTAAGTTTTAGCTTTCCAAAGGTAAGCAAATCTCCGGTTTTAAGGCCAAAGCACGGTATATCCAAAGCGCCGGCCAGAGCCAAAAGCGCCTCACCGCCGCCGGATTCCCTCACATTCCACGGCAAAAACAGATTTTCCACAGTAATGCTTCCCGGAACGAGCTTTTTTGCCTGGCTGCCGTTTGTTTCACCTCCAAGGGAGGCTTCCAGCATTTCCTGCACGCCGCAGATATGGTCGCTGTCCATATGGGAAAGGAAAACCGCGTCCAGCCGCCGGACTCCCCGGGATTTTAAAAATGGCAATAAGATGTACTGCCCCATGTTTTTTTGGTCGCTGCTCCCCCCGTCCACTAAAATATTTGTTCCATCGGCAAGCTGGATAAAAAAGCAATCCCCCTGGCCCACATCCACCATCGTCACTGTCATCCCCTCCGGTCGGATCGGAAGCGTTAAAATAAGGACGCCCAAAAGAGAGAGAAGCAAGGCCGCACTGTTCCTGAGCAGAGCCACACGATTTCTGCGCACGGCGGCACTATTCCCGGGCAAAGAGGCACTATTCCTGAGCAAGGCCGCACTATTCCCGGGCAAGGCAGCTTTGCTGCTAAAAATTGGGCCGCCTTTGCCCCTAAAAGCCAGAGCAGCCTTGTTCCCTCCAACACCGGAAGGTGCGTTCCTCCCGCTCTTTCCAAAAGAATCCTTGAAAAACCACACAACTGCCGCAGCCGCCCCAAAAAGCATATAGGACAACACGATGATTTCCGGGGAAGGCTTCCCTACAATAAGCACCGCCCCGGGAAGCTCCATGGACAGGCGGCACAGCCATTCATAGACGCTTAAAACCCCCTCGATCAGCCAGGCTGGCAAAATAACCAACGGGCCAAGAAGAGGGCCGGCAATGGCACAAAGAAGCATAGCGGGATAAGCAATGCTCATTAACGGAATGACTGCCAGGTTCACGGCAATGCTGTAAACCGGAATTTCAAAAAAGCACCATGCAATCGCCGGAAGCATTCCTATAGTAACAAAAACAGGAGCTATCAGCAGCCGGGAAATCCGGGCCGCCAGCGCCCTTATGGGCCGCTTTCCCTTTTTGGGCGCCCCAGGCGCAGGCAGCGGCGGACACAGGGCCAGGCTCCCGGCTGCAATAAAGGACAGCAAAAACCCGGGCTGGGTAATCATTAAAGGCGATGGCACAAGAATGACGAGAGCGGCCAGGGAAAGCGCCGTAGGCCGGTCATAGGTGCGCCCTGATATCCTGGCGCCTAAAGACAGCCCGGTCATTATGACAGCCCGCATTGTGGAGGGCGCCATTCCCGTAAACCAGCCATAACAGGCCATGAAAAGCAGGCCGCTCCACAGGCAAAGGCGGTGAGAAAATCCAAAACGCTTAAGCAGGCGATAGGTTCCCATGCCGATAAAGGTTATATGTAAGCCGCTGATGGCAAGAATATGAGAAATCCCCGACCGCTGATAAAGCTCCTTAAGCGCTCTATCCAGCATGGATTTGTCGCCGCACACCATACTTACAGCCACGCCTGCGCTGCGCTCAGAAAGATATTGCCCGCAATTTTTTCTCATCCAGCTTGAGAGCGCCCAGGCCCCCTGCTCCCAAAAGGTAGCCTCCTGCCGGACCACAGACACACTGTCGGCCCACACCCGGGCCAATATCCCCCTGGAATGGTAGTAAAGCCATTCATCAAAGGCCCCCTCATTTGACGGATGAGAAAAAAGTTCAGCCTCCCCAGAAAAATAGACCCAATCCCCCGGAATACAAACCACGTCCAGATCCGGCGCATCCTCCTTGCTGATAGAAACAAGCACCGAATCCGCCAAAATGCCCTCGCAACCGCCAACATACACATACCAGCTATTTGTTTTTTCCTCCACAGACATGACCCGCCCCTGCATCGTTTTTCCGCCGCCCTCCCCTTTCCGAAGGCCGCCTTCCATTTCCCCGTCAAGCCAGGACTGCAGGCAGCGGTCACTTTCAAGTCCGCTTTCAAGAACCTGGGAAAACTTCAAATATCCTATAAATAAAAAAACAGGCAGCACAAATAAAAGCCCTTTTCTTAAAGTTTTTTTCATTCGTGTACTGCCTGTAAACGTCTTTTGTTTTTTCAATACATATTTTAAAATTATCATCCCAAAGAGGGCAGCGGCCGCAGCCACACATCCTGCGGCCACCTCATTCAGCCTCTTTGGCCATACCCATGCCAGCAATTCTCCTGTAATATAAGCAAGCCCAAGCCATAATACAGGTCGTAAACGCATTGACACTCCTTTTATAATAACTATTCAGCCGGCATCCCGCTGCTGCCGCTCTCCATTTGGGTGCTGGTCACACTCCCCGCCTGGGCGCTGTTACCGCTGCCGCTTTCTGTCTGGGCGCTGCTTTCCACAACCGGGGGCGTATCTGAGGGCTTAACAATCAGCTCCTCATTTCTCCCTAAGGGTTCGGCCAGAGAAATATTCCCGTCATTTCCGGCAACAATTTCACCGTCAATTTTTATCTGGACACTGGAAATATGTTCCAGCTCGGTCAGGGAATTGACAACCGAATATACATTAAGGGCAAAACTCTGATCATTCATCCGGTCTAAAAACCTCTGGTTAAAATCCACATAGCAAATGCCGTCCACCACGCTCACATCATCGTAAAGCTTTACATCCGAAGAAAGCGTTGGATTAAGATTTTTAGAAATCGGCCCGGCAATAAGACTCTCCACAATTACCTTTTCCAGAGAGTAAGCTTTAGAATAATGAATATAGACATCCTCCGCCACAAGCTTTGTGCCGTCGGAGCTGGCAAAATACAGGCGGATCGTTCCCTGGTTCAGACGCTTAACATCGGTCATCGTATTTTCAACAAAATCCGACTGCATCATAATCATTTTCTGTCCGTCGCTTTCAGTCAGCGGGCTTCCGTCCACGTAAAACTGTACATAATCAATAACGCCGTCAAATTGGGTCAGCGTTTTGACAACGCCGGCCCTTACAAGAATCTCCTCATTTTTCGGAAGCCTGGCATAGCTGCTGTTAAAATAAATATCCACCTGCTTTGTCACAGGATCATACACCGTATCAAGCACTGCCACATCCTCCGGGATTGTCATTTTAAGGGAATCCTCCTCCGGCTGTGCCTTCAGGCTTTTTATACATTCATCAATAAGCTCCTGAGGCGTTTCTGACGTATAAATGACGGACACGCCCTCAAGGTGGATATTGTCTTTGCCAGGATAATATACCTTATATGTCGTATCGACAACCGATTTATCCACAATACCGTCGTCCTTATTTTCCTGAAGGCTGCCGCTTTCCTTGCGGCAGGCCGTAAGCACAGCCGCCAAGGCCAGACAGAGGATAACCATATATTTTACTTTCTTCATAGGCACCTTCATCACAGCGTTACCGTTAAAGGAATCCTTACGGTAAACGTCGTTCCCTCATCCTCCTTGCTTTTTACTTTGATCGCTCCGTCATGCATTAATATAATATTTTTTGTAATCGCTAAGCCCAGCCCTGTGCCTCCGGTTTCCCGTGAACGGGCTTTATCGACTCTGTAAAAGCGTTCAAATATTTTTTCCTGAAATTCCTCAGGAATACCGATACCAGAATCCGAAACCTTCACATAAAAATATTTATGGTCCGCATCCAGGGAAACCTGGACAAAGCCTCCGGCCACATTATACTTGATAGCATTTTCTACAAGATTGGTAAATGCCAGCGTCAGTTTCATTTCGTCACAATCCGCGCTGACGGTGCGGAAGCTTTCAAGGACAAGCTCAATCCCCCGCTTCGCCGCCACCGGCCGCAGCCGTTTTAAAATCAGCTCCAGCATTTCATTAATGTTTACATTAGAAACATTGAGATCCCCTGCCTTTTTATCCATCTTCACAAGAGAAAGAAGGTCGTTGATAATGGCGTTTTCCCGGTCAATCTCCACAACAATATCCTGCATAAATTCCCGGTACAGCTCTACCGGGGCATCGCCCTGGGTATTGAGGGAATCGGCTAAAACCTTCATAGATGTCAGGGGCGTTTTCAGCTCATGGGACACATTGGACACAAACTCCTGGCGTGAATCCTCAAGATCCTTAAGGCGTTTGAGCATAACGTTAAAAGCCTCAGAAATCGTTTCAATCTCTGCATAGCCCTTTAAATGAACCTCTTCATCAAAATATCCTTCGGAAATACGGTTGATAGAGCGCGCCACATTTTTAAAAGGCTTTGTAAAGGCCCGGCCAATCAATGACGACAGAATGATAAGGATCACAGAAAAACCAATAGCTACAAAAACACTCATTATTTTGATGGACTGATAGGTTGCCGTCAAATCCAGAGTGGAGGCGTCAATAATAATCGCCCCCTTGATGGCACCGCCGCCGTCAGTGACCGGAACAACGGTTTCAATCATATCATATACTTTATCATAGGTCGGCTCCGCCCCCATTCCGCTCATACATGCGATAACCTCCGGCGTAATGACCTTTTTATCGTTAATGCGGGAATAGGAATCCTTGCGCACGGAAAAATTTTCATCGACGACAATGACGCGGCCATCATAAATGGAATCTAACTGAGAAATCAGATTATTGATAATGTTTACATTTTCATCATCAAAGTAATTCAGCTTTACAATCTGCGAGGCAAGATAGCTGCTATGGCGCTCAATATTATCAACGCGCTCATTCCACAGCTTGTCCTGGATGTTCAGCAGGAGCGTTCCCCGCATAATGAATAAAGGGATCACCGCAAGCACAATCGTAATGGCAATAAGCCTAAAACACATGCTATGCAGAAATCCCAGCCGTCTTTTTTGCTTCTTCTTATTTTTGGAAGAAATAACCAACACCCCATTTTGTATGTATATACTTTGGTTCACTTGGGTTTTTCTCGATTTTTTCTCTCAACCGGCGCACATGAACATCCACTGTACGCACATCCCCGGGATAATCATATCCCCAAACCAGATTCAGAAGCTTTTCCCTGTTATAGACCTTGTTGGGATTCATAATAAGAAGCTCCAGCAAATCAAATTCCTTCGCTGTCAGATTGACCTCTTTATTTTCTATAAAGACGCGGCGGCTGTCCATATCAATACGCATATCACCGGATACAATCACATTGGCCGCAGGCTCCGCAGCTTTCTGGCGCTTACTGTTCACCCGGCGCATAATCGCCTTGATTCTTGCCTTGACCTCAAGAATATTAAACGGTTTTGTAATGTAATCGTCAGCGCCGTATTCCAGGCCCAGTATTTTATCCATATCATCGCCCTTGGCTGTCAGCATGATAATCGGCACATCTGAAAAATCGCGGATCTGCTGGCATACTTCAAAGCCGTTCAGCTCTGGAAGCATTACATCCAGCAAAATCATATCATATTGATTATTCTTCGCCTTTTCCAGGGCCTCCCGCCCGTCATAGGCAACATCAACCTCCATGCTGTCCTGCTCAAGGGTAAATTTTAAGCCCTTGACGATCAGCTTCTCATCATCAACAATCAAAATCTTTCTGTCCATCTTTTTACCTCAATCTACGGTGACTAAATCCTTTATTTTATCAAATATCCCCTGCTTAATTCCCGGAATATTCATCAGCTCCTCTGTTTTGGAAAAGCCTCCGTTTTCTTCCCTGTAATTTACAATATCTTCCGCCTTGGATGCGCCGATTCCCGGCAGGGCGTCAAGCTGAGCTGCGGTGGCTGTATTAATATTAAGCTTTCCGGTACTCTCCCCGCCAGATAAGGATGACTCTGCAGGAACGGCCATATCCTTTCCCGGATAACTGCTTCCCTCAAGCACCTCTTCCTCTGACGGCACATAAATCTGCATTTGGTCCGTAAGCTTCATTGCCAGATTAATACTTTCGGCAGCCGCTAAAGAGGACATTCCCCCGGCAGCCTCTTCCGCCTCAAAAACCCGAGACTGGCTGCTAAGCTTATAAACTCCCGGAGCGTTGACACATCCGCAGACATAAACATAAATATCATCACATACGGTTTCTTCTGTAAAACTCCCAGATATACTTTCCGAGCCTTCTTCGTTGGCGCGGTTTTGCGTACTCTCAGAAGACATGCTCTGCATTTGCGGCTGCTCATTTGTTTCCGGCAATGCCACAGTTTCCAGCAAAACAGCATGGTCCTGGTACTCCTTGCGGCACCCGGCAGCGCAGGCGATCCCTGCACACACGACCAGCGCCATAGTCCAAAGGCGAGGCAGGCGCCTTTTTTGTCTGAACATTAACTTAAACACAAAATCCCTTCCTTTCTATGCCGGCCAAAGGCTTAACACCTGTTAAGCCATCGGCCAATAAGGAAAGTTTTCTGCTTTTATAAACCATACACTCTTATTTTACATAATTACCCCGGTAAAAACAAGCACTTTTCAAAAATCGTTTTACTCCCATTTGAAAATAACGATTCCCGCAATCGCCACGCCAAGGCCGATGAGCTTTGACCATGCAAAATCTACCTTTTCGGTGCCAAAAAGGCCAAAAAGCTCGATCACATAGGCAACGGCAAGCTGGGCGACAACAATAAGCAGCGCCGCCTTGGCCGGTCCTAAGGTATTCATGCTCATAATCACGGTCAGCGTGATAAAGGCGCCGATCACGCCCCCAAGGAGCAAATATTTATGATCCACCTGCCAAAGCTTCCCGAAGCTTTCCCTGCCTTTGAAAAACCAGGCTCCAAGACATACTAATAACGCGGAAAACTGTACCCAGCTATTAGATACCCATATGCTTGTCTGTTTTGTCACCTCTGTATTAAATACGCCCTGGACGCTCATCAGCGCCCCGGATATTAATGCAACGATCCATCCCATAATATTGCCTCCATCAGTTAATGTAATAATACATAGTCTAACCAGGAAAAGCAAATTTATGCAAAAGCTGCCGATGGATGACCGCTGCTATACAACAGCCAGCTCACAGCAAAATTGGTCTTCGCTTCGCTCCGGTCGGCGCAGGGCGTATCGCGCAAAAAGGAGTGCTCCAAAATCACTTTTGTTGCACTCCTTGGTCTGTAAAGGGCTTAAAAACAAGCCTTAAGCTTTTCAATCATTTCATCCACATGCGCTTTCTCAATGACAAGGGGCGGCACAAGACGGACCACATCGGAGCCTGCGGTAATCACCACAAGGCCATGGGAGAGCGCTTTTGTCACGATCTCACCGACAGGCCGGCCTGTGATGACAAGACCCTGCATAAGCCCCCTGCCCCTGCGCTCCTGTATAAAATCATACTGGGCCGCAAGGCAGTCAAGCGCTTCCTCAAGGTACGCCCCCACTTCTTTGACATGCTCCAGAATATGCTCGGATCCAAACAGGTCAAACACTTTATTCACAGCCGCGCAGGCCAAAGGGTTCCCCCCGTAGGTCGTTCCATGGTCGCCGGGCACCAGCGAATTTTTTGCCACCTTTTCATTGAGAACAAAGGCTCCTACCGGAACACCGCAGCCAAGAGCCTTGGCGCAAGTCATAATATCCGGCGCTACGCCGTAAGCCTGGCAGGCAAACATTGTTCCCGTGCGGCCCATACCGCACTGAATTTCATCAAAAATAAGAAGAATATCTTTCTCGTCGCAAAGGTTACGCAGACCCTCCATAAATTCCTTTGTGGCCGGATAAATGCCGCCCTCGCCCTGAACAGGCTCGATAATGATAGCACAGGTCCTCTCCGTCACTTGAGCCTTTACGCTGTCAATATCATTAAAGTCCGCAAATTTAATCCCCCCGATCAGCGGCTTAAAGGGTTCCTGATAATGGGCATTTCCCGTCACCGACAGCGCGCCCATGCTTCTTCCATGGAAGGAATGATTCATCGCAATAATTTCATGGTCCGTGCGGTGATCCTTTAGCCAGGCATACTTTCTGGCCGTCTTAATCGCCCCTTCAATGGCCTCTGTTCCACTGTTCGTAAAAAATACCTTATCAAGGCCTGTGGCCAGTGCAAGCTTTTTTGCTGCCTCCACCGCCGGAATATTGTAATATAAATTTGACGTATGGATCAGCTTGTCAATCTGATCCTTTAAGGCGTCATTATACGCCTTGTTATTATAGCCAAGGGCAAAAACCGCAATACCGGCGGCAAAATCCAAATATTTCTTACCTTCCGTATCATAAAGGTAAACGCCGTCGCCCTTTTCAAAAACTACCGGGTAACGATTGTAGGTATGAAGAATGTATTCTTCCCCCAGCGCCATATAATCAGTCATGTTCATGGTAATACCTGCTTTCCTGCTCACTTAAAATCGCTGTGCCAATTCCTTTATTCGTAAATATTTCCAGAAGAAGGCAGTGAGGAATACGCCCGTCCAGAATATGGACTCTGGAAACGCCGTTTTCAATAGCTTCAATACAATTATTCAGCTTGGGCAGCATTCCGCCGCCGATAAAGCCTGTTCCAATAAGCTCTCTCGCCTTATCAATACGCAGCTCAGAAATCAGGCTGCTCTTGTCCTCGGGATTTTGGTAAACACCTTCAATATCTGTAAGGAAGGCCAGCTTTTCGGCATTGACCGCAGTCGCAATCGCGCAGGCGGCATCATCCGCATTAATATTATACGTATTGTACTCATCATCTAAGCCAATCGGGCATACGACCGGCAGAAAATCCTTTTCCAAAAGATCATATAAAATTTTCGGGTTCACAGATTTTACTTCTCCCACATAGCCAATATCCTCGCCATTGGAATATTTTTTCTCAACCTTTAAAAGACCGCCGTCCTTGCCGGAAACGCCTACGGCCAGTACGCCAAGCTGCTCCACAAGCTGGACGAGGGATTTATTGACCCGGTTTAATACCATCTCCGCAATCTCCATCGTCGCCTCGTCCGTCACCCTAAGGCCGTTGACAAATTTCGGCGTCATGCCCGACTTTTCGACCCATTTACTAATTTCCTTGCCGCCGCCGTGAACAATGATCGGCTTAAAGCCTACGAGCTTTAAAAGGGTTACATCCGCAATCACCTTTCTTTTAAGCTCTTCGTCCACCATGGCGCTCCCGCCATATTTTACGACAATAATCTTCCTGTTAAATCTCTGGATATAGGGAAGGGCTTCAATGAGCACCTCAGCTTTTTCCAGATACTTGTCCATACTCTTATCCATATTTACCTCCCGGCGCCTGCGCCTTTTGCATAACCGTAAAGCGGTCTGCTCTGCTATCCTTATGACTGCCCCTGCTTTTTAAGCAGTTTTTTTAAGAACGGTAGTCCGCATTTATTTTTATATAATCATAAGTCAAATCACAGCCCCATGCCGTAGCGCTGGCATTTCCAAGCTTTACATCGGCAATCGCTGTCACTTCGCTTTCTGATAAAATCTTTGTTGCTTCATCCTCACTGTAAGAAACAGCAACGCCATTTTCAATAATTTGAAGTTTTCCGGCAGCGCTTTCAAAAAACAGATCGACCTTTTCAGGGTCAAAATCTGCCCCGGAATACCCCATCGCACATAAAATACGGCCCCAATTGGCGTCATGGCCGTAAATAGCTGCCTTGACAAGGCTTGATGTAACAACAGCTTTGGCCAGGGTCACTGCCTGGGCCTTATCCTTAGCGCCCACAATCTTTACTTCAAATAACGCAGTGGCGCCTTCGCCGTCTCCGGCAATCTTTTTGGCCAGCACAGTATTCACATAGTCTAGGGCTTCCTTAAATATTTTATAATTTTCATCCTCCGTTTCGATCACCGGATTTTTTGCCTGTCCGTTCGCAAGAAGGAGCACCGTATCATTGGTCGATGTATCGCCGTCCACGGATACCATGTTATATGTATCTACGACACTGGCGCTCAGTGCTTTCTGGAGCATTTCTTTAGAAATTGCCGCATCTGTTGTGACAAAGCCAAGCATTGTACACATATTGGGGTGGATCATTCCGGAACCCTTGCACATTCCGCCAATGGTCACTGTTTTTCCTCCAATTTCCACAGTCACCGCAACCTGCTTTGCCACTGTATCGGTCGTCATAATCGCGTGAGCGGCCTCATCTCCGGCGGCAAGTGTTTCACTCTTTGAGGCGGCCAAAAGCTCAATTCCCCGACTCATACGGTCCATAGGAAGCTGCATGCCAATAACTCCTGTGGACGCTACAAGCACACTGTCCTCAGAAATGTCAAGGGCTTTTGCCGACCGCCCGGCAATTTCCCGGCAATAGCCGTAGCCTTCTTCACCAGTGCAGGCATTGGCAATGCCTGAATTAATAACAACCGCCTGGGCAAAGGGCGAATGATACACAATCTCCTGGTCCCATTTGACCGGAGCGGCTTTGACAACATTTGTCGTAAAGGTTCCTGCGGCCAAGGCCGGAACTGTGCTGTAAATCAAAGCCATATCCGTCCGATCCTTATATTTGATGGCCGCCGCTGCCGCTGCCGCCTCAAAGCCCTTCGCCGCGGTCACGCCGCCTTCGATGATCTTCATAGTATAACCTCCTGTCTGTTCTGCAAACTTCCTCACTATTATCGGTTAAATACCGTCACATTATCATTATTTAAAGAAAACTCATAATAATTAACATCCGGCCGCTCATTCCAGCCAATATCCTGCCAAAATGTATTTCCTACTTTATTTTCAGTAAATGCGATCAGCGCCACTTTATTAATATGTTCCTTTTTCAGCGCTTCTACGCAAAAAGCAGCCATCGTCTTTCCAATGCCGTGCATCCGGTAATCCTCCCGGACACAGACATGGTAAAAATAACCGGTGCGGCCATCATGCCCGCACAAAATACTTCCCACAAGCTCCCCCGCCTTATTATAAGCCACAACGCTTGTGGCAGGGTTGCGTTTAAGGAACCGGCAAATTCCTTCCCGTGAATCGTCGATGCTTCGGATCCCAAAGCCTGAAATACTCATCCAGAGCTTATAAAGGGCATCATAATCCTCTGCTGTCATTGTACGAATATCCATATTTTCAGCCTCTCTCACGTTATGGGAACATAGGTACAAGGCTAAGGCCCTCGGCCTCATTAAGCCCAAACATAAGATTCATATTTTGGACAGCCTGTCCGGCCGCGCCTTTTACAAGATTGTCAATAGCTCCCATAATAATGACCCGGTGCGTCCGCAAATCCACTTTAAAATTAATGTCCACATAATTACTGCCTTCCACCCAACGGGTTTCCGGGCAGACATTTTCATCTAAAAGACGTATAAACTTTTCCTGGCCATAATATTTTTCATAAGCGCAGCGCAGCTCCTGCCACGATACATCCTTTATAAGATCCGCATAAGCCGTCACCAGGATTCCCCGGTTCATAGGCACAAGGTGCGGTGTGAAATTAATGATTACCGGCTCCCCGGCCGCATAGGAAAGCTGCTCCTCAATCTCCGGGGTATGGCGGTGGCTTGTCACGCCGTAAGCTTTAATGCTCTCATTGACCTCGCAGTAAAGATTTGCCACTTTAGCCCCGCGGCCGGCACCGCTTGTTCCCGATTTCGCATCAATAATGACCGAAGCCGGGCGGATCAGTCCTTCTTTCATCAGAGGATAAATCGAAAGAATGGAGCATGTCGTATAGCAGCCCGGATTTGCCACAAGACGGGCCGCTTTCACATCCTCACGGTTGACCTCGCACAAGCCGTAAACCGCTTCGCCAATAAACTGAGGGCTTTGGTGCTTAATCCCATACCACTTTTCATACACGGAAACATCCTTAATTCTAAAGTCCGCGCTCAGGTCAATAATCTTTACTTTATTTAATATATCCTCATTCACCAAAGATGCGCAAAGCCCCTGGGGCGTTGCCGTAAAAATAACATCCACGGCATTTGCCAGTTCTTCCATATTATCGTCCAGGCACTTGCTGTCCACAAGCTGGAACATATTCCCAAAAACACCGGAATACTTCTTGTCAATATAGCTCCTGGAGCCATACCATACAATTTCTGCATATTTATGCGCGAGCAATATTCTCACAAGCTCCTGCCCGGCATAACCGGTAGAGCCAATAATTCCTACCTTAATCATAATAGTATCACCTATCCTATATAAAATTGCGTAACTATTCAGACATGGCTATAACGGCCAATGGCTGTATTTTTATGCATAAATAATATGCACCTAAAAGTATACTGCATATATATTAATACAACTTTCTTTGTTAGTAAAGACATATTTTCAATAATTTTATACATATTTATGCATATTTTGTTGTCAATCATGCCAGGCGCCGCTTTTCACAAGCTATCGCGAAATGCATATTTCTCTTGATTTTTATTGGTTTTTGTGCGTTTTATCTGAATTATACACGCAATCCGGCTTTTATGCAACAGAAATTAATAAAAATACATTTTTTATACAAAAGCTATTGCATTTTTATTCACATTCGTGTATATTAGATTCACACGAGAGAAAATAAACTTTTTTGCCATTCTCAGCCGCATGGCTGAATCGTTACCATATTATTGTTGTTTTGGAGGTTATTTATTATGAAAGAGAAAGTTGTTTTAGCATATTCCGGCGGTTTAGACACAACTGCTGTTATCCCATGGTTAAAGGAAACCTTTGGTTATGAAGTCATCTGCTGCTGTATTGACTGCGGCCAGGGCAATGAGCTTGACGGCCTTGACGAGCGCGCTAAAATGTCCGGGGCTTCTAAATTATATATTGAAAATGTTATTGACGAATTTTGCGACGATTTTATTATGCCATGTGTTCAGGCCGGCGCTGTATATGAGCACAAATATCTTCTCGGAACAAGTATGGCACGCCCGGTCATTGCCAAAAAGCTTGTGGAAATTGCCCGCAAGGAAGGGGCTGTGGCCATCTGCCACGGTGCGACCGGAAAAGGAAATGACCAGATTCGTTTTGAGCTTTCCATCAAAGCCCTTGCCCCGGATATAAAAATTATTGCCCCATGGCGCATGACCGATGTGTGGACAATGCAGTCGCGCGAGGATGAAATCGCCTACTGCAAGCAGCACGGGATCGATCTTCCCTTTGGCATGGACAGCAGCTACAGCCGTGACCGCAATCTCTGGCACATTAGCCATGAAGGGCTTGAGCTTGAAGATCCGGCCAATGAACCGAATTACGACCACCTTCTTGTCCTTGGCGTAACTCCTGAAAAAGCACCGGATCAGCCGGAATATGTAACAATGACTTTTGAAAAGGGTGTTCCTACAAGTATCAATGGACAGGCGATGAAGGTTTCCGATATTATAAAGAAATTAAATGAGCTTGGCGGCAAGCACGGTATCGGTATTGTCGATATTGTCGAAAACCGTGTCGTTGGCATGAAATCCCGCGGTGTTTATGAAACTCCCGGCGGCACAATCCTCATGGAAGCCCATCAGCAGCTTGAGGAGCTTGTCCTTGACCGCGCTACCATGGAAACGAAAAAAGATATGGGCAATAAGCTGGCCCAGGTTGTTTATGAGGGAAAATGGTATACCCCTCTGTGCGAAGCGATCCGCGCTTTCGTAGCATCCACTCAGGAATATGTTACCGGTGAAGTTAAGTTTAAGCTTTACAAGGGTAACATCATTAAAGCAGGCACTACTTCTCCATATTCATTATACAGCGAATCTCTGGCAAGCTTTACAACCGGCGATCTCTACGACCATCACGACGCGTCGGGATTTATCACCTTATTTGGCCTGCCTCTTAAGGTCCGCGCAATGAAAATGGCAGAGGCTGCAAAAAATAATCATAAATAGTAACAGTTCAGCCCGCGCCATTCGCAAAGCCGCGCTAACGCGCTTTCTGCCGCTTAGTGGCTGCCTTTGCTCATAACCTGGTGCTCCCTCAGTCGGGAATAATGGGCTGGCTGAACTGTTACCATAAATAACCCTTTAAAAACTTTAACAACACCGAAAGACCCGAGGCAAAAGCTTTTTTGCGCCGGGTCTTTTGGCTGTATGCTTTTCTGTTTCAGTACCTTCACATCGTTTTTAAGCTCTTCTACATCCATAACAAGTACATTGACCTTCATTTTCATACAGCTTTGTATAATTCTCAGCCCGTATTGCCTCATTCAGCTTATTCACCAGGTTAATATGGTTTTCAGATAACACAGAAATGTTATGATCTGTAACATTCTCAATATGGTTTTCAAGCTTGATGCCCCGGTCCTTAAGCTCAGACAGCTCCTGACGCATACCAACAATTTCGGTTAAAATCATATCCAGCTTCTGGTCGTCCATTCTTTCACCTCCTATTATTCCTTTAAGCAGACTTGGGAACATTCATATGGCCGGTGAGCGGGAGGGGGGGTATACAGCCGCAAGCGGCAGCATTTCTACGCCCATTCGTATTCATCTCCGGTTTTAAGATAGCAAAGCCGCTCATTAAGTATCCCGGCAAGGATTTCAAACGCCCAGTCTCCCGTACAGTGCCCGGTAAAAAAACGGGCGATGCCCGTGGCCGCAAGGCGCTTTCCAAGAGCTTTTACAAAAGCACTCCCCTGTTCATTTTGGGGCATATCTTTTAAATGAAAGCCGCCAATCAAAGCATCGACTTTTTGCCCGTTAAAGCACGGCCTGGCCTGTACTTCATTGACGATCATATCCGGGCCGGCATGACAGCAGCTATTAAAAATCACAAGCCCCTGCTTTGTTTCAAAAACAAGGCTTTGCTCATGGGAAAAATCATCATAACAATAACGCCCGTTTTCAAGCCTTAACATCCCGGCTTCCCTTCCCTTTTCCCAAAGCCGCGAAGAATGATGGGCAATGAGCCAGGCGCCCGGAAAAAGAAGGCAGTCTCCGGACACAAAGCGAATACGGTCTTTGCAGCGTTTTAGCATTCCTGAAGGAATACCGATATATTTCAAATGTTCCTGGGAAATTTCTTCCGTTTTCCCTTTAGAATACCGGACATTATCATCGGCCGCCGTTTTTTTTGCATGAAGCCGATCCAAAAGGCGCCAGCAATTTTCCCTACAGGAGCTTTGCATATAAAGCACAGCCTTTAAATTTTTCTCAAAAAATTTTTCAAAGCCTCCGGAATGATCGTAATGGGCATGCGATAAAACGGAAAAATCCGTCATTTCCAGAGGAACTCCAAGCAAATCCGCATTTTGGGAAAAAAGATCTGTGGCCCCTGCGTCAAGGAGGATTTTCTTCCCTTTATACTCAATATATATGGATAAGCCGTGCTCACCAGGCAGGGCTTTCTCACAATTATGTTTGTTTTCAATCAGTACAGTGATCTTCAAAGCTTCCGTTCCTCCCCTTTTGCATTTTCATCGGCCAGCCTGTGCAGTAAAATATGGCGCTGCCTGCCGCCGTATTTTAGGCATGTTTTAACAATCTCATAGCCGCAGGCAAGCATATTGGACAGGCTCCACGGGTTATCCGGGGATACGGTACACATCGCATACGTATATCCCCGGCTTTGCGCCAATGCTTCGCCCCAGGCGATAAGCTTTTGCATAATTTTCCGGCCGCGAAACCGCTGTGCCACAGCGGCAGACTCCATATGGACAACACTTAAAAGCTCCTGGTCATTAAGCCCCATATCCCGGCCAAGGTTATCGGCTTCCTTTTCAGGAAAACGGAGCATCAAAAAACCGGCCAGCGTATCTGTGTCATTGCCGGTATGGCTGTTGACAGGCTGGCACTTTCCAGTATTGCCGCGGTTCCCCTGGCTGTTCCCAGCCGCTTCTTCGCTGGCAGCGGCAAGCAAAATCTCTCCCGCCCCGCCAATATGCCGGAGGACAAAATCTCGGTCATCGGCAACAAATAAATTTTTATCTTCTATGGCATTTAACGTACTTTCAAGCAGCGCCATAATAGCATCCAGATCGTCCGGCGCAGCCAGACGGTAGTAAAACATCCTATCCGCCCCTTTCTGGCATTTGTTTCTCTTATCATAACAAATTCCTGCACACCGGAGCAAGGAAAAAATGCCGCCCATATTTCCTTTACCCGGACCTGGCACTGCTTTTTGCCGGATTTCCGGCAGGCGGTGCCAGGCCCGATGTAAAATCAGCCTGAGCGGCATCTATGTTTATTGAATGGATTCCATATATTTAGCTAATTGTGCTTTTGCCTCTTCAAGAATTTTATCGATCCCCGCCGCTTCAGCCTGTTTTTGGAACTCTGCCAGAGTTTCTTCCACATTGTCCACAAGTCCAAGATCAAGAAGTGGTACATACTGCGTATAAATGCTCTTTAAATTCGCCAGTTCATTTTTTACATTCGTATCGTCGAAGGAAAAGGCTGCTGTCGGGCTTTCAACAGCGCTTTCTGTCCACTTCTGTCCGATTTCAGTCTGCTGGGCATTCTGATCCTCCCTTATAAGATCCAGCTTGGAGTTTTTAAAGCCCCAGGAAAATCCATTGCCATAAGGGTACTTCTGCATATCTGCCGCCGGCATCCATGTCGTGTCACTTGTCTTTTCATAATGAACACCTTCTATACCGTGTCTTACAAGATAATAAAGGTCTTCATCAAATTTAAGAAGGTCAATAGCCATAAATGCCCGGTCCTGATGTTTAGAGTTTGCCACAACAGCAACGCCGTCTCCGGTATAGGCCGCAAAGAAGTGATGGGCCTGCGGTGTAATATCATAAATCTCAGGCTTCCATTCCGGATGCTCGGACTCTACCGTAGAGGCTGTGGAACCGACAGTTCCCAGGTTCCATATATAGGATGCGCTTGTTCCATTAATAAATGCATCCTTTGTATCTGTGGCGTTGGCAATGGCACTCTTAGACCAAAAGCCTTTATCTGCCCATTCCTTCATTTTCTTTGCATATTCAAGATATTCGTCCGTTCCATAAATCCATACAAGGTCATCAGCCGTAAAATCCTCGCTATATTTGTAAGTAATATAATCAGCAATGGCCCCTTCGATCCTTACAAAATCATTTCCGGCAAAAAGCATTGCATAACGTCCTTCTGCATTATTTTGTGATGCGGCGTAAGGAAATTGGACGCCGGAATCCGGATCGTTTAATACAGCGTCATAGTAAGCTTCCAGATCCTCCATACTGTCAATGGAATCAATACCATATTTTTCTCTTAAATCCCCACGAATCAAAACAGCGTTCATACTGACATTGGCCATATTGCCGGGCACAAAATAAATCTTTCCGCCAATCTTTGCCTGCCCCCATGACGCTTCCGCCTGATTTTCCTTGTGGAGCGGCATATAATTGCTGATCACATCATCAGTAACCTCCGCAAAAGCACCTTTATTCGCCTCTGATTGATAAAAAGCCCATGTCGATGTGTAGATCATGTCAATATTTTCTCCGCCGGCCAGGGTCAGGGAATATTTTGTGTTATAATCGCTCATGGATATATTTTTTAATGTCAGTGTTGTGTTAATCTTCCCCTGGAGCTTAGCGTTGATCTGCTCAAGAACCTTGTTTTCATCTTCCGCTTTATCTCCAATATAATACATAACCAGCTCCACCGGCTCGGAAACATCCTGACCGTTATAGGTCATAGCGTTTTCTCCCCCCGGTGCTTTGGTACCTTCCCCCGTTTCGCCCGCGCTGCCTGTACATCCGGCCAGCATTGTGGCAGTCATTGCTGCGGCCAGCCCTGAAGCTATCCATTTTTTTGAATTTTTCATAAATACACTCTCCTTAATTTATAAAATTCTTTTTATCGTTAACCGTTGAATGCTGCCCCGGCTTTTCAGCCTTTGACAGCCCCCAGAGTAAGCCCTTTAACAAAATATCTTTGCACAAAAGGATACAACAAAATAATGGGGCCTGTAACAACAACAGTCAATGCCATTTTTGTCGATTCAATAGGCACCGTATCAACAACCATACCGGATTCTGCGGCAATATTTTTAAGTGCCTGGGCATCATTAACAAGCTTATAAAGCTGATACTGAAGGCTGTATAAATGCTCATTATTAATAAACAGCATGGAATTATACCAGTCATTCCAGTAGGTCAGAGCCGTAAACAACCCGATCGTAGCGATAACCGGCTTAGACAAGGGCCATATCAGCTTAATAAAAATTTTAAAGTCCCCGGCGCCGTCAATTTTCGCAGATTCGGTCACTTCAAAGGGTACGCCGGCCATAAATCCTTTCACAAGTAAGATGTTCCATACCGATACAACGCCCGGCAGAATCATTGCAAAAATATTATCCTTTAAATGCAGGTATTGGACACATAAAATATACCATGGCATCAGACCGCCGGAAAAAAGCGTTGTAAAAAAGAAGAAAAATGAAAATTTATTTCTCCAGTCAAAATCTTTTCTCTGCAAAACATATCCGGTCATTGTATTAAGAAAAACACTCATCCCGGTTCCCACAACGGTTACAAAAATCGTCACGCCATAGGAACGGAGGATCGTCATGGGATTTTCAAATATTGTCTTATAGCTGTCCAGTGAAAATTCCTTAGGGAGAATACTGTATCCGTATTTTATAATCGATGATTCCGAAGTAAAAGAGGAACCAATAACAATCAAAAACGGAAGCAGGCAAAATAATGCAAATATGAACAGCAATGTATAGCCCACAGCCTTAAAAACCAACGCATCCCTGCCCGGCCGCTGTCCTGAGTTTTTTAACATATGCTTACCTTCCCTTCTTTTCTTTTAAAATAGCGAATAATCCTCATTCTTTTTCTTAACAATCCAGTTGGCAATAATAATTGTAATAAAGCACAATACAGACTGATAAAAACCAATCGCTACCGTCTGTCCGACATCCGTCGCCGCAATGGTCATCCTGAAAACATAGGTATCTATAACGTCCGTTTTATCAAACAGCATTCCGTTTTGTCCGACCAACTGATAAAACAGATCCAGATTGCCGCGGAAGATCTTTCCCAGTGCTAAAAGCGTCAGGGTAATAATTGTCGGCGTAATACTTGGCAATGTAATATAACGGATCCTCTGAAAAATATTGGCTCCGTCTATGGATGCCGCCTCATACAGAGAGCCGTCCACACCAAGAATCGATGCAAGATAAACGACAACGCCATAGCCGACGCCCTTCCAGGCGGAAAAGGCGACGATAATAAACGGCCACCACCCGGATTCCCCGTAAAAGTTTACCGGATCGATCCCCATGCTTGTAAGTATACCGTTTAGTGTACCGGTTTCATAGGATAACAGGCTGTAAGCAATGGAACCGACAACAACCCAGGAAATGAAATAGGGCAGGAAAATGATCGACTGCATGAGCTTTTTTAACCATTTTCCGGCCATTTCGCTCAGCACAATAGCAAAAAGAATTTCCAGCGTTGTGTTAATCGATATAAACGCAAGATTGTACAGCGCCGTATTCCTTGTCACCGAAAGCGCTTTCCCGGATTCAAAGAAAAATTTAAAATTCTCCAGCCCCACCCAAGGGCTTCCAAAAATCCCATCCGTATAGTTAAAGCGCTCAAAAGCCATAACAAGCCCACCCATAGGCAAATAAGCGAATATAAAAATCAGCAAAGCCGATGGAAGCAGCATCAGGAGCAGTGTCCTGTATTTGAACATTTTTTTGCCAAAGCCCTGGGATTTTCTTTTTTGAACTTTCATAATTTAATCCCCCGTTCACGTATTTAGATATTTTGTATAACTTTTGGGTTCCAGTTCCCTTGTTTATGTATATATTATATCAACCTCACAGCCAGCCTTAAACCGTAAGGTATTCATATTTTACCAGAAAATATTCATATCAACCGGCATCGCCAAGGCATTTTTTACATTTTCAGCCACATAAAAAGAACCGGGCTTTCTCCAATGTCATTTCGATAAGGCATTGGAGCTTTCCCGGTTCCTTTTTAAAACTCATAATGATAACGTCCTGAACCAAGCTTTTTTCTTTCCCCAAGGGCGTCATTGACAAAAATCGCTGTGGCATTGGGGGGAATTTCAAAATCAAGGAATATTTTGCCGTCTTCCCGCTTCCAGCTTAAATTTAATTTCCCGTAGGGATGCATTGTCCATGCTTTCACTTCATTACATGACGGCGAGAAATAGGGGCGAATCTGTATTTCATCAAAAGGTGAATCTGTCCTTATCGAAAAAAGCCCGGCAAGCCCGCCATAAAACCACTCCTCCACAGAACCAAGCATAAAATGGTTCTGAGAACCATGGGGCCGCTTTGGATCTGGCCCATCCCATTCCTCTGTCAGCGTTGTCGCACCGCAGGCAACCTGATAGCCATACCCCGGCCGGTCAGTAATACCGGTCATCCTGTCAATAATATCGCTGCGTCCATACTGCATAAGCGCTGCTATAACAAAAGGATGCCCTATATCCCCGGCAGTCGTCTGGTAATCTCTGCGCTCAATATCCTTTACAAGCATTTCCAGGACTCTTTGCACCTGATCTTCTGGCACAAGCCCGGTCACAAGGCTCATAGCCTGGGCAGCCTGGCTGCCGTTTGCGTACCTGCCCGTCTGGGCGTCATAAAATTGCCTGTTATATTCTTCAAAAACCGCCTTCATCAGCCGCCTGAATGTATCCGCATCCTTTTTGCGCCCGGCAGCCTTTGCTGCAAAGCACATGATTTTCAGGTCAAAATAATAAATATTTGTAGCTACTACCGGCACTGGCGTATTTTGCGACCAGGGGGTCATAGGCCCAATGTCCAGCCAGTCTCCAAGCCCATGGTGCAAAATGTGGTGATGCGTTCGTGAAGTCAGATAATCGATGTATTTTTTCATTGTATCGTAATACTGCGAAAAGATTCCCGTATCCCCAAATCTTTTATACATGTACCACGGATTCATAATCACCGCGCTCCCCCATTCCGGCGAATCATTAAAGCCCTCGTGGTAGCCGAAAACAATATATTGCGGGCAAATATCCGGCACAAGGCCATTGTCATACTGGGCCTCCGCCATATCCTGCTCCACCTTTTCGTAAAGCTTATGGACATTATAATTATACATGACCGACGGTCCGATCAGGTGGGTCTGTTCCAGCCAGCCCAGCTTTTCCCGGTGAGGGCAGTCCGTAAAAATATTTTTTGTATTGCTTAAGATCGACTGGCAAATCATCTTGTGGATTTGGTTAAACAGCGGGCGGTCGCACCAGAATCCGCCGTTTTCCATATGATCCGGATAAATAAATTCCCCCGAAAACTCCGAAAGCACCGGCAGCCCGAGCAGCTCTGAAATTTTCTTTCCAGTCGCAGGATCTAGCGTATCTGCACAGGCCGGAACGGCATTTTCCACAAGCACATACCGGAACCCGGTATATGTAAACCGGGGATGATATTTCTGCGTTGCCTGCCCGTTCATAATATATTTCCACTGATACCCCTGCCCGGTCACGCGCTGGTCCGGCCTCCCGTAGCTATCAAGGAGCTCCGAAGGCGTAAAAATCACCGTGTGGCCGGGCATTGGCTGCGTCGATGTCAGTTCCGCCTTAATCCAGCCTGAAAAATTTATGCCGAAATCGCAGAGATACTTTCCGTTTTCCAGGCAGCGGACACTTCCCCTGAAAGCACTGCCGTTCTGATCCCAGATTTTATAGCGCTTCATCACCTTAATCGGCTGTGGCTTTTGCGCGCAAAGCCTTCCCGCAGGCCCCAAAACCGAAGACGCGCTCTCCCATGTCCTGTCTGGCAGGTAATCCGGCAAAGAAAAGCCGCTTTTTTTTAGCCTGGCGTCAAAATCCTCGCCGCCGTATATACACGAAAATGTCAGGGCGGAAGGGGCCATAGCCCAGTCCGAACCGCTTACAACCTCCCCACGGCTCCCGTCTTCATAAAGCAGATTTAGCTGCATGAGAAATTTACATTTACCATAGCTTCTCGGATAATAAACATATCTGCCGCCGGGTACATTATACATTCCATCGCCAAGAATAACACCAAGGCCATTTTTTCCCCGGCGCAGCAGCTCTGTTACATCATAGCAGGAATACTGGCAGCTTTTATCATAATTGCTCCAGCCGCTCTCCAAAACGGCATCCGAGCAGCGTTTTCCATTAATGTACAGCTCAAAATGGCCTAAACCGCAAATATACATACTGGCGCGGCAAATATTCCTGTCTGTACAAAAGGTTTTTCTGAATATGTGATACACATGATCTTCTTTTTCTCCAAGCCATTCCCCATGCCAATCCGAAGCATGAAGCAGGGCTGTCTTAAATTGCCCGGTTCCCCAGGCCGTTTCATAAAGCTCCCCGCAGCCGGGCAAAGAGTCCTGAGGCATCGGCAAAACATCCGGTGCGCCTTCTGCGGCAAAACATTCTGCCGCGGAAGGCGCGCAGCCTTTCCCCCATACCTGAACCTTCCAAAAATAATAGTGATCGGATACCAGCGGACTGCCTTCAAAAACAATATTGTTCATCCGGTCTGAAATAACCTTCCCGCTGTTCCATACCAAATGGGTTTCCGTATCTAAATCACTTTTATTGTCTGCCACAAGCACCTGATAGGCCGTCTGCTTCCAATTTGCCAGCTCTGTGTGAACGTTCCATGAAAAAACAGGCTGACGGCAAAAGACGCCTATTGGACTGTCTTCATATTCCGTAAAAAGTCTTGTTACTTCCATTTTTCCCTCCATGAAAAAGAAGTTTACTGAGGGCTGTTTTCTTCTTTCTTTGGGAAACGCAGCGTTACTTTTGTACCAACGTTTGAACGGCTTTCGTAAGTTAAACCGTAATCCTCGCCAAACATCAGGGCAATGCGCGCATTTACATTTCTGACGCCATAGCTGCTGCCCGCCGAACGGATCGTGCCGTTCATCACTTTTTTAAGCGTTTCCTCATCCATGCCGATACCGTCGTCCTCCACGGTCAGGCAAATAATATTTCCCGTTTCCAGTCTTCCGGTAATTTTAATTGTTCCCTGCTTCCCCTTTTTTTCAAAAATACCGTGAACAATAGCATTTTCTACAAGCGGCTGTAAAATAATTTTAGGCACTAGGCCAGTCATGGCCTCGGGAACCACCTCCTGGATAAAGGCTATTTTTCCCGGATACCGAATATCCTGGATTTTCATATAATACCTTACATGGCTCAGCTCTTTTTCCAGTGTCAGGACATCCTCCCCTTTATTTAAAATCAGACGGTAATACTTTGACAGCGCAATAACTGCGCTGCATATTTCCCCGGTTCTCCCGGCATGGGCCAACCAGTTAATCATATCAAGGGTATTGTACAGAAAATGAGGGTTAATCTGCGACTGAAGCGCTTTAAGCTCCGCACCTTTAAGCTTCTGACCCATTTTGTACTGTTCATCCATTAATTGTGCAGTATTTTCAATCATTGTGTTGAAATTATCGTACAGGATGCCAATCTCATCACTACAGTCATTTTTAAGATGAATGTCCAAATCGCCCTCCTGAACCTTTTTCATACTCAGCACCAGATATTCCATACGTCGTACAATCCATGAAATAATTTCCGTACCGACAACAATCGTCAGTATAATAAATGCAAGCATAATACCCAGTACAATGGTCTGTACGCGAAATACATCATCCATAAGATCCGACTCGGGGATCACTGTCACCATTTCCCAGTCCGTATTGCGGATTTTCGTCATCATATAATAAACATCCCGAACGCCTATGGAGCTTTTTACAAGGCTGCTGCTATTCCACAGACGGTCATAACGAAAAAGCGGTTCCCCGCTGTTTAACAGCACCAGCTTTGCCATCCTTTCATCATCTGACGCCGCCATGACAATATCCTCCGAATTGACAAGATAAGTGACAGCCCCCCAAGTAACTGCCGCATTTTCAAGAATCGTCTGAATATCCTTAATATCAATGTCCATCCTTAAAATGCCAATCCTGCTGCTGTAATCGTCCTCCCGCACAATATCCCGCACAAGGGCAATTTTATTTTGATATAGTTCCTCCTCCAGATAAATATCCGGGGCAAAATATACCTTGGAATCGCCCTTGTGGATATACCATTTCTGATCCTTGGCCTCATCGATTGTAAATATATGATCGCCGTCCCTTGCACCTGCCAAATGGTCTGGTATATAAATTTTAATATCCAGATATTGGCTGCTTCCTTCCATGCTCTGGATCGTCCGTTTCAGTGTTTCCCGCATTGCCAGCTGTCCGTGAATGTCCACATCGTCACTGGCAATATAGCTTTTTATAGTGCTGTTTGTCACGACAACATCTGACAGATAAATAGCCTGGAGCATACGGTATTCCAAATAATCCCTGGCCTGCTCATAGCTTCGGGAGGAGGAATAGCGCACTGTTTCTGCCATACTTTTGGAAACCTCCCGGTAAATAACAACGCTTAAAATAATCAAAGGAAGGACAAAGGCAAAAATATATAGCAAAAGCATTTTCTTTTTCAGGCTCAGATTTTTAAATCGTGCTTTTAACATTATTTTACCGCTCCATGCATATAGTCCGCAGGGGTTACATGTTCTGACTTTTTAAAAATTTTTATAAAATAATTACTGTCCGAAAAGCCTGCCCTGACGGCAACATCTTTAATTTTTACAGTAGGGTTGCGGCGCATGAACTCTTTGGCCCAGCCGACGCGCATCTGGATAATACACTGATTGATTGTCTTTTTCTTTTCTTTCTTAAACAGCCAGCACATGTACTGCTTGGACAGGTCAAAATGATCCTCTAGCATAGTCAAGGACAGATTGCAGTCACCAATATGCGCCTGAATAAATTTTTCAATTTTATCCGCCATATGCATGGAAGACTGCCACTGCGCCGGTACAAGGTCATCCTCCGGAATATCCTCGAGAATGCCCTGAAACTGTTTTTTATACTCAGCCTCGATTTCCTCCTGCCTTTTTAATTCCATAATCTGTACCATAGCAGCCTTTAAGGCTGAAACTACCTCGTCGATTTCCACCGGCTTCTCAATATAATTCACTGCGGATAGCTGGATAGCCGACTTTAAATATTCCTTATCGCAGTAACCGCTGATAAAAATAAAGCGGCATTTTTTATTTGTTTTTCGGATTTCAAAAGCCATCGTTATGCCATCCATTCTGGGCATACGTACATCCGTCATAATAATATCCGGACAATGCTGCAAAGCTAAAGCAATCCCCTCCTCGCCGTCCTCTGCTGTATAAACATTTTCTATCCCCAGCGCTTCCCATGGTATACTCATCATAAGCCCATCTCTCGTGAGTATTTCGTCTTCAACTAAAAGAACCTTCATTATAAATCCCCCTGTTCGTCTTGCTCGTAATCATTAGGGCGGCGGATGCGCTTGCCGCGATACACTCTGCCGCAATGCGTACTTTCGCGCAAAGGAATGGCTCGCTTGTGCTCGCCGCGATATGCTCCGCCGGGCATGACCTCGTTTCGCTACGCTGCACTCGGTCACGGGCTTCGCCCGATGGGATACCAGTTCAAAGGCTTTGCCTGCGAGCAGTCAATCCTTTGAACCAGCATCCCGCCGGGCTCATTGCCTACGCGGACATTATACCATAGAAGCATCCAAACAAACAGGAAAAATTTGTACGGTCGGCCTGGCGCTCAAACGATTATTGGCCGGATGCTATACGATTCCCGGAGGGAGCTTCCTTCGATGAATAAGAACATTTTGGCGAATATAAATATAAACACCCAAAAGCAGCAGATCGGCACCAAGCCAGGCAATGGGATTGGCTAAAGCCACGCCTGTAAATCCCATTTTATCAGCAAGTCCAAATGCCACAATACATCTCCCGGCTAACTCAAAAACACCGGAAAACATGGGCAGGGCGCCGTAGCCCATACCCTGAATACTGTTCCGGAATACATACAAAAGCCCAAGAAGAATATAGAATAGGGAATTTATCCGCAAAAACACCCGGATAAGCTCCATAATCTCCTGCTGAGCGCTGTCTACAAACAGCAGCGCCAGCTTTGTACCAAATAAATAAAGCACAATCAGCGCAAAAACGCTGAAAGCCACTTCTATAAGCACAGCACACCGAATTCCCTGACGGATGCGGCCAAATTTTTTGGCTCCGATGTTCTGACTGCAGTAGGTCGACATCGTAAGCCCCACAGATTCCATGCCTGAACCAAAAAAAGAAAATACCCGGCTTCCAGCGACCATAGCGGCTACACAGGCAGCTCCGAGGCGATTAACTGCCGCCTGCAAAATCATATTTCCCACAGCAGTAATCGAAAATTGCAGAGCCATAGGAATACCTACTGCAAGAAGCCGGCGTATCTTTTGAAAATCAACGAGCCATTCCGACCTTTTAAAGCGGAGCACCTTATATTTCCTGAACATAAAAAACACACAAATGACTCCGGAAATTCCCTGGGCTATGACCGTGGCCAGGGCAGCTCCCGCTACTCCCATGCCAAAAGAAACAATGAACAGCAAATCCAAAAGAATATTGATCACAGCCGCAATAATCAGGGCAAGGACCGGCGTCCTGCTGTCTCCAATGGAGCGCAGAATCGCTGCCGCACAGTTATACATCATCAAAACAGCGGTTCCCGCAAAAATAATAACAATATATTGGTATGCCTCGTCCATAATTTCCGCCGGGGTATTCATAAACATCAATATATCCCTGCAAAAAATAACCGTCAGCGGCGTCAGCAAAAGCGCAATGAAAACCGTAAGATAAATGGCATTGGCGATATATCTGCGCATACCGGAATAATCCGCCGCCCCAAAGCGCTGGCCGTACATAATGGCAAAGCCGCCGCATACGCCATTGGCAAATCCGAGAATAAGGAAATTGACGGCACCTGTGGAGCCAACCCCTGCCAGAGCATTAACGCCCACGAACCGCCCTACAATAATCGTATCCGCCATACTGTAAAATTGCTGAAAAAGTGTTCCAAGCATGATTGGCACACAAAATGAAATGATAAGCTTTAGGGGGCTTTTGCTGGTCATATTTTGAGTCATGTAACAATCTCCACATTAAGAGGGCCGATTTCCTTCCCCTTATAGTCAATGGCCTCCTGCGTTGTATTTAATAAAAACACATAATGACGACCGTCTTTATGATACCTGCGATGAACCTCAAGCCCCTTTGGAAGCTCCTCCCATACAAGGCCGGCCCGGGTGCAGATC
>JAGZDD010000240.1 GCA_018369015.1 Clostridiales bacterium | reverse complement strand
ACAGTTTTGCTGTCAAAACTGTTGCAAGCCAAACAGAAAGGAAGCAAACGATGAATATTCAGGAACTATTGACAAATGCGGCCAAAGCCGGAGCTTCGGATGTTTTTATCATCTCCGGCCTCCCGTTTTCTTATAAAATTAACGGCAAGATCTGCCGCCTTAACGATACCCGGCTTATGCCGGCAGACACAAGGGCGCTTGTGGAAGGAATTTATGCCCTTGCACCGGAAAAAAGTATCGGCCATTTTTTGGAAGCCGGAGATGATGATTTTTCCTTTGCCATCAAGGGCGTTTCCCGTTTCCGCGTCAGTACCTATAAACAAAGAGGCTCTCTTGCCGCGGTTGTAAGAATTATTACCTTCGATCTGCCTGATCCGGGAAAGCTTGGAATACCGGCCTCTGTTATCGGCCTTTCCTCCTTTACCAAAGGGCTTGTGCTTGTTACCGGGCCGGCAGGAAGCGGCAAATCCACAACGCTCGCCTGTATAATTGATGAAATCAACCGTACAAAGGAAAAGCATATTATTACGCTTGAAGACCCGCTGGAATTTCTTCACAGCCATAAGCAAAGCATTGTCAGCCAGAGAGAAATCTGCACAGACACACAGTCCTATGTCACAGCCTTAAGGGCAGCCCTGCGTCAAAGCCCTGATGTTATTCTTCTTGGAGAAATGCGGGATTACGAAACAATCAACGTTGCCATGACCGCAGCCGAAACCGGACATCTTGTCATTTCCACCCTGCATACGATCGGCGCAGCCAACACGATTGACCGTATTATCGATGTATTCCCTCCAAACCAGCAAAGCCAGATTGCAGTTCAGCTTTCCATGGTTTTGCAGGCTGTCGTTTCCCAGCAGCTTCTCCCATGTACTGACGGCACCTTAGCCCCAGCCTTTGAGATTATGACTGTCAATACAGCGATAAGAAATATGATTCGTGATAATAAGGTTCATCAGATCGACGGTCTGATTTACTCTTCTGCTACCCCGGCCCTCCAGTCTATGGACAGCAGTATTCTTCAAATGTATAAAAGCGGCCGTATCGACAGTGCTACAGCGCTGCTTTATGCAACCAATCCTGAAATGATGAAGCGGAGAATGTAAAGAAGGTGGCTGATTATAGCCACCTTCTTTACTGTTATTGAATATTTGTAACGATTCAGTTTATTTTTAAATTTCCGGGTAGTCATTGTAGCCCAGGCATTTACGCATAAGCTCGTGGTGCTTGCGGACGTACTCAATTTCATCAACCCAGCCGTTGACGTTCATACGGCGGTTGCCCTCGAACTCGGAGCAGATGTAGCCCTTATAGCCGCCGGCCTTGAGGGCGTCGAAAATCGCTGGATAATCCATATTGTCCACCTGGCCGTTTTCATCGATGTCATAAAATTTTCCATGGACATAAATTAATTTGGAGGCATAGTCCTTCAATGTCTCGTAGGAGAAATTCTTATCCTCGCAGTAAGGCCCTTTAACGAAAACAGCGCGCATAAGCTCCCGTTTCTGTCCGGCGTTTAAATTCATTTTCTCAATCCGCGGCATAAACTCTCCGGCATCAAAGGGCTGTTTTTTTGCGTAGGCCCTACGCTGGGCATCCCGGACCTCATTGAGGAAATCTGCGTCAAAGCCGTGGTGAACCATAAGAGTAATATCGGCGGTTGAGGTGCAGTATTCGTAGCTGGAAAAATCGGCCTGCAGGCCCACATAGGGAAGGCCCAGGCGGTCAGCGGCTTCAAGGTAGGGCTCGTGAATAGGATCAGCCACGTTCGTTGGTGAATGACATTCAAGCGCCATTTTCACATTATATTCGGCGCACACAGGGAGCAGGCGCTCTGCGATTGCGGCGGTCGTCAATCGGTAGGGGCTGATTCCTGTGCCGATGTGTTCCTCGTGAAGCAATCGAATGGCCGGGCAGCCCAAGCGGGCGGCCAGCTTGATGTACATAACGCCTCTCTCATACATTTCATCATCGGTAAGCTGGCGGTCATGCCACATGGCCCGGTCGGAAAAATGGTCCAGGCACACGGGATTTACGCCGTAACGGTTCATCATGCCGTACCAGCGGTCAACAAAGGCGTCGGAAACATAGGGCCATTCATCAATCATGGCGTCAGAAAATACCTCGACGCCCTCGGCACCGGCGCCGGCGGCCGCAGCCACACAGCCTTCCAAATCAAATCTGCGGAAGTAATAATTATCCTGATAGCTGTAAAGTGAAACGCCCAGCTTAATATCGTGATTTGTTTTCATCGTATTTCCCCCTTTTTAAGCAAATGTCAAATCTTTTTCACAAGTGTCCACCATAGTCGGTGTGTAGCTTCGGCGGGTTCCAAGCGTAAGCTTTACATGATGACGGCCCTGCCTGATACCGCCGGGCCTGTGAATGATGACTCGCATCAGTTCGCCGTGGCGCCAGTAAATGTCCGTGGGCGCGTTGTCGGACAGAATGAAAGGATAGGGAAATTCGTAGCCATGAAGCTGCACGGACATATCCTCAGGAGCGATTTTCTCGCCGTCCACCTCAAGGGAAATTTCATCCACACAGCTAATCGGCAACCCCCGATAATAGTTGATCCGGATATTGACGCAATATCCGTTTTTTTTGCCGTGCTCCCACATGCTGCGGCAATCCACATCGGTTAAAAGGTGTGTTTCATACATGATATAGTTCCTCCTTTTTTGTTCAGTGTTCTAACTTTTATTATAAATTATATCCGCTTTGTTACAATAACCAAAAAAATTTAATTCATGGACAAAACGCTTTTTCCCTGCTACAATAAAAGCCAAAGGGGGAACATTATCATGGAAGTTATCAGCGTTGGGAAATCCCACAGATTATATAAAAGCTTCCCGGAACATCAGCACGGTTACTGGGAGATTTTGCTGAATATAAAAGGTTCTGGAGTGATAAATGTGGAAGGTGTCAATTATAAATTCAAGCCAGGAAGTATTGTTGTTATCCCTCCCTACACGCCTCACAAAAAAGAATCGGAGGAGGGCTTCATGGATATAAGTATGTTTATCAACAATATGAGGCCTATTGGGAAAACACCGCTGAAATTTTTCACAGACGATGATGAAAAAAGCGTTCAGAAAGTTATGGAGATTGCCGCGCTTTACAGCTATCCAAAAGAAATGGACAATCACAGTAAGTTTGTCTTAGCTGCGGCTGGGGATTTTATTTATCAGATTCTTGCCTGTTTTTACAATCAGTATTCCCGCAGAGATGCCCGGCTGGAAGGAATTTTAAAGCTCATCCACCAAAACGTTTCAAACCCGGACTTTGATCTGGCAAAAACGATCGGCGATGCGGGATTTAGCAGAAGCTATTTCAGGAAAATATTTAAAGATGAAACGGGAAATTCACCGGTAGCCTATTTTAATTGCCTTCGGATAAACCAGGCAAAAATGCTCATGCAGCAGTACGGCGGCAGCCGTACTGTAAAAGATGTGGCCTTAGAGTGCGGTTTTAAAGACGCCTTATATTTTAGCCGCGTATTTAAGAAAGTGGAAGGAGTAAGCCCCAGCCAATATTTAAAAGAAATTCAGAATCCAGACCGGCGGCCCATATTCTTTGACACACCGGAGAGTCTGTATAAATACCGGCAGTAAAAAAGGCAGCAACGCTGCCTTTTTTATTACTCAAAAACTATTGTAATGCTAAAGCAATATCCTTCTGCATATCAATCACAGCCTGCCTTGACGCATCGGCAAAATTCATAGGACCAAATTTTGCATATTTTTCCTGCTTGTAGGCAGCAATAATACCTCTGGAGGAATTGACGATCGCACCAAGCCCGTCCTCATTAAAGTAGTTCACAAGGTCGGAGCCTTTAGCGCCCTGCGCACCATAGCCCGGCACAAGAATATATGCCTTAGGCATGAGCTTGCGAAGAACTGCGCCCATTTCCGGATATGTAGCGCCCACAACAGCACCCACATAGCTGTAGCCGCATTTTCCCATGTGCTGTGCTCCCCACTCAACAACCTTCTTTGCCACAAGTTCATAAAGCGGTCGGCCGTCTACAAGCTGATCCTGAAATTCGCCGCTGGATGGATTTGATGTTTTTGTAAGAATAAACATTCCCTTCTTTTCAGGAATAGCCACATCGATAAACGGCTGGACACTGTCGGTTCCCATATAAGGGTTGATCGTTATAAAGTCTTCATCAAAGCCATAATAGGACTTACTGCCCACCGTGACCTTTCCAAGATGTCCTGTGGCATAAGCGCCGGAGGTGGAGCCAATATCGCCTCTCTTAATATCACCGATAACAATA
>JAGZDD010000239.1 GCA_018369015.1 Clostridiales bacterium | reverse complement strand
ACCGTCAGAAAGTGAAACAGGAGTGCAAAAATCCCATCGCCGCAGGCGATTTTTAATGGATTTTTGCAGGTAACAGTTCAGCATGGCTGAACTGTTACGAAGTATAAGCTATAAATTACTGAAGCTGGCCGTACGCCTCGTCGCAGACAGGCTCCAGCCATTCGTTCGATGTATTTTCACCAGGACATTCCACCGCCAAATGGCTGAACCAGCTATGCGCCTTAGCTCCGTGCCAGTGTTTGATCCCGGCGGGAATTGTTACTACATCCCCAGCCTTAAGGCTCCTTGCAGCTTTCCCTTCTTCCTGATACCATCCCTCTCCCTCCACACATAAAAGAATCTGGCCGCCCCCGGAACTCGCATGATGAATATGCCAGTTATTTCGGCAGCCGGGTTCAAAGGTAACATTGGCGATAAATACCCTTTTCTTTGGATCTGTCAGCGGTTTTAAATAGCTGTTGCCTGTAAAATAACTGGCAAAGGCTGTATTTGGCTCACCGAGGCCAAAAAATCCGCCGTGGGCATCTTCCCGTGAACAAACGTCCGCCTCCCCACCGGCATAAACTTCCTTCGCCAGGCGAAAGGCGGCCCAGGCATTTGGCCAGCCCGCATAAAACGCAAGGTGGGTTAATATTTCTGCCATTTCATTTTTTGTCACTCCATTTTTCCTGGCTGTATCTAAATGATAAGAAAGGGAGCTGTCAACAATTCCTTTGCTAATCAATGCTGTTATTGTCACAATGGAGCGAAGCTTCAACGAGAGTTCTTCCTGTCTTGACCAAACCTCACCAAACAAAACGTCATCATTAAGCTGCGCAAATTTGGGTGCGAAATCATTTAAGGCATCTCTGCCTGCTGTCTGTTTTTCCATGTAGTTATCCTCCGCATTACATTTTATAAATAATGTCTTAAAAATTTTTCAATTTTATCAAAAGGTATAATATCCATGCGGTCATACAGATCTGTATGGACAGCCCCTGGAATAATCATCAGCTCTTTATTATTTCCTGTAAGCTTTGCAAAAGCGTCACGGCTAAAATAACAGGAATGGGCCTTTTCACCATGAATCAAAAGAACTGCACTGCGTATTTCTTGGCTGTACTGTAAAATCGGCATGTTCAAAAAGGATAACGACGATGTTATATTCCAGCCATTATTAGAATTTAATGATCTTGGGTGGTAGCCTCTTTGTGTTTTATAATAGTCATAATAATCCTTCACAAAGAAAGGCGCATCCTCCGGCAGAGGATCGGCAACGCCTCCTGCCAGCTTGTATTGGCCGCTTCTATAATCCTCTGTTCTCTGAATGTTCAACGCCCGGCGCTTTTCATATCTGGCCTGCTCACTATCCTCAGAATCAAAATAGCCCTTGGCATTGACCCGCGTCATATCATACATTGTGGCCGTCACCGTAGCTTTAATTCGTGTGTCAATAGCCGCAGCATTTAAAGCCATGCCGCCCCAGCCGCAAATACCGATAATTCCTATTTTCTCCGGATCTGCATGTTCCTCAAGAGAAAGGAAATCTACGGCAGCCTGAAAATCTTCTGTATTAATATCCGGTGAGGCTACATATCTTGGCAGTCCGCCGCTCTCTCCCGTAAAGGAGGGGTCAAATGCCATTGATAAAAAGCCGCGTTTTGCCATTTCCTGGGCATAAAGCCCGCTGGCCTGCTCCTTGACAGCACCGAAGGGTCCGCATACGGCAATGGCCGGAAGCTTCCCTGTATTTCCTTTAGGCTCATACAAATCAGCCGCCAGAGTAATTCCATAACGATTGTGAAAAGTCACTTTCCGGTGGCTGACATTTTCATCCTCTGGAAAAGTCTTATCCCACTCACTAACTAAATTTAATTTTTCTTTCATAAAAATTTTCCTCCTCATATAATAGCCTTATAACGCGCCGTACAGGCACCCGGCCCGCTTTCCCGAATAGCCGGCCTGTATTTCTTCCACACCGCAGCTTTCTCTGTTCATCGGCCGCGCTTTTGCACCACAGCGCCTAAAAGGATTGACAAATTTATATTGTTCTGATAAATTTATCATATAACCTAAACCTAACTTTAGGTCAAGTACCTATTTTTGTTTTTTTCACAAAACGTTCCGACCAAGGAACCTGCACGCTGTCATGTGGGGGCATTGCTCCCAGCCACATGCGTGCCAGATGTTATGAGGAGGTTTATTATGGAAACCTATACGATTGGACAAGTCGCTAAAATGTTCCGCCTGCCCATTTCTACCCTTCGTTATTATGATAAGGAAGGGCTTTTCCCGGACATCCAAAGGACATCAGGAATCCGAAAATTTACTGAAACAGAGCTAGAAGCCCTCCGGGTGATCGAATGTCTAAAAAAGTCCGGTCTGGAAATTAAAGATATTAAACAATTTATGAAATGGTGCTCTGAGGGGAGCGCCACTTATGCCGAAAGGAAAGCACTTTTTTTAAAACAGAAAGAAGCGGTGGAAAATGAAATCCACCGCCTCGAAAAGGTATTAGACATGATTCGTTTTAAATGCTGGTATTATGACCAGGCGATCAAAGACGGCAGTGAAGACAACTTGCGTAACATGCTGCCAGATAAGCTGCCGGAAAATATTCAGGCTTTTTATAACCATGCCCATGACAAGTAAACTTTCATGCCGCGCTGCGCGCAGCTCCACCACGGATGAAAGCCAGATGGCTCCATGCCTGCGGCACTCCGCCATCTGTCGCCAGTATTCGCGCTTTACGTTCTGCCTTCGGCATAACCCGCGCTCATACTGTCTTGCCCGTCCGATGTCTGTGAGGCATTGCGTGCAAGCACGCCCTGCCCCACAGCCGCCGTCCGGGGCTTTCATGGTAAAATACTCTAAAAAAATACCTCTTTTCCTGTCCTTGCGGATTCATAAATCCCCTCGATAATCTGGCTGACAACCATGGCTTGTTCCGGCTTGACAAAAGGCGCCTTATCCTCGCGGATTGCTTTTATAAATTCCTGGGATTCCCGGTACATAGGTTCCACAGGCTGGATGGAAAATGGCGCGCCCGGCGCGCTTAAATCCGCGTCCTGAATATAGGGTTTTCCGTTTAAAATCCCGTTAATGCGGACGCCGCCCCCAGGCATCTCAAGTCCGGCCAGGGTTCCGGCCAAAGTTACCGTCATATCGGTACACGGCTGGTTAATCGCCCAGGCGGCTTCAAGGAAAATCGTCGTTCCATTTTTCATTGTAATCATGGCAAGCCCGGTATCTTCAACCTTAAATTCTTTCCTTGGAAATTCACCCCAAATATTTCCTTCCGGGAAATCCGCCATTTTATTATAAGTATGGGCTTTAACACTGTAGGGCTCATAATTATCTATGGCCCACAAAGCCAGGTCCAGCGTATGGGGTGCGCCGTCAATAAGGACGCCCCCGGCATTGTTCCCAGTAATATACTCGCCCCAGTAGGGTACGGCCCGATAGCGCAGAGCATGGCCCTTCACATAATAAATGTCGCCTAAAAGCCCCTTTTTACAAGCCTCTTTCACATAAAGGGCCGCCGGACGGTAACGCCACTGAAAACCTACAGTCAGCTTCCGGTCATTTTTTCTCGCAGCCTCAATCATCTTTTCACACTCCGCCTTGGTGGGCGCCATAGGCTTTTCACAAAGCACATGCTTTTTAGCATTAAGAGCCGCTACCGTAATCTCACAGTGCCAGGGATTCGGAACGGCAACATGGACAATATCAATCTGAGCATCCTTGAGCATTTCTTTATAATCACTGTAAATTTGAACATCCTCAAGCTTAAAAAGCTTTGCCAGGCGTCTGGCTTTCTCCGGCTTTATATCGCACAGCGCCCGTATTTTTACATCCTTGTTCGCCTTTAACCCAGGAATATGCTTATCCTCTCCAATCCAGCCGCAGCCGACTAAAGCCACGTTATAAATATCTTTTACATCTTTCATATGAATCCTTCTATCCTTCCCGCCAGCCTTAAAGCGTGATTGTTTGTCCAGGCAAAGCTTTTCTTTAAAGCTCTTTTGCCCCGGCCAGCTTTATATTTCTCGCTTCATTTTTTTCTACAACAATCCGCGTAATAATCAATGCCAATATGAGGAAAATTCCCCGGATAAGCTGATTGACATTGGAATTGCCCCCAAGCAGTGTCAGTCCGTTGTCCAGCATAAAATACGTGAGTACACCGATAACCAGCTTATAAATTCTTGAACCCATTCCCCCAGAAACCGGAATCCCCGCAAGGAACATGCAAAGCATAACCTTCATTTCAACGCCGCTTCCCATGGTATTCGAGGCCCCACCTAAACGTACAAGGGCAAAAATCCCCGCAATGCCAGCTAAAAGGCCGGAAACCATATAGGCGCAGATTTTGACCTTGCTTACAGAAATCCCTGTATATTCCATGGCCTGCTCATTTTCTCCAATAGAGCGGATATACTCCCCAAAAGGCG
>JAGZDD010000238.1 GCA_018369015.1 Clostridiales bacterium | reverse complement strand
ATTTTGCCGTGCTGGAAAATTTTGTGCGGCTGAATGATTTATATTGTATGCAGGCGCCCAGAGATATTCCGGCAGAGGATATTTACTCAGTTTTTGAAAGGCCGTCGGTCAAGGACATTACTTTAGAGCTTAATGGCCTTCATCCCGGCAAATACAAAGTTACGATTGCAACGCTGAACCGTAAATCCGGCAGCCTTTTAGACAGCTGGCTGGAATCAGGCTTAGAGAACCCTATGAGAAAATCAGAGATTGAGTATTTGAGAAATGATGTTCATGTCAAATGTCAATTTAATATTTTAGAGTGTGAGGATAAAGCATTGGAGCTTCGTATGCAAATGCTGCCCCACGAAGTAAAATTTGTAACAATACGGGAGGTTTCACATTTGCATTGCTAGTATCTGCGTTATGCCCGCAGGATGACGGGCCACGCGCGCAAGCATGATCTAAGAAAGGGGTAATTATTGAATGAAGGTACTTGGAATAAGCAGCGGACGCACGATGGGGAACTCAGAAATTTTGCTGAGGGAAGCCCTGGCCGGCGCAAAAGAATCAGGCGCCGGGGTGGAGCTTGTCCGTTTAAATGAATTTGAAATTTATCCATGTGAGGGATGTTCGGGATGTGAACAAAAACCGCACGGAATGATTGACTGTATCCGCCACAAGGATGATTTCCCTGTGCTACTGGAAAAAATATATGAGGCTGACGGAATTATATTGTCATCGCCGGTCTGCACATGGACGCCTAATGGGCTGATTCGCATTTTAGGCGACCGGATCGGGCCGTACCATGATGTGGAAATGCTGCGGCTTAAAGGCTATGAGGGCGAAAACTCGCCCATTGACCAGCGGGTGTTTAACCGCAGGGTGGCGGCTTACATTACAGTGGGCGGATCTAAGGACCGCCGCTATTCTTCCATGAGCCTGGCAATGATGAACCAGGTGCTTTATCCTATGGCAATTCCTGTCGTTGACCAGATGGCCGTTTTTGGCGCCTATATGCCAGGGCAGTGTCTTGAAGATGAGGAGGCCCTATGGCGGGCGCGGCTGCTTGGAAAAAATGTCGTGCAGCAGTTTGGCGCCGACGGTACAGCGCCAAAGTGGTGCGGGGAGACGGCTCATTTATGTCCGGAATGTCACAATGATTTATTCGCCATTTACCCGGATAAAAAAATGGTATTTTGCGGGAACTGCGCCATTGTGGGAGAGCTGGTTGAAAATGAGGATAAAACAACGTCTATGATATTTACGGACGAGGCGAGAACAAAAAGCCGTTTCAGGCTGAGCAAAATGGGGGAACACGCCCAGTTTATTGTGGGCGGCCAGTCAAAAGAGGTAGTGCAAGCCCGGAAAGAAAAGGAAAAGGGAGCACTTGAAAAAGAAATTAAAATGTACAGAGAATACAGCCCGAAAGTGATAAAACCATCACGGGTATAAAGGGGGATTTACATTAAATGAAGATTTTAGGCATCAGTTTCGGAACACTTCACGGAAATTCTGAAACGCTGACAAAAGCGGCTTTAATGGGAGCCGAGGAAGCGGGAGCCCAGGTGGAGCTTATAAGATATATGGATTTTAAAATTAAGCCCAGCCGGGGAAATTTTGAAAATACAAAGGCAGATGACCTTGAGGATGATTTTGCGCTGTTAGAGAAACACATTTATCAGGCGGACGGCCTGATTCTGGCCTCTCCCATGTATTCCTGGGGGCCGACGGACGGCTACCGTATTCTTTGCGACCGCATAAACGATTCCCATAATGTGGCTTTTTTGCGCCGCCGGGGGCTTTTAGGCAATGATGCACAGTGCGACCAGCGCGTTTTTAAGACACGGGTTGCGGGAATGATTACTGTGGGCGGAACAAAAGAAGAAACAAAAACCGTGACAACAATACCGTTAATGCATGTTCTTACTTATGGAATGCAGATTCATGTCCTCGATCATCTGATTTGTAAAGATACAGGGGCGCCGGGCGGGGTATTAGCTTATCCCGAAAAGGTTGCCCACGCCCATGAGATGGGAAAAAGGATCGCCTTAGCCTGCGGCGTTCCTGCCCAAAAGCTGACCTGGCAGGGGGAGGCAAAGGGCATTTGCCCGTACTGCCATAATGATCTTGTAACATTTCGTTTAGATACGAATACGTTTCGCTGCGCGGTATGCGGCGTAGAAGGAAGGCTTACCTGGGAAAACGGCAGCCTGAGCGCCCGCATTGTCGTTGGGGAAATCTATCTGCCGATTCAGTCCGTTATAGAGATGAACCGGTTTTTAGATGAATTGGAGGAGAGAAAAAAGGATTGGGAAAAGAAAAAGGATTTTTTGAAGCTTAAAATGAACGGATATGAAAATTATCCGGTGCCAGCCTTCCGGCTGCATGGATAAGAACATGATATAGGGGGCGGACTCCTTTTGCGCGGAGCATCGGGCCGAACCGGGCGCTTGCCCGCCAGCTTGGCGGCCGAATCGAACCGCCAAAGCGAAGCGTTGGCGCTTCACTTTGGCGGGTGCGCAGCAAAACTTTAAATGAGTCCGCGTTTGTTACTGTTTACGGGAACTGCGAACAGTAACGCCGCTGTAAGGAGGTACATATGAAAAGGTTATTATGCGGGATAGCAATGACGGGGTTATTCATTTTATCGCTGCCGGGGTGCGGACAGACGGAGGCTGCGGATTCGGGTGCGCCTTTAAGCCAGGCAAAGACGGACAGTGCCGGTGAAAATACAGACACGGCGATGAATGATAGTGTTGATGAGGATATGGCGGAGATTGAAGTCCTTTATTTTTCCATGGCCGCGACAAATTCTGAAGGGATCCAGGCTGTGGAAGACGCCATTAATGAAATTTCCGAAAATAAAATTAATACAAGGGTGCATTTAACTGTCCTTGAATCCGGGAACTGGGATCAGCAAATTAATTTAATGGTATCTTCCGGGGAACAAATGGATCTGATTCCTACATTTTTCGCCGGCTCCACATCTTTTGCAACAATGTATTCTCAAAATCAGTTAATGCCTCTTAACGATTTACTGCCGGAATATGGCCAGGAAATTTTAGAGCAAATGCCGGATCAATATCTGGATGCGACAACGGTGAACGGCAATATTTATGCCGTACCTACGCTTAAAGATAATGTGACAAATGCGTACCTTGCGATGCGTACCGATGTGCTGGAAGATCTGGGCCTTCTTGAAGCCGCCAAAAACGTAAAATCCATGGATGATGTGGAGGTTATTATGAAGGCCGTCAAGGAAAATACGGAGCTTGTGCCTCTATCAGGAACGCCTTTGGGCGGCGCCATTTTTGCGGGAAATATATATTTTACCGGAGAATTTGATTCGGCGGTGGATTACGACCGCCTGGTCAACGACTATATTGTGACGATGGGCGATGATTCGGAAACCGTTGTGAATTTGTTTGAAACCGAAGAATTTGCCAAAGCCGCCGCTTTAGCGCAGGACTGGTATGACAAGGGCTATGTCTATAAGGATATAGCGAATATGGAGGATTCCAGCTATGGAATGATTGCCGCCGGAAAATGCTTTGCCCTGTTTTTCGGAGCTGAGGAATCGACATGCAACGCCACTGTATCTCAGTGCGGTTACGATATGACGGTTGTAAAAATTGCCTCCCAGCCCGTGGCGACTTCTGCGGTCAATACAATTACATGGGCAGTTCCGGTGACAAGTAAGGAGCCTGAAGCAGCGGTGAAGTTTTTGTCATTAATGTATACGGACGCGGATATTGTCAATCTTTTAAATTACGGTGTTGAGGGAACAGACTATATTGTTAAAGCAGATGGAACCTTTGATTTCCCGGAAGGGGTGGACACAACAAACTGCCGGTATCATATGGACACATCTTATCTGTTTGGCAACCAGTTTTTAGCCGGCGTTTGGGCCGGGGATGACCCGGAAATACGCCAAAAGGCTAAAGAAATTAATGATCATGCCAAAATGGCCGATAATTTTGGCTTTGTTGCCGATGTAGCCGGGTATGATACTCAGATTTCGGGTATATCCAGCGCCTATAACGAGTATTTTAAGTCGCTGATTTGCGGGCTTGTAGATTCCGAAAATGAGCTGAAAAGCTTTAACGAGAAATTAAAAGCAGCGGGGATAGATACATTAGTGAGTGGAATACAGGAGCAGCTGGATGCATGGAGAAGCGGAAAAATACTGGCCCCCGACGGCGAAGCTAAAGCCGCTTTGTCAAGCGCCGGAGCGTCCGAAACATTACCTGCAGCGTCTGAAATATCATCTGGGGTGGCTGAAACATCACCCGCTCAGGCGCAAAGCTCTGTTTCGCAAGACTATAACATTACCTGGGAGGATATGGCTGAAATTGTTGTTATGTATCCTGCAATGTCTTCAATCCCTTCAGGGCTTGAGGATGTGGAAACGGCCATTAACGAAATTACAGAAAAGGAAATCAAATTACTAATAGACGAACACAGAAGAACAAT
>JAGZDD010000237.1 GCA_018369015.1 Clostridiales bacterium | reverse complement strand
GTCATTGTTTTGAGATCCGCCTGTATCCCGGCACCGCCGCTGCAGTCAGATCCGGCGATCGTCAGAACTTTCTTCATAAAACAAACCTTCTTTACATATTTATTTCCAGTATAACGTCTTCCTAATAACTGGCTATATATGCAGGATAACTTTTCAACCAGAACATCCCCAGTTTGGCTCATTGCTTCGCGCAAAAAGAGTCTGCGAACCCCTGAATTACGGTCTTACGCCAAGGAGAGTGAGTGTTTAAGGCTGGCCTGAACCGTAACGAAAAACTTCCTGCTTCATATAAAATACCAAAAGTCCGGCCAAATTACAACATCAGTTTGGCATTGCATATACGCTTTGGGCCATGCTATACTAAGGTGTACAAGCTGCCTGGCGCCAAAGTCCAGGCAAAAATTTTTAAGAGGAGTTGTTAAAATGTCTGCCACACCCGATTTACTCAAAGGTGAACCCAAAAAGCTATTCTTCAAATATCTCGTACCATCGATCAGCGCCACCCTGGTCACCAGCGTCTATATTCTGGCGGATTCTATTATTATTGGAAAAGGCGTCGGCTCTGATGGTATCGCAGCGCTGAACATTCTGCTCCCGCTGTTTTCCTTTTACTTTGCCCTGGGCATTCTCTACGGCGTCGGAGGCGGTATTTTATTTTCGATCAGCAATGGCAATAACCGCCCGGACAAAGCCCGGCAATATTTTACGACAGCATTTATTATGCTCATAATGACCGCCGTTATTATGTTTGCTCTGAGCAATATTTTTTTCAAGCCCCTGATGTATCTTCTTGGAGCCACTGACAGCTCCTATGCACTTGTCGCTGAATATGGCAAATACTTGACAGGCTTTTGCTTTATTTTTATGATTGTCAACTTTTTTCAGGCCTTTGTCCGCAATGACAAAGCACCCAAACGGGCCATGGCCGCCACCATCGCCGGAGGCGTTACCAATATTGTCCTTGACCTGGTATTTATTTATATTTTCCATATGGGAATGGCCGGCGGAGCTATTGCGACGGTCATTGGGAATATATTGAACCTTTTCATCCTCCTGAGCCACTTTTTATCGCCAAAATGCTCGCTGAAATTTGCTTTTAGCCCGTCATTTGTACGTAATGCGGTGCAGATCTTTCACTCCGGGATTTCGAGCTTCCTGCTGGATGTCGCTTCAGGTATTGTAATTCTCATATTTAACGTACAGATCCTGCGCTACCTCGGCGATACAGGCCTTGTTGTATACAGTATTATTTCCAACAGCCTGCTCATTGCCACATCCTTCTTCAACGGCGTGTCCCAGGCATCCCAGCCTCTTGTGGCTTCTAATTTCGGTGCAAAACAACAGGCGCGTGTCTTTGCCTTCCGAAAAATCGCTGCCATTACTGTCGGTACTTTTGGATGTATTTTTACCCTTTTAGGGCTTCTGTTTCCTGAAACAATCATCAATATTTTCGTTGTATCTACGCCTGAAATTTTAGCCCTTGGCAAAGTCGCTATACGACTGTATTTTACAGCGCTCATGTTTATGAGCTTAAATGTCCTTTTTATCACTTATCTACAGTCCACACTAAAGGCCTGGTACGCCCTCACCCTAAGTCTGCTGCGGGGATTTATACTCTGTATTTTGTTTATATTTATTTTTCCGGCAGTTTTCGGTACAACCTCTATCTGGCTTGTAATGCCGGCAACAGAGCTGTTCACTCTGGCTACAGGAATTGTTTTTTTAAGAAAATGCGATATGGCTGTCAGCCCTATGTCAAAATAGCTTTACGGTGATAAGAAATGAAAAAAAGATTTAAAAAAATATATATCGAAATAACGAACTGCTGCAATCTTAAGTGCAGCTTCTGCCCTCCCACAAGAAGGGCGCCTCATTTTATGACAGCCGGGGATTTTCGCCGTATACTGGAAAAAATCAAGTCCTGGACCGATTATATTTATCTTCATGTTAAGGGGGAACCGCTGCTCCATCCAGACCTTGCACAAATACTTTCCCTGGCGTCAGAATTTGGATTTTATGTAAACATAACGACCAATGGAACTCTTCTGAATAGACAAAACGAAACACTTATGAAATTTCCAGTACGCCAGATAAATATCTCACTCCACAGCTTTGAGGCCAACACGTTTGTTCCCTTGGAGATGAATTTCCAGAATTACATTATGTCAACCATCAACTTTGCAAAGGCTTTCTCCCCACATCACGGGATCACAGCCTTCCGTCTCTGGAATTTGCCCCCCGAAAGTCTCAGTACTTCTGGCCAGGAACAAAACCGCTTTATTTTAAAAGCCCTTTCTGAGAGTTTTCATTTTACCGGTTCCCTTGAGCCAGGCCTGTATCAGTCAAAAGACGCCTGTCTGGCTCCCAAAACATTTTTAAGCTATGACAGGGAATTTTCATGGCCGGCCCTTACAGCCCCGGACTTTGGCTCATCAGGAACATGCCAGGGCCTTAAAAGCCATGTTGCTATTTTATGCGATGGCACCGTTGTTCCCTGCTGCCTTGACGGCGACGGTGTTTTATCACTGGGAAATATTTTAGAACAGTCTCTTGAAGATATTTTAAATGCCTCCAGGAGTATACGTATTCTTGAAGGCTTTAGAAATCACATGGCTATCGAGCCTCTGTGCCGCCGCTGCGGCTACCGCACACGCTTCTCCTAAAGCGCCCACCTGCCAGAGGGCGCCGCCGTTAGGGGAAGAAAAGCATCTCCCAGCCAATCCTTTTTACAAAATCGGCGAGAAAATCCTCAGGCACCATTGGATCATCCTCTGGTGTACCGGGCGCTTTTTCCATGCGTCATAAGAAATCCGCTCACATTTCTTAATCGTTTCAAGAATATCATCCCTAATGTCCAGAACTGCCTCATTTTCACTCATAAACACGCCACACTCATAATGAAGATAAAAGCTTCGGTAGTCCATGTTGATACTGCCGCAAATAGCACACTCATCATCCGATACAACTGTTTTTGAATGAATAAATCCGGGAACATATTCATATACTTTAACGCCATTTTTAAGAAGGGTGCCATAATTGGAAACTGTTACCATATAAACATACCACTTGTCGTAAATGCGCGGAGTAATAATCCGCACATCGACGCCGCTGCGGGCGGCACGGCAAAGATCATCCACCATTTTCTGATCCAGAACGAGATAAGGTGTCGTACAATAAATATACTCGCGCGCCTTGTTAATCATATGGGTATAGGTTTCCTCAATAGGATTATTAGGATTATTGGCAGGGCCGTCCGCCATGGGCTGGACATATCCCCCGGCCTCTACGCTGTATTGCGGCTTATACTTTGTATAATCCAGGTCTTCATAGCCTTTGGAAAATTCCCACATTTCCAGGAAAATACAGGTCAGGCCCCATACGCCATCCCCCTCAAGGCGCACTGCTGTATCCTTCCAATGTCCGAAGCGTTCGTGAATATTAGCGTACTCATCACCAATATTAATCCCTCCGGTATAACCGATATTTCCGTCAATAATGGCAATTTTTTGATGGTTCCGGTAATTAAAGGTCAGTCTGGAAGTTCCTTCGTGAATCGGAGAAAATATACAAAAGCGTACCCCCATAACCGCCAGCTCATGGCGGAATTCCTCGGTATTAATAATCAGCGACCCAAAATCATCAAAAAGCAGGCGTACTTCTACCCCTTCCTGAATTTTTTCAGCAAGTATTTTTTTAATATCACTCCATATTTTCCCTTCAAAAATAATAAAATATTCAAGGAAAATAAACCGTCTAGCCTGACGCATATCCTCCATCAGAGCGGCAAACTTCTTTTCCCCTACATCATAGTAGGTAACGCTTGTATTTTTATACAGAGGAAAGCCATAATTAATAAGAAGCTGGCTGATCTGAGCCTTATTGGGATGCATCTCACGAAATTCCTGGATAATATCCCTATCCTGGTGCTTATTCTTCCGGCCTTTTTCTGTCACTTCCCGGAATCTCCGGTATTCTTTGCTGTTCGTACGTTTTCTTCCCCACATAAAATATAGGAAAAAGCCTGATACAGGAAGGACAAGCACAATGATAATCCAGAAAAATTTATAAGACTGTCCATCATTGACAAGCATAAAAACAAGAAAAATACTGAATATCTGAAAAACGATATAAAACCATGATGAGTATTCCTGAAGCAGCATCGCTAAAAGAAATGTAACAACAAGCTGCAAAAGCACCGCTATACCAACGGTGGCGGCCCGGGTAATCCCGGCGTGGCGTTTTCGCAATAAATTCATAAATCTACTCCTATCTGTATGCAGCGGTTCAGCCGTGGAAATCGTTGCGATAATTTTATTGTATTACCAAAAACTTATAAATGCAAGCTAAAAACAAACTATTGTTTAACGATATGAAACAAAACTGAAAAAAACAGGTCTATTTTTCTCAAATCTGAGAGCTGTGTTTTTTTCTTAACAATGCTATACTTACTATGAAAGCTCGGCAAGCGGACGCACATCCGGGCAAGCTCGCTTGTCCGGATGCGCGGACATTTGCCGACAAGACGGTATGAGTGCGAGTTGCGC
>JAGZDD010000236.1 GCA_018369015.1 Clostridiales bacterium | reverse complement strand
CGATGCGGAAGATCGCCTTTTTGTTGAGTTTAGCCATATTTTGCTCTAAAGCGTCAAAGTCGGCAACGATTTTCCGCGCATTATTTAAAAGCTGCTGGCCATTAGGAGTAATATAGAGCTTTTGGGAGATACGTTCAAAAAGCCGTGTGTGGTAGTGTTCCTCCAGCTCCCGGATAATTTGGCTGACAGTGGGCTGGGAAATATAGAATTTTGATGCAGCGATACTCATTTTACCGCTGTCTGCAACTTCAATGAAAATTCTTAAATGACGGATTGTCATAAAGTTTTCCTGCCTTTCGTCATTAACTGTAAATTATATTATCATTTTACTTTTAATGTTTCAAGAGATATATTATAATTATAAAATATGAAAATTGAAAGGGGGCGGCAGCATGGAAATTAACAAAAGGGTCGAGGCTGATTTCCTTGTGGTTGGGGGCGGCGTCGGCGGTATGCAGGCGGCTATTGAAGCGGCGGCCCGCGGGCTTAAGGTTGTCGTCGCTGAGAAAGCGGATACGCGCCGTTCTGGCTGCGCTGGAATTGGCAATGACCATTTTGCATGCTATATACCTGAATATCACGGCAATAATTTTGAGTTTGCCTTGAGGGAAATTGCGGGAACTATTGAGTGTGATCAATGGCAGGACATTTCCCTGCTTAGGGTATGGCTCCAAAAAAGCTGCGAAATTGTAAAAAAATGGGAAAGCTGGGGAATTAATATGCGTCCTGAGGGCCGATGGTGCTTTGAAGGGCACACCTACCCAGGGCAGAAAAAGTATTATTTAAAAATCAAAGGCGATAATATTAAAGATGCGCTTACAGCTCAGGCATTGGCGGGCAATGTGACAGTTCTTAATAAAATGGCGGTGACGGATGTGCTGAAAAACAGCAGGGGGGAAATCTGTGGTGCTTTAGGCCTGGATATTTCTGAGGAAGCTCCAAAGGCCGTTCTTTTTAAGGCGCCAGCAGTTCTTATTGCCACCGGGCTTATTTCGCGGATGTACCCCGGAGTGAATCCATCCTTTTTATTTAATACGTCCTGTTGTCCTGCTGTGACCGGAGGCGGACATGCTATGGCTTACCGGGCGGGGGCAAGGCTTATAAATATGGAAATCCCAGCGCCTTATGTAGGGCCGAAGTATTTTCAGAGGGGCGGCCGGGGAAGCTGGATCGGCCTGCTTTCAGATATAAATGGAGAGCCTGTAGGCCCTTATATGAATGTGCCTTCCAGAGAATACGGCGATGTACTTACGGACGTATGGCCAGAAGTTTTCCGGGACAAATACATGGACGGTTCCGGCCCGGTTTATATGAATTGTACTCGGACGAACGATGAAGACCTCAAATATATGCTTGAAAATTTCCCGTCAGAGGGTCTGGATTCCGTTGTGGATTATATGGAACAGTATCATGTTGATCTTAAGACGCAGATGATCGAGTTTTTTTCTTATAATAATGACCTGTGTGCCCGGGGAATTGAAATTTCAGAAAATGCGGCAACATCAATCCCCGGCCTGTTTGCCACGGGAAATGCCGTGGGAAACAGCAGGGGCAGTTCGACATCGGCGGCTGTTTTTGGTATGGTGGCTGCCCGGAGCGCTGAGGAATATATTAGCTGTAAAGAAAATGCCGGCGTATGGGATGATGAGCCAATGCCTTATATTAAGGAGCGCCTGGGCTTGTTTGACCGCATTTTAGAGCGGGGCGACGGCGGGGCGCACTGGGTGGAAGCCAATGGTACGCTCCAGAGTATTATGCATGATTATGCAGGTTATAATGTGCGTTCAGAAAATATTCTCAGGGCAGGTCTTACCTATCTTGAGCAGCTTTGGGAACGCTGCGTGGGTGAGCTTGGCGCCAGAAATTCCCATGAGCTGTGCCGTACTTTAGAGGTGCTCGAAATGATAGAGGTTGCCCGCACGGTTTTTATTACAGCCAGGAACCGGAAGGAAAGCCGCGGACTGTTTAAACGCCAGGATTACCCTTATGAGAATCGCCAGCTAGATAATAAATATCAGACGATTGAGAAAAAGAACGGGCAGATTATTATGGATTTCAGGGAGCGACGTTAGAATAAAACTTTATAAAACTCATATTATAAGTTTTGCAAATAAGTCTTATTGGAAAACCTTATTTTACAGGCAGCCGCTTTTGTGCTAAGCTGAATTTACAATTATAATTTATCTATGTACGGAGGAGGTTTCTTACTTATGAAAGGAAAAATAACGGCTTTACTGATGGCTGCTTGTGTTACTGTATCTGCTTTGGCCTGCGGAAATTCTGAAAGCGCAGAAATTTCAGGGGGGGGACAACACTACTGTAGCTGACCAGAGTGCGTCATCAGAACCGGATGCTTCTGAAAGCAACGGAAACGAAGGCGATATGGCGGAAATTACTGTGGCTTACTTATCTATGGGTGCTTTGCCTCCCGGATTAGCGGATGTAGAAGAAGCTATCAATGAGATTACAGAAAAGGAAATTAATACCCATGTAACGCTGGAAGTTATTGAATCGGGAAATTATGCCCAGCAGATTAATCTAAAAATGTCGGCCCAGGAGCCCTTTGATTTGATGGTGACAATGCCGTCCGGAACTGCAAGCTTTAACAATATGGTTTCTCAGAAGCAGTTTATGGAAATATCGGATTTGCTGGAAGACTATGGCCAGGGGATCCTTGATACTGTGGGAGAAATGATTCGGGGAACGACAGTAGACGGCAGAGTTTATGGCGTAACGGCGTGGAGTTCACTTGTCACAAGTGATTATATTGTGATGCGCACGGATGTGCTTGAAGATTTGGGCCTGCTTGAAAAGGCTGAGAATATGACGGCGCTGACAGAATATGAGGAAATATTGCAGGCTGTCAAGGACAGCGAAAAATGGAATTATCTGGCTGGGCTTACGGCTTCTGATATGGCGGGAACGTGCCTGGCTCTGAGCGGCACTTATGTTGGGGAAGATAAATTTTCGGACGGAACGTGTTATGACCAGCTTGGGGATGCCAATAAGATGATTTCGATTAATCCTGACGGGAGTGATCCGACCGTTGTGAATAATTTTAAGACGGAAGAATACCGGAAAATGTATGAAAAAATGAAAGAGTGGAATGAGAAGGGCTATGTTTATGGCGATGTGACGACCCAGAACGGAAAAGCTGAAGAACTTATAAAATCTGACGTTGTTTTTTCATTTATTTCTCACGGTGAAATTGGTGTAGAAACGTTAAAGTCCAACACCTGCGGTATGCCTATGACATGTGTGAAAATGATTACAATGCCGATTTCTACATCGACATGTACAAAATGGGTATGGGCTGTGCCTGTAACATCTAAAGAGCCAGAAGCCGCCGTTACATTTTTAAATATGATGTATACAGATTCACGAATTGCGAACCTCCTTGCATGGGGTGTTGAAAATGTCCATTATCAGGTAAAAGACGGCGTTGCTTATTATATGGACGGCGAGGATGCAAATAGCTGCGCCTATCACACCGCCGATTTTCTATATGGGAACCAATTTCTTGTACTGCCGTGGAACGGACAGCCAGCAGATTTCCGGGAGCAGGCCAAGGCTGTGATGGAGTCGGCAGAAGTGAGCGCATATTTGGGATTTGCCTGTGATACAACAGCTATTTCCGGCGAAATATCAGCGGTTTCTAATGTTATTTCTGAATATTTGCCTTCGATTGATTCAGGTATTGCGGAACCGGAAAGCTATGACGCTTTTTTGAAAAAGCTGGATGACTCGGGTATGCCGAAAATAATTGAGGAATACCAGACACAGCTTGATGAATGGCTGGAAATGCAGAAATAATTAGTGAAGAATTTTTCAACATAACAAAGATTTTATAACCTCATAGTTTTTTCCGAAGCCACCTATTAATTTTTCTAATTTTACAAACACTCCTTAGAATGATATTATAAATATACAAAAAAACCGCGCTGTTTTTATGAATTAATGGCATTATGCCTAAAAACAGTAGATGAATGGGAGGTTGTATATAATGAAAGGGAAATTAACAGCTTTATTTATGGCAGCATGTCTTGTGGCAACATCAATGGCGGCCTGTGGAAATTCCGAAGGCGGAAACGCTCCGGCGGCGTCGGACGAAGGTGCGGCAGGAGAAAGCAGTGCTGCGGCTGACAGCGGCGCGGCAACGGATGCCGGTGACGATGCGGACGCCGATGCTGATGCTGACGAGGATATGGCTGAGATTTCGATGACTTATTTATCCATGGGGCCAATTCCATCGGATCTGCAAAAGGTTGAGGATGAGTTAAATAAGATTACAGAAGCTGAAATTAATACCCATGTAACGCTGGATATGCTTGAACCAGCGAACTTTGCACAGCAGGTAAATCTTAAAATGTCTTCCGCAGAAGCCTTTGACCTTCTTTGTACGATGCCGTCAGGAACGGCCAGCTTTAACAATATGGCGTCACAGAATCAGCTGATGGATATTACTGAACTGCTTGACGAATATGGCCAGGATATTTTGAGTACTGTTGGCGATTTGATGAAATCCACTACAATGGACGGGAAAATTTATGGCGTACCTACATGGCGTTCTCTCGTAACAAGCACCTATGTGGTTAT
>JAGZDD010000235.1 GCA_018369015.1 Clostridiales bacterium | reverse complement strand
CGGTCATTGTATAAGGGCATACACCAATACCCGGATAAATTTTGTGGATGGTTTCCTCTACGAGTTTAAAGGGCTGGCCATTATAATCCACAACAGGGCAGGGATAGTCTTTATAAATGACCTCGGTTTCAATATTATGCTTTTTGGCGACACCGGATATAACGGCAATACTTTCGTCCGTTCCCTGATGGGGGATAAAACGGAGATTTCCCGTGACATAGGCCTCCTGGGGGAGCACATTAAGGCCGCCGGAGCCGGAGGCCATTGTAAATGCAATGGTCGTCTGAAGCATAGCGGCGCCGGCAGGGCTGATTGCTGGCATAACCTTTTTTAGCAGAGGCCCGAAAAGCCATAAATTACAAAAGACAAGCTTCATGCCAAAGGCCATGTTTGGGGAAAAACGCTTAAACATTTCCCGGACCGTGGCGTTAAATTCCACTTTAAAGGGATTATGCTTTTCAACATCCTGCATAAAGGCGCCAAGCCGTGGAAGCGGCGTGTTTTTTGTCGGCGCGCTGGCGTGTCCGCCGGAACTTTTTGCGGTAAAACGGAGATCGCCGTAGCCTTTTTCAAGGACGCCGATCATAGCGTATGTACCCTTGACCCCTCCGATAGGTTCTTCGATAATCATGCCGCCCTCATCAATAAGCATAGACAGGTGGACGCCCTGTTCTTTCAAGTATTTCACTGTGAGAGGAGCGCCCTCGCCGCTCCATTCCTCTGTACAACTGCTGGCCAGATAAACGTCGCAGGCCGGGGTAAAACCGCTGGCTAAAAGCTCCTCCGCGGCGGTAAGAAAACAAAAAAGGCTGGCCTTTGTATCGACGGTTCCACGGCCCCATACAGCGCCGTCGGCAATATCGCCGGAAAATGGTTCGTGCTTCCAATGCCCCCCGGCCTCCACAACATCGTGATGGCTCATCAAAAGGATCGGGTTTTTATCACTTTTCCCTTTCCATTTAAAGAGCAGGCTGCCGTTAAAAACGTGCTTTTCCAGATTCTTGTGGATAAGAGGGAACATTTTTTCAAGCTCTTCATGGAAGCGGTAAAATTTTGAACGGTCTTCATCAAAACGGCTGGAAATCGTTTCAATTTGTACAAGGCGGGAAAGGGATTCGCCATAAGCCGCACTGCGTTTTGGGTCAGGCTTTGGGATTGACGCCTGTATAGCTTCTGTAGGATGTACAGACAGAGTGCGGACAAGACAAATGAGCAGCAGCAGTACAATGACTGCAAGAATACCAAGAATGATCCATAGTGCGATCATATCAATAACCTCCTTTATGATTGCAGCTATTCAGTTGTGCGGCTGAATAGTTATTTATAATTTTCCTTTTTTAAAGAGGATGTAGCCAATAAGCAGGGCAAGGCCTCCGGCAGGAATAAGTAAAACGCTTGTCTGGGAAATGGCCGCAGGAACAAGCACGCACAGCAGAGTCATTACAATCAGCGGAATCACAGCGATTTTCGGACTCTTTAGGAAATATTTAAGCCCAAGGGCGCCAAAGAGGGCCGGAACAACGGTGTCAAAAGCCGGGGCAAGTACCGGGCTTTGGAGTACTGGCTGCAGCGGCGTCATTAAAACAACTCCGGCGAAAATAACAGCCATCGTTACAAGGGCGCTGGTAGATACGCTTAATGTAGAGATAATTTCGCTCTCCGGCGAGTTATCGGCAACACCTGCAATATCCCTGGAATTAATCGCGCAGGGAATCTTAAGGTTTGTGACATTTCCTGTAAGGAAGGTCAGATAACTGGCCCCGGCGCCAAGCATGGGAACGTAAATCAGAAATTCCGCAATCGAAACAGGGATATAAATCGCGGCCACCTTGGCAATACCGGCGGCAAAGCCCGACGGCGACGGCATTGCTTTAAAAAGGATGCCAAAGAAAAATGGAATACCAATAAGCAGAACCGCGGAAACAATCAGGGTAAAACGGCCAAGACGGTGGATTTGCCGGTTATAATTTTCAAGAAATTGTTTTTGTTTTTCATCCATAATGAGCAGCCTCCTGTTATATGAGCTTAATTAAAACCGCAGCGATCATTCCCACAAGCATACTTGTAGCCACGCTGAAATTATCGAGCCAGGCTTTTTTCTTTTTTACTGTGAAATATTCAAAAATAAGCATGACCGCAGCAGATACACCGGCCACGAACAGCGGAAGCCAGTCTTTATAGGCGGTAAATGTGCCGATATAAGAACCAATATAGGCGCTGCAAAGCCCAACAAACATGGCGACTGTCGCATGGGTGCCAAAGCTTGGCTTTTTTTGCGAAGAATTTTGAACCGCCGTATTTTTTTGAAGCTTATTTACATATTTTTTCAAAAAGAAAATACTGCAAAAAACACCGCCTAAAATACCGACGGTCATCACAAGTCCGATGGTGGAAAAGGCTGAGGCTGTCATTTCACTGACCTTAAGGCCGGAAAGCCCGGTGCTTGTAGCGGCAATTTCCGCAACGTTCAGTTCGTATTGGAGTGCGCCAATGACGGAAAGGCGCAGCCAGGAGAAGGGAACGCCAAGTGTACCGCTTAAAGCAAGAACGCCAAGAAGGATACTGATACTGGGCAGCACGGTAAAGGTGGCGCTTGATGTGATTGTCCGGCGCAAAAGCTTTTTATCCATGCCTAAAGCGACACCGGCGCGGTAGCTTTTGATAAGAAAGACCACACACATGATCGTAATAAAGCCAAGGACGGCGGCAACGATCAGATACATGGGGATTGAATTGACTTGTGACAGGTATTCGTTCATAACATTGAACCTCCCTATTTTATAATTAATGTCCACTTAAGTGGACATTAATTATATCATATTTGTATATTGTTGGAAACTAATTGTTACTATTTACAGTCAGCCGCAGACACTTGCCGTTTGCGGCGTAAGAAACTTTGGCGCAAGATATCCGGTGGATGTATTCCCTGCGCCGACCGGAGCGGAGCATAGACCGCAAGCTGGCTTGCAGATAGGTTTTGTCATCACAAGACTAAGGCGGTTAGCCTAAATCGAAGATGCGCCGCGAATGCGGCGGTTAGCAGCATTAGCTGCGCGAATCCGAGATGTATGTCTGAATAGTTACATAAAAAGTCGGAACTTTTGCGTAATACATTGACATTTCTGGAAGGACATGGTAAACTGTATAAAAATAGTAATAATTCTCAAAATTAATTATGGAGGTAAAAATTATGGAATTAAAAGGTTCAAAAACAGAAGCGAATTTATGGACAGCCTTTGCTGGAGAGTCTCAGGCAAGAAATAAGTATACATATTATGCCAGCAAAGCAAAAAAGGAAGGTTATGAGCAGATTGCCGCACTTTTTCTTGAAACAGCAAACAATGAAAAAGAACATGCAAAAATCTGGTTCAAGCTGTTAAACGGTATTAACGATACGGCTTCTAACTTAAAAGATGCAGCCGCCGGTGAAAACTATGAGTGGACGGATATGTATTCAACTTTTGCAAAGGAAGCGAAAGAAGAAGGTTTTGACCACATTGCATTTCTTTTTGAGGAAGTTGGAAAAATCGAGAAGGAGCATGAGGAAAGATACCGCAAGCTTCTTGAAAATGTGGAAGGCGGCCTTGTATTCTCAAGAGATGGAGATATGATTTGGCAGTGTGCAAACTGCGGCCACATCCATGTTGGCAAGGAAGCTCCGGAGGTCTGTCCGGTATGTGCTCATCCAAAGGCCTATTTCCAGCTTCAGGCTAAAAATTATTAAAAGGAAGAGCTGCTACATTGAATATGTGTAGCAGCCTTTTTGATTTCATAGGAAATTCCACCGAATTTCCTATGAAATCAAAAACGCTCCGCTTTGGATGCGCACTCGCGCAGAGCGGAAAATTGTCGCTAAAGCGACCGCGCTCGGCGCGAGAGTTCCGCAAGCGGAACTCTTTGCTCTATAGTCCAGTATAATTCAAGGAATATTTCATATTTTTTTGACGCAGGGTTACACTATATGCTATGATACCAGGGGTAAATGGTTATTTTTTGTGCCAAATAGATAAACAAATTAAGGAAAGTATATCATGGTATTCTCAAGCTTAATATTTTTATTCCGCTTTTTGCCTGCGGTAATTATCTTATATTATATTGTTCCCCAAAAGCTCAAAAACACGGTGCTGTTTTTTATGAGCCTTATTTTTTATGCCTGGGGAGAGCCTGTCTATGTATGCCTGATGCTCTTTTCGACTGTGGTTGACTTTGGCCATGGACTTTTGGTGGAGCATTACCTTAAATGCGGCAGGAAAAAGCGGGCAAAGCTGGCAGTAGTGTCGTCAGTCATTGTAAATCTGGCTTTGCTGGGATTCTTTAAATACGCAAATTTTCTTATTGGCGCGGTCAGTACGGTGACAGGGTGGGAGCTTGCACCTTTAAATTTAGCCCTGCCTATTGGGATTTCATTTTACACATTTCAGACAATGTCTTACACCATCGATGTATACCGGGGTGAAGCCAAGGCCAGGAAAAATATTTTAGATTTCGGATGTTATGTCGCTATGTTTCCCCAGCTTATTGCCGGGCCGATCGTCCGGTTTAAAACGATTGCCAGACAGCTTAGAGATCGGGAAATGTCAGCCGCCCTGTTCTCGGAGGGGCTTATACGCTTTACC
>JAGZDD010000234.1 GCA_018369015.1 Clostridiales bacterium | reverse complement strand
CACACGACGGTCCGGCTTATCCAGCAATGTACAGATTTTAATGCTTTCCGGATTTCTCTTATAAAGAATCTCAACTAAATAATGGAGCGTATTGCCGGAATCGATAATATCCTCCACAATAAGCACATTCTTTCCTTCAAGAGGCTCGTCTAAATCCTTGACAATGCGCACAGCCCCGGAGCTTTGGGTGCCGCTGCCGTAGCTTGATACGGACATAAAATCCATAGAAACCGGCACGCTGATACGCTTTGCCAGCTCACACATAAAAAATACGCCGCCCTTTAATACGCACACAAGATGTACGGTTTTTCCGGCATAGTCCTCAGAAATCTTTTTTCCAAGAGCCTTAATCTTTTCATCAACCTCTGCTTCAGTTAAGAGAACTCTGATCTTATCTTCCATTGTATTCTTCTCCTTTAATTTTTATTTCTAAAATTTTTTTTGTCTGCGAAGTTATTTTATAGGCATCGCTCATCCGGCTGCCCGGCATCCACAGAATATGGCTGCCGTCAGCAATAAGCCAACGCTTATCCCTCTCTTCTTTCGGTATCTTCTCGTCAATCATCAGCCGCCGCAAAAGCTTGCGGCTGCCCTGACAGTCAATGACCAAATAATCGCCGTTACGCCGCCGGCGCAATTTGAGTCTATTTTCAATTTTATCATAATCAAACCATTTCGTATACTGCTTTTCCTCAATTCTTTCAAAAAGTTTTGCCTCTTTGACTGTCATTTCAATCTGACCCTTCCCTCCAGGAATGGCAGCCGAAGCTATAATACCAGTATTCCCGGGAATTTCCAGTGTTATTTCCTCTGCGTCCGAAGCGTTTGGCACGGCTGCGCCTGTATTCCGGCTTCTATAAAAATAAATAGCGTCATATCCCCGTTTTACAGTCAGTCCATAGGGCAGGTGTACTTCCTTTCCCACAGGCTTAGACAAAAGGGCAAAAACATTAAAAATATGTTCCCGGGTAATGTCCTTTAGCTTTCCGGCGCAGGCCTCAATCTTGCAGCGGATAACCTCGCGCACAATGACCGGATCAAACGTTTCCAGAACCAATACGTCAAGCCCGCCATCTTCCTTAAGAGCCGCTGCCAGCGCCTTTACACCCTGCCTTTGTATATAAGCCGCCGTTTCTCCGGCCCCGCAGGCCAGCTCAAATATATGCTCCACCGCCTGGCCGTTAATATTTTCCACGGCATAAGGAATCAGCTCATTGCGCAGCCGGTTGCGCATATAAGTATTTTCCAGATTTGTTTGATCCGTACAGTAGTCCATGCCGGCAGCCTCAAGAAGCTCTTCAATCTCCCGCCGCGACAAAAACAGCAGCGGACGTATAATATTCCCGCGCACCGCCGGAATTGACGCCAGCCCGCAAAGCCCGGTTCCCCGGAATATATTCATAAGGAAGGTTTCTGCCACATCATTTTTATTGTGAGCCACAGCAATTTTCCCGTCCGTCCACCCAAGCTCCATAAGCGCCCGGTTAAAGCACTCATACCGGAATTTTCTTCCTGCTTCTTCCTCAGACATTTTCTCACACTTTGCCATCTTTTTAATGCTGCCGCGGTAACTTTTCCACAAAATCCCATGACCTTTGCAAAAACTTTCCACAAATTTCTGGTCATTATCCGCCGCGGCCCCCCGCAGCCCATGATGGACATGGACGGCGCACAGGCTAAGGCCTAAGGGTCTGGCCAGCTTCATAAGCACAAAAAGAAGGCACATAGAATCTGCGCCTCCAGATATTCCGGCAACAACATGCGACCCATAAGGCAGCATGTTATTGTCCGATATATATTTTTTTACGCGTTCGATCATCAAATCCGCCCGATCCATTCCAGTCACTTCCTTATATGTATGATATGATGCCGGAAAAACCTTTCTCCAGTATCATTATGATTAAAGTTTAACATACACTTCCAGGTTATGGCAAGGACAGGCATATAAAAGCAAATTACCAAAAGCTGCTGTTTACATGGTATCTGTAGACAGCAACCTACGATTTATAGACGCCGCAGGTCAGGACAGTCATATCATCATTGATCACATATTTGCTGCCGGCCATAGCATATTTAAGAATCGCATTGGCAGTTTCCTGCGGACTGGCTATATCTAATTGCCCAATATAATCCCCAAGTATTTCCTCTTTATTTTCCCCTTCAAGATGATTTATTATGCCATCCGTGATCATTATAATCATATCGCCATCCTCCATCTGCCTTACCGCACCTTCATAATCCACCTGGGTAAACGCTCCCACCGGGAGCGATTCTGACCGTATGGCTTCGACCCCCGACTTATGTTTTATATACGTTGTCGAGGCGCCGACTTTTATAAATTCACATATTCCTGAATACATATCCAATATACTCATGTCGATGGTGGAAAATGCTTTTTGTTCGGATTTTAAAAACATCAGCGAGTTTATTAAACGCACTGCCGATTGTTTTCCGAACCCGGTATCTAAAAGCTGCTCTAAAAGTTCAATAATATATCCGCTGTCCTCACTGGCTAATTTCCCGGAGCCCATGCCATCAGATAAAGACATAATCATCTGGCCGCCGGGCAGCGCAAGAAATGTATAGCTATCTCCCGAAACATCTTCCTGGCTTTTCACAGCCGAAGCAATCCCCTGAACAGTTTTCAAATGAATATCCTCAACAAATTCATATGTGTTAAATTCCTTTGAAATCACCATACGACACCCCTTTGCCAAAATAAACTCTTTGCCAAATACTTCTTTAATCACACCACAAATTTCTTTTGTGGTCATACAGCGCCCCCGGCGCATTTTTGCAACCATATAAATACTCCTGCGATCGTTGGGCTTTTTAGCCACAGTCAGGCTTTTTACATTAACCTTGCTCATGGAAAGCCGCTGGCGCAGTGTGGCAATTTCAGGCCTGTCCACAACAGTATCCGCACCAAGCTCCTCGGAAAAATCTTCAATGATTTCAGCGACCTCGCCCAATTGCCCGGCAATGGCCAGACGGCTTTCCATCATACGGTTGCGCCAGTTAAGATTAAGCTTTGCAACCTCCATAACTCTGGAGGTTTCATTAAGAAAACGGTCAATGTTAATACATCTCTTTTTAAAAGAAAGCGGCAGCTCACTGCGCGCCATATCTCCATTTTTTGAAAAATAGTCCAATATATTTGAAGCGGCATTATAGGTTTCATAATATTCCTTCTCCCAGCAATAGCTGCACCGGCTGCATGAGGCGCATACATTGCGCGTCAGTTCATCAAAAGCCTCGTCAACCTCCTCCTGGGACAGAATACTCCTGGGGGCAACGCCCGCGTTAAACGTTCCCGCCAGCTTGCGAAATGAATCCGAAAAATCTTTAAGACGGTTTCTTGTCAATGTTTCAATAGAATCAGCCTCGAAATCTTCTTTATTTTTTACCGGCATTTTCTGCCTCGAAATCAGGCCCTCCGGAAGAAGCACAAAAACAAGCACCGCGGCAACCATTCCCTGAAGGCTTGCTATATCAAGCATCCATGGAACGCCCAAATATCCTGTGAGTATTACGCCGGCCATAAATGCAAGTCCGCTGGCCAGCCTTCCCTTTTCCCTGAAAGCCCCCGCCAGGATTCCAAGCATGGCCATAAATCCCGGCAGACTCACATCGCTTTGCTGGTATGCCATAACACTACCAATACATGCTCCGGCAATGGTACCACCCCCGGCACCATAGCAGTATCCAATATACAGTACAACAAACAATATGAGCGTTTCAAGAACAGAATGTGTATTCATAAGAAATGTGCGGAATGCGAACACACATAAAGCCAGAGTGATCCCCAGGCTAATCTGTTCTTCGTTGGAAAGTTGGTTTTCATTTTTATGGTAAAGAAAAATCCGTACAGCATAATTAAAGACAAAGACCATCGCAAATGCAGCGACACCTTCGAGCGAAGATATCAGCGCCATCTGCCACATATCTGTACGTTCTAATCCATTTAACCCGGCAGAATAGGCAAATCCGGCAATACTTATAAGTACGCCGCAAATGACTGCCATTTTCAGCGGGGTCATAACCTTTTTGCGCAGCTCTACGATTTTCGTTATAATAATAACTCCAAGAACTACACCAATGTATTTCAGAAGAATCCCCGGCGGCATCGCTGTTGCCATTCCTATAATAGAAGCAGATACAAGCAGCAGCCTCCCTGGCTTGTACATATACGCGCTTGCGAAATATGCAATACCGAAAGGATTCATCATCAGTAGGACAGATCGATTCATCACAGCCCCAACAAGAGCTGTAACAACATTCCTAAAATCCATCTTTCTCATTTACGAGCCTCCTGACTTTTCCCTGTTGGTGACACCCATTATAGCCATCCTTCCAGAATTTGTCTGTCATATCCTGGCATAAAAAAATAAAAACCTTTCGGCATAATGTCTTATCCAAAGGATTTTTTTCGGATTTCGAGGAATTTAAAGTATTTTAACATGGCAGTTTAACCGTAGTAACACGTTCAGCCAGCCGGAAGGAACCGGCCAAACGGTTACGTCCTAAGGTAACAGTTCAGCCAGCCGAAAGTACCAGGCACAAATCGGGCTTGCACGAATTTGTGCCTGGTACTTTCGGCTGAGGGAGCGCCCGATGATGAGCAAAG
>JAGZDD010000233.1 GCA_018369015.1 Clostridiales bacterium | reverse complement strand
CTTCGTCAGGTCGTTTCCGCAGCGTCGGACGGGGCCAATGCCGTTTATTCGGTTCAGCGTTATCTTGAAGAAGGACGATAAAAATGAGAAAAAAATACTTTTTTTTCGATATTGACGGCACATTAACGGTCAATGACCCGGTAACTCACAAATCGGTTGTTCCCAAATCGACCCGGCGCACCTTAAAGGCGCTTAAGGACAATGGACATTTTGTGTCCATTGCCACGGGCCGGGCGCACTGGATGGCTATGGATATTGTAAACCTTGTAGATATTGATAATCTTGTCACCGACGGCGGAAACGGAATCGTTCTGGAGGGAAAGCTTGTAGAGCCGCTTCCTCTCAATCAGGAAAAAGCTTCGGCTCTGTGCGCGGCACTTGAACGGGATGGACGCGGTATCGGGGTAACGCTTCACGATGACAACCGGTTATACTTCAAAAATGATATTTACGCAAAAGCTAACCCTGAATTTTCTTCTTTTATGGAATACATTGTTGATGAAACGCTGGATTTCTCAAAAGAAAAAATATACAAAATATTTATCAGTATTACCGAAGCTGAGGAATCTTTATATCCGATTCTTAAAACAATGCCTCACATGCGTTATCATCCTAACAACCTGATGATCGAGCCGGCGGATAAATATTCGGGAATCACCCGGGTCATGGAGTATTTAGGCGGGGATATGGAGGATGTTGTTGTTTTTGGAGACGGCTGGAATGATATGGATATGTTTTCCAAAGCTCCTATGTCTGTCGCCATGGGCAATGCCGTCGATGAATTAAAATCCATTGCCACTTTTGTTACTTTACCGGTCCATGAAGACGGCATCGAATATGCCTGCCGTCATTTCGGATGGATTTAAGACGTCCGCGCGCTGCGCGGTATTGGTATTTATACAGGAGGTCATTTTATGGCAATCAAACAAAATTTTCATTATAAATCCAGCGATGGTATACACAAGATCAATGGATACCGCTGGCTTCCGGAGCAGGGCGCTTATCTTGGGATTATCCAGATCGTTCACGGGATGGTGGAGTTTGTTGACCGTTATGATGATTTTGCACGTTTTTTATGTGACAACGGCTATATCGTTGTCGGTGAAGACCACTTAGGTCACGGCGGTTCCGTGAACAATGAAGGTGAATGGGGATATTTTACAAAATATGACGGCTTTAATTATATTATTAAGGATCTCCATACCCTGCATTTAAAGCAGGCCAAAGAATTTCCGGAGCTTCCCTATTTTTTCCTCGGACACAGTATGGGATCTTTTCTTACCCGGATTTATATCAGCTATTATGGAAAAAGCCTTGCCGGCGCCATTATTATGGGAACCGGGAACCAGCCGCCGGCCCTGGCCGCCTTTGGCAAAGCGCTGGCCAGCCTTATTTCTCTTTTTAAGGGTGATAAGTACCGCAGCCGTTTTATCAATAATATGGCGTTTGGCTCCTATAATAAGCGTTTTAAACCGGCCCGCACGCCCTATGACTGGCTGACCAAGGATACTAAAATCGTTGACGGCTATATGAAAGACCCCCGGTGTACATTTATTTTTACAATCAGCGCTTACAAGGAGCTGTTTGACGGCGTTATGTATGTCGGCAGAAAATCGAATATTTCAAAAACGCCGAAGGAGCTGCCTCTGCTGCTGACCTCCGGCGCCCAGGACCCTGTCGGCGGCTTTGGCAAGGGGGTTGTACACGTTTATGATATGTACAAGGCTGCCGGCATTGATGATGTGTCTATCAAGCTTTATGAAAATGACCGCCATGAGATCCTCAACGAGACAGACCGCGGCCAGGTTTATCAGGATATACTGGCGTGGCTTGTACGCAATACGCATCTGACAGAATAACTGGAGGGGCAGAAATTTGTCGCTAAAGCGACCGCGCCCGGAGCGCAAATTCCGCGAGCGGAACTCTTTGTTCTGGATTTTTACATGTAACAGTTCAGCATGGCCAAATTGTTACAATGGAGGAGGAAGCATTATGGATGAACAATTAGAAAAATGTATTGAGTTTGCCAAAAAGGCTCACAAGGGGCAAAAAGATAAGGGCGGGAATGATTATATTTTACATCCCCTGCGTCTTATGGAGGCTGTGGAAACAACTGATGAAAAAATTACGGCGGTCCTCCATGATATTTTAGAAGATACCTGCTACACAGCCGGAGACCTTTGGCGGCTTCTTAACCTCCCGGATGAAATCATCGATGCGCTTAAGCTCCTCACACGCAGGCGGGGAGATAATTACATGGATTATATTAAAAAGCTTTCGGGAAATCCTCTCGCTGTGGCTGTAAAGGCCGCTGACTTAAGGGATAATATGAATTTGGAGCGTCTTAGCGAGGTCACTGAGCGGGATTTAAAACGCTGTGAAAAATACAGGGAAGCGCTCATTTTCCTTACGGGCGGCGGGGATTGACCGCCGCCTGTAAGGAAACATCATACCTATCCATTTCACAACTTCTGACAATTCTCTACCGCTTCATCCAGGACTTTACCAATACTGTCGTGAATCAATATATTCGCATACTTATCATAAGGCGTTGTACTTTTATTAATAAGCACAAGCCTGTTCCCATGGTAATAACCCACAAAGCTGGCGGCCGGGTAGACGTTCAGAGAGGTGCCGCCCACAATAAGCATGTCCGCATTTTCTATTGCCTGAATACTTTTTGAAATTGTATTCTCATCTAACGCTTCTTCGTAAAGTACCACATCCGGTTTAATCACTCCGCCGCATTTGTCGCAGTGAGGTATACCTTCCATTGCCATAATATCCTCAAGAGAAAATGCTTTGTGACATTTCATACAGTAATTTCTGTGGATAGAGCCATGAACCTCGTAAACCCTGCGGCTTCCGGCAGCCTGGTGAAGCCCATCGATATTCTGAGTAACTACCGCCGTAAGCTTCCCCATGGCTTCCAGTTTTGCCAGCGCTTGATGGGCCTGATTAGGCTGAGCCTGCGTATAAACCATTGTTGAACGATAAAAGTCAAAAAACTTTTTTGGATTTCTCATAAAAAATGTATGAGAAAGTATTTCTTCCGGCGGACAGCCATAGTTATGGACAGTATTGTAAATACCCTGCTCACTCCTAAAGTCGGGAATACCGCTCTCCGTAGATACGCCCGCGCCTCCAAAAAATACGATTCTGCTGCTTTGCGCAATCATTTCCGATAATTTTTTCGTTTCCTCTGTCATATCCCAATTCCCCTTTCCTGTATTTGCCGGTCTTTTCACGGCTAAGGTTATCCCTATTCTGTCTCAAAGGGATTCACGATTTTTTCAAAAGGCTTTTAAGCCCCCGAATCGCCACAAAGGGCCATCGGTGCTCCATATCTTTTAAATTGATTCCCGCCGCCAAAAGCAGCTCGCGGTCAGTTATTTCCCTGAAAACCTTATAAGCAGCGTCTACATTGCCCATCATCAAAAGGACGCGGCCTTTCACCAGCAAATAGCTTTCATCACCGGAAATATCAAAGCTTTCGCTATATAAAGCTGCGGCGTCTTCATAGCTTCCCATAGCCGCAAGCAAATTGGCTTTCAGGGCAATAATATCCGCCCCGTCTGGCTCAAGCTGCAATGCCCGGTTGACTGACCTGAGCCCTTCTTTCACAAAGCCTAATTGTTCCTCAGCCATTGCTTTATAATAATAGCCGTCTGGACAGTTTTTAAAAAAAGTCACCGCCATTTCGCCATATTCCCGAAGTGTTTTTATATCCTCAATCGATTCGCATTGATCGCCCATCAGCTTCTTTGCATAGGAAGCACATTGTTCAATGCAATAATCGTAGGAAAGCTTTGCAGCCTCCCTGGCCGTCAGTACTTTTTTGGCGGCTTTAGACTTAGATAAGGCGGCCCTTCGTATAGAGCCCTTATTCATTTGGGAAGGCGCCAGTTCATACCGGATAGGAACCTGGCGGCCACAGGCATTGTTCAGTATTTTTTCCAGCTCCTCATAGCCTTCTTCATCATCTTCAATGACCCGATAAAGCTTATCTTTAAAATGACAACTTCCCAGTGCTGCCAGCGGCGCGGCCAATATCCAGGAAGCTTCTTCAAGAAGTATGGCATCTGTACTTCTGGCACAGATATTGCTTTCAAGAAATAATGACGGAAAAAATACCCGGCGGTAAATTTTAGCCTGCTTATACCAGCCACAGATGTAAAGCCCCTGCGAATGATTTGGAGAGTCGCTTTCACAGACAAACACAACCGGAATATCTTCTATCCAATCCGTAAGCACTGTACATTCATAAAAATCCTCCAGCTCTGCCGCCGCGTCTCCCGACTTGCTCCGGCTTCGTGAAAGCCCATAGCAGCGCCCGTTATAATCAAAAAACTCATTCAGTCTTAATGTGGAGCTATCTTCAATTTTCACTGCCATAATTGCCATAACAATCATCCCCTTACATTTTTTCTTTACTTACCTATAAAATTCCGCTACAATATTACTATGAAAGCTCGGCAAGCGGACGCACAGACGGGCAAGCTCGCTTGGCCGGATGCGCGGGCATTTGCCAACAAGACGGTATGAGCGCGGGGTGCTGCGTGCCTGTAGCACGCGTTCAGCACCGACCGGAGCGGCAGCGTAGACATGCCGCAGGCAGAACGTAAAGCGCGGCGCTGCGTGCCTGCGTTGCTAAGCGCCAGTGGCGCTTGTCCAGCAACGACCGGAACGGAGTGTAGACCACGCGTTTAGCGCCGACCGGAGTGGAAC
>JAGZDD010000010.1 GCA_018369015.1 Clostridiales bacterium | reverse complement strand
GCCGGGGACCGTCCAGAGGAAAATTATGTTGGCGTATTTTCCCATGGAGGACACTATGTCGCAGTGGTTGGCATGGATGAGGATAAGGAGCATATCCTTGTTCTTGATCCATCCCAGGTACCTGGAAAGTATGATATTGAGGGACGCCGGGAAAAGGTAATTGTTAATGGAAATATTTTGCATACAACAATGACTGTTCTTGAGCAGGACTGCCGTTACCGCGAACCGGATTTTTACGAGGACGGCGATTTTAAGAAGTGGCTGAAACATGCAGGAGAGCCAGCAAACCGCATGAGATATTTCCTTTTTACCCCCGGAAATGATTAAGGCGGGGAGCGTACGATACTTTTGTCAAAACGATAAAAAATTTGGGGGTTATAGTTTATAGGATCTACATAGCCAGGGTGCATGAAGCACTCTGGCTTTTTCTATTGGCGGTGTATAGCATAGTGCCATGCCGCATAATTTTTGCGGATTTGCCGGCTGCGCCGCAGACTGAATGACTTAAAGCTGGTCTTTAAAATATTTGACTTCTTTACAGTTGTGTATGAAACACGTATAATATTATTGTTTTCCTCGATTGAAGGAAAAATATTATAGAAAAAGTCGAGTGTTTATGAAAGAAAAGACATTAAAACGAAAGAATGATTTGAATGTAAATTTTGAACGGAGAAAAATATATGTTTACTCGGTAGTGTATCTGGCTGTCATGGGCCTGCTTTTGGCGGGCGTCTTGTTTATTTTTTCAAGACGGATGAAGGGGGAGATGGAGCGGCAGGCCACAAATATTTTGAAGGATGCTTCGCAGAGCAACGAAAGAATTTTTAACCATGAGATACAGTCAAAGCTGGAGGTTTTATCCAGAGTTGCCGGGAGTATTGTGGATTCGGGCCTTGCAATGACAAAGGACGAGGCGGACCGGCTGTTTGAGACAGCTCTTGTGCTATATGACTTTAAAGACATAGGTTTTATTCAGCAAGATGGCCAGTCATACAGTATACAAAAAAAGTCCTATGATTTTTCGCAGGCGGACTTTTTTAAAGAATCTATGAAAGGGGAAAGTATTTTTACAGAAACTTTTGAGGACAGCAATGACGGTAAACGGATAAATGTGTACAGTGTTCCGGTAAAAAATGGAAATACAGTATTGGGCGTGCTGTATGCCGTTTATGATACAGATAAGCTGGGAAATCTTTTCTCAAGCTCTTTTCAGGGCAATGGCTATTCCTATGTTGTTGATAAAGAAGGCCAGGTCATGCTGTCTGAAAATAGTGTTTATGAAAATATTTTTGTCCGTCTTAAGGGGCAGGAGGAAAATAAGGCTGGTATTCAAAAAATGGCTGACGATCTTGCCCATGGCCGGGAAGGCCATATTTCGGTAATAACAGATACATTGAAATATGCATATTATAAACCTTTGACTGTCAATGACTGGTTTATTATTATGATTGTTCCAATGGATGAGGTGTCCGTGCGCTCAAGGCCCATTATGAGCGATGTCCTTGGAATCTGCGTGATTATCGTTATTATGTTTGGGTTGGGGGCTGGCCATCTTTTATACCTTCAGGGAAGGCAGCGCAAGCTTTTGGAATATTATGCCTATGTGGACCCGATGACCGGGGGCAGTAATAATGCCCGGTTTTACATAGATGCGGTTGACCGTCTAAGCCGCCTGGAAAATAAAAAGGCTGCTATATTGGCAGTGGATATTAAGCGTTTTAAAGTGATTAATGAGCTATGGGGATTTGCGACAGGGAATCAAATAATCCGCCGGATGAATGAGCGGCTTTTGAAGCACATGAAAGAAGGGGAGATTTTAGCACACCGTATTGCAGATCAATTTAAGCTTTTGTGGATTTATGATAACCGGCCGGAGCTTATGGAACGACTGGATATGCTGTGCCGGGATATGGAGCAGCCCATGGATGAGATTCCAGAAATATTCATACAGCTTGCGGTTGGCGTTCAGGAATTTGAGCGCAGGGAAGGGGAGCTTATTGATCAGAGATATGTTGAGCAGATGTACAGCGACGCGCTTTTGGCAAATCAGGCAATAAAGTCAAAAGACGGTGTGAACTGTAATTTTTTGAGTGGGGAGATAAAGCTGCGCCAGATGCGCAATAAGCTTTATGAGGACAGCCTTCACCGCGCTTTGGAAAATAATGAGTTTATTGCGTGGTTTCAGCCTAAGGTAGATTTGTCGAACGGTAAAATTACTGGCGCCGAGGCGCTTGTGCGATGGGAAAGACCTGATAAAACGATGATTCTTCCGGGAGAATTTATCCCTATTTTTGAAGCTAACGGTTCCATTGAAAAAATTGACCGGGAAGTGTTCCGTTATGTTATAAAAATGCTTGCTGAATGGAAAAAGCTGGGGCTCCCTATTGTTCCTATATCTGTCAATCTTTCCAGGGGCTACTCCTATGCGGAAAACTTTTCCGAAGGCTGCAGAAAATATATGGAAGCACGGGGGCTGAATACATCGGCCATTGAATTTGAAATTACTGAAACGGCTGCAGAGGCTGATAAGGAGCGGCTGAAAAATACAATTGACCGTCTCCATGATAACGGATTTTCTGTGCTGCTTGATGATTTTGGAACCGGCTATTCCTCCATGCTTTCCTTATATGAATTTAACATTGATACTGTAAAGCTTGACCGGAGTTTTATCAGCAAAATCGGGGACAGCCGTATGGAAAAAATTCTTGAAGCCAGCATTGGCTTGGGAAAAGCCCTAGGGATGAAAATAATCGCCGAAGGCGTTGAAACACAGGAACAGCTTGATTACCTGCGTCTACAGAATGTTCCACAGATTCAGGGCTATTACTTTTATAAACCATTGGCGGCAAAAGACTTTGCCAGCCTTTTAGCCGCCACAGATACAAATTTTTACTGTTTGACAGCACCAACTAAACAATAGCTGCCAGTTCATAAAAAGTTTATAATTATCGGAAATTGTTTAGACACATGAACTGCGGGGTATGGTATAATAGCCACGTAAGTGGCTATTATACCGCGTTTTTCGCGCGGTGAGCGCAGGCGAGCCAACTACTGCGCGAAAATACGCATTGCGGCGAAGCCATACCATGGCCGCTTACGGCCATGGTATAATAGCCACGTAAGTGGCTATTATACCGCGTTTTTCGCGCGGTGAGCGCAAGCGAGCCAACTACTGCGCGAAAATACGCATTGCGGCGAAGCCATACCATGGCCGCTTGCGGCCATGGTATAATAGCCACGTAAGTGGCTATTATACCGCGTTTTTCGCGCGGTGAGCACAAGCGAGCCAACTGCTGCGCGAAAATACGCATACATGCGAAGCTATAATATGGTCGTGTTCGGGCATATTATAATGTCCACGTAGGTGGATATTATACCGCTATCAAAGAAAAGGTGATAATTTGAAACTTTTTACACGAATAAAAATATCTTACGGACTTTTGTGTATTGTTCCTATTGTGCTGATTTGTATTGTTACTTACGGACTTGGCGTCCTCGGATTAAATTCGCTGGAGAAGCGCTATGATGTTTCGGATGGCAGCATGGAGATACTTATAAATCCCATGGAAATTCTCGGGAGCCTTACAAGCAGTATTAAAGAAGAATTGTCCGGGGTTGTAGAAAGTGACCCTCAAAAGCTGACGGATATGGAGTACCTTGAAAAGGTGAATAAAAATTTGCTGAAATTTTCATCGTATCTTATTGTTAGGAAGAATGATGAAACTGTTTATTTAGGAAAAACGGAACAAAATGGAATTGAGGTAGATGAAGCTTATCTTGAGCTGGATGTGGAGGAGGGCACTGTTTATGTTCCGGAGCCGGTACCCTATCATTTGACACAAATGGGATTTGCTTATCCAGATGGTACAAGTGGGCGGATATGTATTGTCACAGATTTGTCGGCAATGGTTCCCCAGATCCGTGCGACGCTGATTCAGTGGATCATTGTGGCAATTGCTATACTTGTGCTGTCAGGCACAGTATTGACTATGTGGCTCTATAAAAGTATTGTGAAGCCGCTTCATTTGCTAAAAGCCGCTACAGAAAATATTAAAGAGGGAAATTTGAATTTTAATGTTAAGGCTGAGGCTAATGATGAAATTGGAGAATTGTGCATTGCTTTTGAGGAAATGCGCAAAAAGCTCAAAGAGCAGATTGATATTAGTATGCAGTATGAGCGGGAGAATAAGGAGCTTATCAGTAATATTTCCCATGACCTTAAGACACCGATCACTGCGATCAAAGGTTATATTGAAGGCATTATGGACGGCGTTGCAGATACCCCCGAGAAGCGTTCACGCTATCTGAGAACGGTTTACGCGAAGGCCAATGATATGGAAAAAATGATTGAAGAGCTGTTTTTATATTCTAAGCTGGACAGTAACTCAATGACCTATTCTTTCACAAAAGTGAATCTTAATGACTATTTTGAGGACTGTATTGAAGAGATCAGCATGGATCTTGAACGCAGGAATATTGATCTGGGATTTTTTAATTATGCAGATAAGGATGTCGTTATCATTGCGGACCCGGAACAGCTTAAGCGTGTGATTATGAATATTGTCAATAATTCTTCAAAATACATTGGCAATAAAAAGGGGCTTATAAATATCCGTATCCGAGAGGAAGCTGAGTTTGTCCAGATTGAGATTGAGGATAATGGCAAGGGAATTGCCAAAAATGAACTGAGCCATATTTTCGACCGGGGATATAGGACGGATGCGTCGAGAAATTCGGCCCAGGGAGGAAGCGGCTTCGGACTATCTATTGCAAAAAAAATCATCGAGGAGCACGGGGGCCGGATATGGGCGACAAGTAAGGAGAATATCGGAACAAGTATTTGTTTCGTTATAAGAAAATATGAGGAGCGCAAAATTAATGAGTAAAATATTAATTGTGGAAGATGAGATCAGTATTGCTGAGCTGGAAAAGGACTATCTGGAGTTAAGCGGTTTTGAAGTGATTATTGAGGAAACGGGGGATTCCGGCTTAAAGACGGCGTTGAATGAAAACGTTGATTTGATTATCCTTGACCTCATGCTTCCCAATGTCGATGGTTTTGATGTTTGTAAAAAGGTTAGAGAGGTTAAAAATATCCCTATTATACTTGTGTCTGCGAAAAAAGAGGATATTGATAAAATCCGCGGCCTTGGCCTTGGAGCGGATGATTATATAACAAAGCCCTTTAGCCCAAGCGAGCTGGTTGCCCGCGTGAAAGCCCATCTTGCCAGATATGAGCGTCTTGTGGGAAGCGGCATAAAGAAAAATGAGGTTATTGAAATACGGGGAATTAAAATTGACAAAACGGCCCGCCGTGTTTATGTTAATGGGGAGGAAAAAACATTTACAACAAAGGAATTTGATCTGCTGACCTTTCTGGCTGAGAATCCGAATCATGTGTTTACAAAGGAAGAACTGTTTTCAAAAATTTGGGATATGGAATCCGTAGGGGATATTGCAACGGTGACTGTCCATATCAAAAAAATTCGTGAAAAAATCGAGTTTAATACGTCCAAACCTCAATATATTGAAACAATTTGGGGCGTTGGCTACAGATTTAAGGTGTGAGTTTATGAAAATATTGATTATACGTCATGCAGACCCGGACTATGCGGCAGACTCGCTGACACCCAAGGGCTGGCGGGAGGCTGGATTTTTGGCAGAGCGCCTGAAGGAGGCCAAAATCAGTGCGGCCTATGTTTCGCCCCTTGGGAGGGCCAGAGATACAGCCTCTCTGACACTTAAAGCAATCGGACTGGAGGCAGTTTTGTGCCCGTGGCTGAGAGAATTTGATACGCATATATGGCGGCCCGATGTGAAAAATGAAAGAAAAATTGCCTGGGATTGGCTTCCTGCGGATTGGACACAGGAGGAGCGCTTTTTTTGTTATGATCAATGGGCACAGCCTAAGGCTATGGAAGAGGGAAAGGTGAAGGCGGAATATGACTGGGTAATAAAGGGCCTGGATGAGGTGCTTCAACGTCATGGCTATATTCGTGAAGAGCATTATTACCGTGCAGTTTGTGCGAACAATGACACCATTGCTTTTTTCTGCCATTTTGGCGTGGAATGTGTGCTTTTGAGTCATTTACTAAACGTTTCTCCTATGGTGCTCTGGCACGGAGTATGCGCCGCGCCGTCCTCTGTGACGACGCTGATTACAGAGGAACGCCGCCAAGGCATTGCTTACTTTCGCATGAATGGCTTTGGGGATATTTCTCATCTTTATGCCAATAACGAAAGCCCGGCCTTTGCGGCCCGGTTTTGTGAGTGTTTTGATAATGCAGATGAACGCCATGAATAGGTTCAAAAGATATATTTAGAAACAGGGCGGCCAAGACAGGCCGCTCTACTTTTTGTCGATTGTCTTAAATTGCTGTATTGTGCTAATATAAAGTCAGTAATCAATAAAATCAGTCTATAGTTTATAGTTGGAGGTGGACTTTATGGATGCAGCAATGATGGGAATACAGATTTGCAGGTTAAGAAAGTCTAAAGGGATGACACAAAAGCAGTTGGCCCAGAAGCTAGGAGTTACAGATAAGGCAGTAAGTAAATGGGAACGGGGAATAAACTATCCAGATATTGAGCTGCTGAAGCCATTGGCTGAAATTTTAGAAATTTCAGTTGCTGCTTTGCTGTGCGGAACTGATCAAGAAACAGGGAGTGCTGCGGACATAGCTGCCGAGATTTCTGCACAAGGGCAAAGACAGTTGAAAAGAACTGTACTGTGGCGTATGGCATTAACGGCAGTTTTAGGGCTTGCTCTTTTTATGGCAGCAATTAGCGAATCTTATATGCTTAATGAAAGAAATATTTTCGGCTGGCCCCAGGGGATGCTTGGCGGAATTATGGGCATAGCAGGCGTAATTATTGGAAATTCCCTGTATTTAATGGGGCTGATGAGAAGAAAGCTAAGCGGCGGAAAAAGAAAGTAAATATCCCGCCGCCAGCAGGAAAACTATTAAGCGAGAGAAGATATTTCTTTATCAACTGCTTCTTTGAATTTACCAATATGGTAGCCGTCAATTGTGCGGTGGTTAACTTCAATAGCCATATGGACAAACAGGCGCTGCTGCTCCTCATAGTATTTTCCCCATGCCAGCCTTGGGACCGTATCGTCCTTGTTGAAATTATGCTCGTTTGTATAGGCGGTAAAGTCAAACCAAGGCGTACATGAAAAGAAGATAAGGCCGTCTGTTTCCTCGCTGGGAATCATAAATTGAAGCTGAGCCTCGCTTTTCTTTTTGGCATTATGACAAAAGCTTTGGTAATCGTCCTCCCACGGCATTGTAATGATTTGAAAATGATCGGAACCTTTTTTCATATTTGTAAAGCTTGGGTTTGTCTGATCCAGGCGGACAACTTGTTCACCCCGGATGCGAATACGAAATTCTGGAACAGAATTGATAGCTTTTGTGCAGACCCAAATAAGTAAATAATAGAAAGATAGCTCCTTTTGCCTGGAAATGGCCCGTACATTTGTTACATCTACAGGAATTGTAACCGAATAAAAGGGATAGTCGACCGACGAACACATGTCAAAAATATCTTTTCTGTTCCATGTTTCTTTGTTAATTATTTCCATAGTTTCCTCCGCTTTAAAATTGCAAATCCTTTATTTTAAGAAAGCCTTTGGTACACGCACAGCAGCCGCCGAGAAGAATTACTGTATTCTGGTCTTCAGAGGCGGATACAAAGGTACAGCCACGGTTAAAGGAATTACTCATATGATGGGTGATTTCATCGGTAAGGCCGGGAATATCTGCTGTAAAAACACTGTTGATAATAACGATATCTGGATTAAAAATATTTAAAATATTATTCAGCGCAATGGACATATATTTAACAAAAGTGCAGATACACATTTTAGCGTCGGCATCGCCGCGGTGATATTCCTCCGTGAGATGGGAGGCTGTAAGGGCCGGATTATTTTTGAGTTCCCTGTACATATTGACAATGGCACGCTCTGAGGCATATTGTTCAATACATCCCCGGTTTCCGCAGGGGCATGGCTTTCCGTCCGGCTCGATGATCGTATGTCCAAATTCTCCGGCATAACCATTTAAACCTGTATATAAGTGCTGATCCAGAATAATTCCCATTCCAACGCCGGCGTGGACATTAATATTAATCAGGCTGGGATAGCTGTGAAAAAATGTTTTTTCACCAAGGGCTGACAAATTGGCCTCATTTTCAATATATGCCGGAACGTGAAAGCGCTCTGTCAAATAATCTGCCAATGCCGGACGGTCAATTTTATAATAGGGTGTAAACTGGATAACATTGCGATGGACAACCCCGAGAACGCCTACGGCAATACCGACAATTCCATAACGGGAGGGCGGACAATGGCCCATGGCATTTTCAATATACTGGCAGAGCTGGTCAGAAGGGCTGGTACCCTCGCAGATTCCGGGATAAGAAAATATCTGCCGGTTTTGGCCGCGAAGGTTGGCAATGAGGATTGTTGTAGAATCGACATTTAAATAAGCAGATAATGTAAATGCACAGTCTGCTTTGAATTTCAAAAGTATTGGCTTGCGGCCTTTATTTGTATCTAGGCTTCCAATCTCAATGACATAGCCGCTGTCAATAAATGTCTGAACAATAGAAGACACAGTCGCTTTGGTAAGACCGAGATTTTTTGCGATTTTAGCGCGTGAAATCGGTTCCTTATGGATGATTTCTCCAAGAACCAAACGGCTGTTCATATCACGTATATATTCCTGACTTCCCAATGATGGCATGATAAAATTCTCCGTTTCTAATTTTTTTATATATGTAAACTTTATTTTTGCAAGCCGCTTTTAGCTTGGAGTGATATATTGGGTAAGCATACGGCAAAGCTGGCTAATATCAATCGGTTTGGCAATATGGCCATTCATTCCCACATTAAAACATTCTTTAATATCCTCTGAAAATGCATCGGCAGTCATGGCAATAATTGGCAGACCGCTGTCCGGCCTTGAGGAAGAACGGATTTGTCTTGTGGCCTCGTAGCCATCCATAACCGGCATACGTATATCCATGAGAATTGCCTTATACTCATCCGGGGCAGAGGCATTAAACATCTCCACACAGATTTGCCCATTGTCAGCACGGTCCAGGCAGAGATTAAATTCTGAGAGCAGTTCATTGGCAATTTCCCAGTTAAGGTCATTGTCTTCGGCAACGAGCAGGCGGGCGCCATGAAAATTACAGGAGCTATTGTCTTTATTGCCTGGAAGAACTTCATTTTTATCAGCAATATTTTTCAGGCCGTAATATAGAGTTGATTTAAACAAAGGCTTGGAAATAAAGCCGTTGACTCCGGCGCGGCGTGCCTCTGCCTCAATGTTGCTCCAGTCATAGGCGGAAATAACGATGATAGGGATCGTATCTCCGACTGACTCACGGATTTTTTTTGCTGCCTGTACCCCATCCGGCTCGGGCATTTGCCAGTCAATAAGGACAACTTCGTAATCCTCTCCGGTCTGGTTCCGCTGACAGATCATGGAAAGCGCATCATTGATATGACATGTCCAGTCTGTGAAGGCGCCCATTTCATTCAACGTGTGGGCGGCGCTTTGACATAATTGCTCGTCGTCGTCCAGGACAAGAATATGCCAGCCTGGCAATTTCATAGCTTCCTCATTCTGATCAGGAATTTCCATATCCAGAATTACTTTAAACTCTGTTCCCTGCCCTTCCTTACTGTGGACTGTGATAGTTCCTTCCATCATATCGACAATATATTTGGTAATTGCCATTCCAAGGCCGGTACCTTCGATTTTATTGACGCGGCTGTCCTGTTCTCTGGCAAAGGCCTGAAAAATATCCTTTTGAAATTTTTCACTCATGCCAATGCCTGTATCTTTGACAATAAAGCACAGCTGGACATATCCGGTTCCCCGGGAAGATGGAACTTCTGAAATATCTATAGTGATTGTACCTTTGTCCGGGGTAAATTTAATCGCATTGGACAAAAGATTTAACAAAACCTGATTCAGGCGCACAGAATCACAATAAATTTTTTCGTGTTCTATATTATGTATAAATACATCAAAATGCTGCTGTCTGGATTTAACCTGAGGCTGAATAATATTTATAATATTATCAACATTTTCACGGAGCGACATAAGCTCGGGATTTAAGGTAAGTTTTCCATTTTCAATTTTGGACATATCCAAAACGTCGTTGATAAGTCCGAGCAAATGACGGCTGGAGGTGGATATTTTCTTTAAGCAGTCCTTGACCTGGGCCTGATTGTCCAGATGGGCCGAGGCTATTTCTGTCATTCCCATGATGGCGTTCATAGGAGTGCGTATATCGTGGCTCATATTCGACAGGAAATCGCTTTTGGCACGGCTTGCCTCCTGGGCTGCTTTTTGTGCCTTTTCAAGGGCTGTAAGCTGGCGGTAAGTGAGCCGTGCATAAAGTAAAAACAGGGTAAGCAGCGTTAATATTAAAATGACGCAGCCGATAATTACTGTATAAGTGCGGTCATTGCCGAGCTGTACAATCGTCTGGTCAAGCGTGCCGAAGGGCATAATCGTACATAAATACCAGTCAGAAGAAGGCAGATACATTAAGTATATATGCTGCGACTGGCCGTTTGCGGCGAAGGTAAAAGATATATCCTCATGTCGTGTGACCGCCTGCTTTATAGAATCTATCTGCGCAGCAGTATTACCAGAAACATCTGACGCCTGGGAAAGCTTATTAAAATAATTATCCTGGGCACTGTTGTCATTTTTCACAACATAGCTTCCGTCAAAGCGGAGAATATGGGAATAAACAAGAGTATTATCCATGCTTAACGAAAGGGCGTCATTCAACTGCTCCAAAGGCAGAGCCGCAATAAGGGCAATACTTTCTTCCTCATTGTTTATAGGCAATTTTGCAGGGATACCAAGGATAAGAAGCTCCTCGCCGCTGGCAGAGAGGCCTGTTGTAATATGCTCTTCCCCAGAGGCTAAAGTGAAGGAGAAGCCGTTATCGTTAAACTTAGGCTCTAACTCACCCAGTAGGTTTTTGACAGCGCCGTCGTTTGAGAGAAGGGCAATGTTAGTAAAACCTCGGATGTCACCGCTTTCTAATAAAAGAGAGTAAAGCTCATCACGGCTGTTCGGGGCATCCAGAGAAACGCGTTCCAAAATTCCATTGACTTGGGAGAGGCGCAGTTGGATTGTTGTGGAAAAATGCTTTTGAATTTGTTTACTTACTTCAGACATATAAATATTTCCAATTTTGGAAATTGCCTCCTGGCTCTTTCCTGACATAAAAGAAGCAATCCAGGTAAAGACGCCGATACATATAATGACAACAGCAATCAAGCCGGATAGAATTATGCGTAAGGTTTTTTTTCTCATATATATAAATCTCCTTTTATTAGTCTACAGTGTATTCAGAACCGGCTCTGCGGGTTAGAAAAAAGATTCTATTAATCTTATGCTGACAGGAACAAAGGCTTGTCCTTTATGACAGCTCTGCCATATAAGCTGCTGCCGTATGTTTTATGTTACTCTTATACTATCATAAAAATGGCCGATTTTAAATAATTTTTGCACTCCTGTTTCACTTTCTGACGGTCAGCGCAGCAGGTGCGCAGACCTGGCTGAATAGTTACAAATCGTTGGCATTTGTTATGAAATATTATTGACAAATGTCAATAATTGATGTACTATCAATGTTAGAAGATCCGTTAATTTACGAGATGCAGGTACTTCAAAGAAGGAATAGCAACCAAAGGAGGTTATGCCTTATGCCGCGTCCTAACAAAGAAAAGCGTATTGGCAAGGTTCCGGTATGCTGCCATTTTATTGCCGTTGGGGGAGCATTGGATGGTGCTTCGGGCCATCCAGAACTTTTGATGAGTCTTGAAGAATTTGAAACAATACGGCTGATTGACTATCTCGGCCTGACTCAGGCAGAGGCGGCAAGTCAAATGGAGGTAGGCCGGGGAACCGTTCAGGCATTGTATACAGCAGCCCGCAGGAAGATTGCCCGTTATCTTGTGGAGGGGGCCTGTCTTAAAATTAGCGGCGGAAACTATTTGGTGGGCCGCCTGCCGGGCTGTCAAAAAGGCGTAGAACTGGCAGACAGTACCTTACAGAAGGGAGTTTTTAATATGAAAATAGCAGTAACCTATGAAGATGGTCAGGTATTTCAGCATTTTGGCCATTCCAGCCAGTTTAAAATTTATACTGTAGAAGATGGGAAGATTGCTGACAGTAAGGTTGTAGACACGAACGGCAGCGGTCATGGTGCACTGGCCGGATTTTTAAGGAGCCATGGAGTAGGAATACTGATTTGCGGCGGCATTGGAGCAGGTGCTAAAAATGCACTGGCAGAAATGGGGATAGAGCTGTTTGCTGGTGCAGTTGGAGCTGCGGACGCGCAAGTGGAATCTTTCCTTGCGGGAAACCTTGTCTATGATCCTAATACTGAATGTCATCACCATGGCGAAGGCCATGGCCATGAGGGAAATGAGCATGGTGGCTGTCATGGCCATCATGGAAACGAGCATGGCGGCTGCCATGGCGGACAAGGGAACGGACACGGTCACTGCCATGGTCATCACAGAGAAGGCTAAAAGAGTGCGGATAAATGAATGACATGTGATTTTTGTATGAGCGGGCTTTTTGCAAAGAAAAAGGTGCAAAAGCCCGCTCATGCTATTATTGTCTGCGAAGCTGGCAAATTAAAGCGTATATTTGCAATCCGTGACGCTTTATAAGGCGCAGCAAATAATTTTTACATAATGTCTTAAAATTATGGAAAAACTGCGTATATATTTGTATTGTTTTGAGACGAACAAATGTTTGATTTTTTGGGCCGCCTATGCTATACTGAGGGTAAATAGCAACAGCCCGGAAGGTACTGATGTTGCGGTAAATCTTTAAAGAAACTGTTATTCGTATCGTCGAAAGAGGAATTATCATGGCAAAAAAAGATCTTGTTAAAGAATATATTACAATTAAAGGAGCACGCGAGCATAATCTTAAGGGAATTGATGTAAAAATTCCACGGAACGAGCTGGTTGTTTTGACTGGACTTTCTGGATCTGGGAAATCCTCGCTGGCATTTGATACGATTTACGCTGAAGGCCAGCGCCGTTATATGGAGTCCTTGTCTTCCTATGCGCGCCAGTTCCTTGGACAGATGGAAAAGCCAAATGTAGAGAGCATCAGCGGGCTGTCACCGGCGATTTCTATTGACCAGAAATCCACAAACCGAAATCCGCGTTCGACTGTGGGAACTGTGACCGAAATTTATGATTATTTTAGACTTTTATATGCTCGTATTGGTATTCCCCACTGCCCGAAATGTGGGAAGGAGATTAAGAAACAAACGGTGGATCAGATGGTAGACGCCGTTATGGCTTTGCCGGAACGCACCCGCTTCCAGATTCTTGCACCTGTTGTCCGCGGACGTAAAGGCGAGCATGTGAAGCTTTTTGAGAATGCGCGGCGCAGCGGCTATGTGCGTGTTATGGTTGACGGTAATCTTTATGAGCTGAGCGAGGATATCCGCCTTGAAAAAAATAAAAAGCACAATATTGAGATTGTGATTGACCGTCTGGCGATCCGCGAGGGCATAGAGAAGCGTCTTACCGATTCGATTGAAACCGCACTAAAGCTGGCAGAGGGGCTTGTGATCGTCGATGTGATCGGAGGGGAAGCAATGACCTTCAGTCAGAGCTTTTCATGCCCGGACTGCGGCATAAGCCTGGATGAGATCGAGCCTAGAGTCTTTTCCTTTAATAACCCATTCGGCGCCTGCCCGGTTTGCGCAGGACTTGGATACCGCATGGAGTTTGATATTGATTTGATGATCCCAGATAAATCGATGAGCATTGCCCAGGGAGCTATTGTCGCCATGGGCTGGCAGTCTGCTACCGATGCCTCAAGCTTTACCCATGCGATCCTTGTGGCTTTGGCAAAGGAGTATGACTTTGATTTGAATACGCCTTTTCAGGATTATCCGGATAAAATTAAAGACATATTGATTTATGGAACAAATGGCCATGAAGTGAAGGTCCACTACCGTGGACAGAGGGGCCAGGGGATTTATGATGTGGCCTTTGACGGATTGATTAAAAATATGGAACGGCGTTACAGGGAAACAAGTTCAGAAACGATGAAGCAGGAGTATGAAAACTTTATGACCATTACTCCCTGTACAGAGTGCGGGGGACGGCGCCTTAAAAAGGAAGCGCTAGCAGTGACTGTGAGCGGCAGAAATATTTCCCAGCTAACGGATATGTCCATGCTTGAGCTGTCTGAGTTTATGGCGCATATGAATTTGAGCGAGCAGCATTGGCTGATAGGGGATCAGATTATTAAGGAGATCCGGGCGCGTGTCGGTTTCCTTATAGATGTGGGTCTTGATTATCTTATGCTGTCTCGGGCGACCACGTCTTTATCCGGCGGCGAGGCACAGCGCATCCGCCTGGCAACCCAGATTGGCTCCGGTCTTGTGGGCGTTGCCTATATTTTAGATGAGCCAAGCATTGGCCTGCACCAGAAGGACAATGATAAACTTCTGAAAACATTAAAGAATCTCAGGGATTTAGGAAATACGCTGATTGTTGTGGAGCATGATGAGGATACGATGCTTGAGGCTGACTATATTGTAGATATTGGCCCGGGGGCCGGAGAGCATGGTGGTTATGTTGTCGCTGAGGGAAATGCCCAGGAAATTATGGCTAATGAACATTCTATCACCGGGGCTTATTTAAGCGGACGTATCCGGATTCCGGTGCCGCAGGTTCGGCGAAAACCGTCCGGATGGCTGACTGTCCGGGGGGCTAAAGAAAATAATCTTAAAAATATTGATGTCAAATTCCCTTTAGGTGTTTTTACCTGCGTTACCGGCGTATCTGGTTCAGGTAAAAGTTCCCTTGTCAATGAGATTTTATATAAACGCCTGGCAAAGGATCTGAACCATTCAAGAACCGCAAGGCCCGGAAAACACCGTGCGATTGAAGGCATTGACCAGTTGGACAAGGTGATTGATATTGACCAGTCGCCGATTGGCCGGACTCCCAGGTCAAATCCGGCAACTTATACGGGAGTTTTTGACATGATCCGGGATTTATTTGCAGCAACGACGGACGCAAAAGAACGCGGTTATAAGAAAGGGCGTTTTAGCTTTAATGTCAAGGGCGGGCGCTGTGAAGCCTGCGCCGGCGATGGTATTATAAAAATTGAGATGCATTTCCTGTCAGATATTTATGTTCCCTGTGAGGTGTGCCGGGGGAAACGTTATAATAGAGAAACTCTGGAAGTTAAATATAAAGGAAAAAGTATTTATGATGTGCTAGACATGACTGTGGAGGAGGCTCTTGAATTTTTTGAGAATGTACCGTCGATCCGCAGAAAGCTTGAAACACTTAATGATGTGGGGCTTTCCTACATTAAGCTGGGCCAGCCGTCGACGCAGCTTTCCGGCGGTGAGGCCCAGAGAGTTAAGCTGGCGACAGAATTGAGCCGCCGGAGCACTGGCAAGACGATTTATATTTTGGATGAACCGACGACGGGCCTGCATTTTGCTGATGTTCATAAGCTGATTGAGATTTTGCACAGGCTGACGGAAGGCGGCAATACGGTGATTGTCATTGAACATAATCTTGATGTTATTAAAACAGCAGATTATATTATTGACATAGGGCCTAACGGAGGCGACCGCGGCGGTACGGTCATCGCTAAGGGAACGCCGGAAGAGGTGGCTTTAGTGCCTGAATCTTATACCGGAGCTTATGTTAAAAGGTATCTTGAAAAAGCGCACCGGCAATAGCTGTTAAGTGGGCGCTTAGTGCAATGTTATGTTTGACACTGGGAACCCCACATGCTAAAATACAAATGTTTGGCAGTTCGATATATTACGTATAGCCAAAGATTTATAGTATCTATAAAAGCAGCTCTGGTATAATTGGAAACGTACAGAATTTTCTGATAACGAACAACACACGTGTTTGCAAATTTTTATCAGAAAAGGAGTTTTTATTATGCCAAAAACTAAATTTCAAAATGTTGTATTTACGCTTCTAATGGCCCTGCTTATGGTATACGCGATGGTCTGTTATAATATCGCGTTAAACCGGGGGGCAATGACGAACCAGGTGTTTTTGCTTGCTTTCAGGGAACTTATAATTATGTGGCCCGCGGCCTTTTTGTTTGAGCTTTTTATTGTTGATAAAATTGCCCATTGGCTGGCCTTTAGGATTATTGATCCTAAAAAGGATCGTCCTATTGTCATTACTCTGGCTATATCGGTGATGATTGTTTGTGTGATGTGTCCATTGATGAGCCTTTTAGCGACAATTTTATTTCAGGATGCAGGGAAAGAGTGGTTTGCGGTCTGGTGCAAAACGACTGTTTTAAATTTCCCTATGGCATTTTTCTGGCAGCTATGTTATTGCGGCCCTTTGATTCGATGGATTTTTGGAAAAATATTCCGACAGTAAACGGACATGCGCGCTGCGCTGCATCGCTATAAATAAGAAAGAATCCTGCTCCGCAGGATTCTCCGCCTGCGGTGGGTCGCACAAGCGACATCTTCTATTCCGCCGCAGTGCGATCCAAAGCGGAGCTTTTTTAATAGGAAACGAAGTTTCCTAATTAAAAAAATAAGAGCAGATATGTCCGGGGTGTGGTGCAGCGGCATGTCTGCTTTTTCTTTTATCGTCTGACGGATAGAGTGCGCTTGTTGTACATGTGTTTGCAGTTTATCAAAAGGTGAGGGAATTAGAAGGAGGGGTAATAAAATGGGAAATGAATTTGTAAAGGTTTATTCTGCAGAGAGTAAATTGACGGCAGAAATGCTTCTTGGTGCTTTGACGGCGGAAAAAATCCCTGCCTTCAGGCAGGGAAAGGGGGGCGGAGGCTATATGGATATTTACGCAGGAGATTCCGTGTTTGGGGAGGATATTTTTGTTCCTGCCCAAAATGAAGCTCAGGCCAGGTCGATTATTGAAGGGATTATGACCGAGGTAACAGAGGAAGAGCCAGAGGAAACATACGAAGCGTATGGCGCCGGCTTCTGGCAGTCATCGAAAGCCCGGAGATGGACGGCCAGGATTATTATCGCTGTCTTTATTATCGGCCTGCTTGTGTCATATATTTTAAAGGGATGAGCATATAGAAAGCTGTCAGAAAACTTGCCGTAATATGTATATCCGCCGGAAGAAAGGATTGGGTAATGAAAGAAAAAAATATGATGATGCTGCATTTTTTGAAAAATACAGTCAGATGAGCCGTTCGGTTCAAGGCCTGAAAGGCGCTGGGGAGTGGCATGAGTTTAGAGAAGCTGCTTCCGGATTTTTGCGGAAAACGGGTTCTTGATTTGGGATGTGGCTATGGATGGTACTGCAGTTATGCGGCCGAGCATGGAGCAAAATCTGTTCTTGGCACAGATATTTCTGAGAAAATGCTGGACATGGCTAAAATCCGCAATGCACATCCGGCAGTGACCTACTGCCGGTGCGCTATGGAGGATCTGTAATTATGAAATGTGCCGCCCTATGCTGCTTCTTTTAAATGCCAAGAAGCAGGGAGGCGATCCTGAAATAAATAATAAGTGACAGGGCATCGACAATTGTTGTAATAAATGGGCTGGCCATGACCGCAGGATCAAAGCCGATCTTTTTGGCGAGCAGAGGAAGGGTACAGCCCACCAGCTTGGCAAGAATGACAGTGATTACGAGGGTGAGACAGACGACAAGGGCAATGGGAACGGTAACTTTGTCAAAGAGCATAAGCTTACCGAAATTGGCAACGGCCAGCGTAGCTCCTACAAGTATTCCGACCCTGAGTTCCTTCCACATAATACGGAAAATATCTTTAAACATAATATCTCCCAGAGATATTCCGCGCACGATGGTGGCCGACGCCTGTCCTCCGGCATTGCCGCCGGTATCCATGAACATTGGAATAAATGACGTAAGAATCACGCAGGCGGCCAGGGCGTTCTCATAAAACTGTATGATTTTTCCAGTGAAGGTTGCGGAAATCATCAGCAGCAGGAGCCAGGGGATACGTTTTTTCCATGTTTCAAAAACTCCGGTTTTCATGTAGGATTTGTCTGTCGGTGTAATTGCCGCCATGACCTCAATATCTTCGGTGGCTTCCTGAGTGACAATATCAACGACATCGTCCACTGTAATGATACCTACAAGCCGTTCCTCGCTGTCAACGACAGGCATTGTATTAAAGTCGTATTTTTGGAAAATGCGGGCGACCTCCTCCTGGTCGGTCAGTGTAGTAATTGTGATGAGATTCTCATGCATAATATTGCCAATGCGTTCATCGGGCTGGGAAAGAAGCAGACGTCTGAGAGATACTGTACCTAAGAGCTTTCTTGATGGGCTTAGGACATAGCAGACATCAATGGTTTCCTTATCAATGCCATCCCGGCGGATAATTCGTATTGCGTCGTCTACTGTCTGATTTTCTTTAATATCGATAAACTCCACAGTCATTACACTTCCGGCAGAATCTTCAGGATATTGAAGAAGATGGTTAATATCGCGCCGGGTTTCAGGGCTGGCCTGGGAGAGAATTTTTTTGACAACGCTGGCCGGCATTTCTTCCATAATGTCCGCAGCGTCATCTGCATAGAGGTTATCGATGATCGTTGCTGCTTCGTGGTCCGTGAGACGGCTGATGATCGCCTGTTCATCTTCCAGGGGGAGATAGGAAAAAATATCAGCGGCCATGGATTTTGGAAGGAGCCGGAAGATTTTTACGACCTGGTCGCTGGGAAGTTCTTCAAAAAGGGCAGCAATATCGGCTGTATTCATTTCTGAAATTTCCTGGCGCAGAACGGCAAACTGTCTCTGCTCCATGAGATTTTTAATCCGATCAAGTGAATGTTTCATAAAACACCGTCCTCTCATTGTTTTTGCCGTGCTTCTCATAATATCGTGTTATTTTCTCTCGTTATATAAGAACAAGAGCCGCTTGGCGAGGATGTTTATACCGCGCAAAGTGTTCGGACCCTCTTAAGATTGAGGGGAGGAAGGCTGAGGTGGTTTTGCCTGCTTTGGTTAAATTTTGCAAACCACAGCAGGCTAAAATGCTGAATGTATTATAACAGCATTACTATTAGGGCGCAAGGATTTTCAAACTTCACATATATTATTCTATACAACGGTCGAAAATGATGATATAATAAATAGACGATAACAACTAGTTTCAAAAACCATATAACAGGAGGAGCGTTTTATGAAAAAGTTTATGATTACGACGGATGGCAACAGCGATCTTACGGAAGCTTACGCAAAAGAACATAATATCCGTTTGATTCCGTTGTATTATAATATGGATGGAAAAATTTACGGAGGAGAGGATGTTCTGTCGCCGGAGGACTTTTATGCTAAAATGCGCAGCGGAATGATGCCTACGACGATGGCCGTTAATCCAGAGGTGGTTGAGAAGACATTCCGTAGTGTTATCGAAGAAGGCTATGATATTTTACATATTGCTTTCTCATCCGCTTTAAGCGGCAGCTATAATGTAACTGCGATGGTTGGCCAGCAGCTTAGCGAAGAACTTCCAGATACAAAAATTATTGTGGTGGATTCCTTAAGTGCTTCTCTGGGGCAGGGCCTTTTAATCCATAAGGCTAATGAAATGCGCCAAAACGGGGCAACACTTGAAGAAACTGCTCAGTGGGTAGAGGATCATAAGCTCCATATGTGCCATCAGTTTACTGTGGATAATTTGTTCCATTTATACCGGGGCGGCCGTGTATCAAAGACAACGGCTGTGCTGGGAACGCTTGTACAGGTAAAGCCGGTACTTCATGTAGATAATGAGGGGCGTTTGGTAGCTATCGGAAAGGTACGCGGACGTAAAAAGTCTTTGAACGCCCTTGTTGATAAAATGGAAGAAACGATCGGAAGCTATCGTGATAAAAATGACATCATTTTTATAAGCCATGGAGATTGTATTGAGGATGCAAAATATGTGGCGGATAAAGTGAAAGAGCGTTTTGGAATAGAAAAGTTTTATATTGATATGGTCAATCCTACAATCGGCGCCCATTCCGGGCCGGGAACTGTAGCATTGTTTTATCTGGGAGATAAGCGGTGATACCGCCCTTGTCCACTGAGCGAAATTTAGGCAAATAATCTGGACATGGTGGTTTAAGGAAGGAACTGCCGTGTCCAGATTGTCATGTGATGAGCCCGGCAAGCGGCTGCTAGGTTCATACAGGCAGCCATTTGCCGGGCAGTATATCTGCGGGGATATTTCTAAAAGATTTCCAGATAGCAGCGCAATGAATTTTTAAAATAACATTTCGCCTTATCAGGCAGTTGTTGGATTAAATGATAAAGCTCCTCATCTGTAGGATCTGTGTAAACAGCAGATAAATCAGGCGAATGAGATGGGTCTGCCAGACACAGAGCAGAAGCTTCTTCAGATTCGGCATAATCGCTGGAATTTCCAGGCTGTTCAAATATGCAGGAAACAGGAGCATTTAACACACGGGCAATACGAAGAATTTTTTCAACACTGACCATTGTGCGTCCTGTTTCAAGCCTGCTGATGACACTTAAAGAAACATCAATTTTTTCAGCTAGCTTTTCCTGGGTATATCCGGCTTTGATTCGTGCCCTTTTTATATTTTCACCAATGTAATTGTCCATGAGTAAATTTTCCCCCTCTTTTGGTGCTGCAGTTTACCGATAATGACTTTTCTGTACAGTGTACCAGCTTAAATTTAAAAAGTGAAATAACAAAATTGCCTATAACTAAAATGACGTTTTTGGGAGTATTCCCATAGTTATTGGCATTTATACATTAAAAGCCGTGATTTTAATCAGAGCCTTTTACATTAAAGCAGCAGCTTGGCACAGAACCGCCGGTTTTTTGGGGCACCAGCCGCATGGCTGAGGCGGCGCATAGCTTCGTTTCCCGGCATTAAATCTTTATAGATTTTTTATGGGAGATAGGATATAATGTTCACAAAGCGAACATTATATCCTGTATATGGAGCGTTGCTGGCGCGTTTTGCAGGAAGGTTTATAAGGAGGTTGTGCGTGATGAAAATGATTATGGCGATTCTGCATAGAGATGATGAGGAGCATACGATTGAAGAGCTTCACAAAAAGAAATTTTTTGTGACAAAGCTGTCCACAACAGGCGGCCTTCTGAAACAGAAAAATACGACCATTCTTACCGTGACAGAGGATGAGAAGGTTCCCGTTGTACTAGAAATTATAAAGGAGTGTTCTGGAGAGCGCAAAACTGTTTCATACGCAAGTCCGACCCTGATCCCTGGCAAAGGCTGTATTGATTCCCTGCCGATGATTCCTATTGATGTTCAGGTTGGCGGAAGTACGGTATTTGTCCTCAATGTGGAAAACTTCCAGAAATATTAGAACGGTTCCGGAAGCTATTTTACTCTGCGTGTTACTTTTTTAGACTTTTAAGAAAAAGAGGTGTAAACATGACCATTTGACAATCAATCTTAGTCAGGAACAATTAAAGCTATCCGTTGGCAAAATGCGCAGGGGGAACTCTGCGCCTGCACAAGGGCGCTTGAGCAGACAGTGCCGTGGAAAAGGATTTTCCCCGGCATGAACAGATTTGATTGTCATACATGTTTATCCTTAGATTTTATATGCAGCATTGCGGTATTTTGGCACGGCTGTGAATATAAAAAATAAAATGGTTTTGCCAGAGCGCTTCAGGCTTGCTGGAAGCACAGCGTTTTTGCTTTGTGGTAAAACAAATGTAAGGAATAATAAATCTGTTCCCTTGTGATTTAGGTCTGCGCTCAGCGCGGTATGTAAATTTGATGGGAGCAGATTTTTTAGTTATTTCATAGGAAATTCCACCGAATTTCCTATGAAATAAAAAGCCCTCCGGGCGGGATGCACACGCCGCAATGAGGTAGGTTTACCGCCTTGCGGTATTGCGTCGGTGCGCATCTTGTTGTGCTTTGCAGGAGTTTTTGCCTTCGGATTTTTGAAATGAGGGATGTAGTTGATGTTGCAGGTAAAAAATTTAACGGTTACTCATCGAAAAGATCTGAGATGTTTGATTAAGGATTTTTCGTGGACACTCCGCCCGGGGGATAAGGCAGTGATTATCGGCGAAGAGGGGAACGGAAAATCGACCTTTTTGAAGCTTTTATATGATAAAAACCTGGTGGAGGATTATGTGGAATATTCCGGGGAGATTATTAAGGATCATTGCCGTATTGGCTATCTGCCCCAGGAAATGCCAAAGGACTGTATGGAAATGACCGTTCTCCAATATTTTGAACAGTTTCCAATGTTCTACGATTGCGAGTGGGGAATGCTGGCAAGAACCGCCGGGATTTTGGGATTCCCGCCGGACTTTTATTATTGGAGCAAGCAGGTGGGAAAAATGTCCGGAGGAGAAAAGGTAAAGCTTTCGCTGGCCCGCATGATGCTTATGGAGCCAGAGCTTTTGCTTTTAGATGAACCGTCCAATGATATTGATATACACACGTTACAGTGGCTGGAGCGTTTTATTAATACGTGCCAAATTCCGGTTGTCTTTATATCCCATGATGAAACGCTTATTGAAAATACGGCCAATGTGATCATTCATTTTGAGCAGCTTCGCAGGAAAACGGTTTTCCGGGGAACTGTGGCGCGCGTGGATTACCGCAGCTATGTGCGTTTTCGTCTGGCAAGCATGGAGCACCAGGAGCAGACAGCACGCAAGGAGAGGGAGGAACGGGCAAAGCAGCAGGAACGGTATATGAAGATTTATCAAAAGGTAGAGCAGCAGCAGGCTGCCGTCTCACGGCAGAATCCTCACGGCGGACAGCTTCTTAAAAAGAAAATGCACGCAGTAAAAGCATTGGGCCGCCGTATTGAACGGGAAAATGAACAGTTGACGGAATTTCCTGACTGTGAGGACGCTATTGACTTAAAGTGGCAGCAAAGTCCGGAACTGCCTGCCGGGAAAAAGATATTGGAGCTTTGCGTATCCCAAAAGATCATGGAACAGGTAACGGGAAAAGTATTTAAAGCGCCTCTTTCCCTGGAAGTGACCGGGCCGCAAAAGATATGTATCATAGGAAATAATGGCGCAGGCAAATCAACCTTTATAAAAATGGCTGCCGCCTATTTGATGGAACGCAGGGACATTCACTGCGGGTATATGCCCCAGAATTATGGGGATTTACTCGATCCTGAAAAAACGCCGGTGGAATTTCTTACAATTTCCGGAGACCGGGATGAGTACAGTAAAATACGTACCTTTCTTGGGAGCATGAAATATACGGCACAGGAGATGGACCATGGCTGCGGGGAGCTTTCCGGCGGCCAGAAGGCCAAGCTGTTTTTTATAAAACTGATTTTGTCTGGCTGCAATGTGCTTGTCTTAGATGAACCTACAAGAAATTTCTCGCCCTTATCCGGGCCGGTGATCCGCCGTATGTTAAAGGATTTTACCGGGGCGGTCATCAGCATATCCCATGACCGGAAATATATCCGGGAGGTTTGCGATAAAGTATATGTCCTGGATGAAAATGGGATAACCCTGGATAATGATTTTGGTGGCTGAACGATTATGCTTTGGCGAATTTATCTGTTTCCGTGCCTTGACAAGAGGCGTCATAAGCGGATATAATACCCTCAGTGTGTTAAGGGGGCAAGGAGGCTTGCCCCTGAATTTTAGTACAGGAGGTCTTTTTGTGGCGGATTTAAAAAAAGAAATTGAGCGGCGCAGGACATTTGCGATTATTTCCCACCCGGATGCCGGAAAAACCACATTGACAGAAAAGTTCCTCCTTTATGGCGGCGCCATTAATCTGGCTGGATCTGTAAAGGGGAAAAAGACGGCAAAGCACGCGGTTTCAGACTGGATGGAAATTGAAAAAGAGAGAGGTATTTCGGTGACTTCCTCGGTCATGCAGTTTAATTATGACGGATATTGCATTAACATTCTGGATACCCCAGGGCACCAGGATTTCTCTGAGGATACTTACCGGACTCTGATGGCTGCGGATTCCGCAGTGATGGTCATTGACGCATCGAAAGGTGTGGAGGCCCAGACAATTAAGCTGTTTAAGGTATGCCTTTTAAGAAATATACCAATTTTTACATTTATTAATAAAATGGACAGGGAGGCCAGAGATCCTTTTGATCTTATGGATGAAATCGAGTCTGTGCTTGGCATTAAAACCTGTCCTATGAACTGGCCGATTGGAAACGGCAAGGATTTTCGCGGCGTTTATGACCGCAGAACCCGCCATATTCACGCATTTACGGCCTTTGCTAACGGACAGAAGGCAGTGGACGATACGGACCTGACCCTGGATTCGCCGGAAATTACAGGTGTGATTGGAGACGAGTTATACGAAAAGCTGGTTGAGGATGTGGAGCTTTTAGACGGCGCCAGCAATGAATTTAATATTAAAGAAGTGACTGAAGGAAAGCTGTCGCCTGTATTTTTCGGGTCAGCGCTGACAAACTTTGGGATTGAGCTGTTTTTAAATTATTTCCTTGAAATGACCTCTTCTCCCCTTCCGCGGCTGTCCGATGAGGGGCTTGTCGATTCCTTTGACCCGGATTTTTCCGCCTTTGTTTTTAAAATCCAGGCAAACATGAACAAGGCGCATCGCGACCGTATTGCGTTTATGCGTATCTGCTCGGGAAAGTTTGACGCCGGTATGGAGGTTTACCATGTCCAGGGAAACAAAAAGCAGAAGCTTTTACAGCCCCAGCAGCTTATGGCTTCTGAGAGGAAGGTCGTATCGGAGGCTTACGCCGGAGATATTATCGGCGTTTTCGACCCGGGAATTTTTTCTATTGGCGATACGCTGTGTGTTCCTGGTAAAAAATTCCGGTACGAGGGGATTCCTACCTTTGCGCCGGAGCATTTTGCCAAGGTGCGCCAGGTAGATACAATGAAGCGGAAACAGTTTATCAAGGGGATTTCCCAGATTGCCCAGGAAGGCGCAATCCAGATTTTCCAGGAATATAACACAGGAATGGAAGAAATTATCGTAGGCGTTGTAGGTGTTCTCCAGTTTGACGTTTTAAAACACCGCCTTCTTACAGAGTACGGTGTGGAGATACGTATGGACACCATGCCTCACGAATATATCCGTTGGATTGCCAATAAGGATGAAATCGATGCATCCAAGATTATCGGTACATCCGATATGAAGCGCATTAAGGATCTTAAGGGCAATCCGCTGCTGCTGTTTGTCCATGAATGGGCGGTAAATACAGTGCTTGACAAAAATAAAGGCTTAGAGCTTTCTGAATTTGGCCGCTGGTAGATATTGAATAAAATCGGCGGCTGATGTATCATAATAAACATAAGCGTTCTTTGAAGCCCGCGGCAGATGACTGCTGCGAGCTTCTTGTGTTTTTTGATGAAATATAGTTTAAAAAAACAGATGATGTCGTATGGATATTTGGGAGGATGATTTATGGCAAAAATAGCGATTGTAATCGACAGTAACAGCGGGATTACCCAGGATCAGGCAAAAGAGCTCGGGATACGGGTGCTTCCTATGCCTTTTAATATTGGAGAAAAGACCTATTTTGAGGACATTGATCTGACACAGCAGCAATTTTATGATATGCTCGGCGATGGGGAGAATATTGCCACTTCCCAGCCGTCGCCAGAGTCGGTGCTTAATCTTTGGGATGAGCTTTTAAAGGATTATGACGAGATTGTCCATATCCCTATGTCCAGCGGACTTTCAGGCACGTGCGATACGGCGAAAATGCTGGCGTCTGATTATGATGAGCGGGTATGGGTTGTAGATAACCAGCGTATTTCCGTGACCCAGCGCCAGAGCACGCTGGATGCAATGAATCTTGCAAAGAAAGGCTTTTCGGGGAAGGAAATCCACGATATTTTAGAGCGGGAGCGCAGGGAGTCTAGTATTTATATTATGGTAGATACTCTGAAATATTTAAAAAAGGGCGGCAGAATTACGCCTGCGGCTGCGGCTCTTGGAACGCTGCTGAGATTAAAGCCAGTGCTCCAGATCCAGGGGAAAAAACTGGATGCCTTTGCGAAAGCCCGGACAGTAAAGCAGGCCCGGACGATAATGATTGACGCGATGAAGAAGGATCTTGCGGAGCGCATCGGAAAATCTGCCCGGGGAGAAAAGGTTTACCTTTCTATTGCCCATACTCAGAACGAGGAGCTGGCCAGGGATTTCCGGGAGGAAATAAAAAAAGATTTTCCTGAGCATGATATTTATATCGCCCCCCTTTCTTTGAGCGTGGCCTGCCATATCGGGCCGGGGGCGCTGGCAGTTACCTGTTCAAAATATGTGCCTGAGTTAGATAGCTGACGGGGGATGAGCAAATAGCGGAGCGGATCGGGAATTTCGCAGCCGTTTGGCTATCTGAGCCAGAGCAGAATATATGATTTGTCTGTGACGCCGTAAACGGCGCTATAATGGATAACGGAGGAAAAATGATTATGGGAAAAGATAAGAGACTGGTTGGCCAGCCGCCGATTACCGATGCCAGGAAGCTTGGTATTCCGAAAATGCTCCTGCTGGGGCTTCAGCATATGTTTGCCATGTTTGGCGCCACGGTACTTGTGCCATTGCTGACAGGGCTTAATGTGTCCACGACATTGCTTATGGCAGGCATTGGAACGCTGTTGTTTCATTTATTAACAAAGGGGAGAGTTCCTGCGTTTCTTGGTTCCTCCTTTGCATTTCTCGGGGGATATGCGGTTGTCGCCCCGATGGTGGACGGAAAGCCCAATGTGGAAATGCTGCCTTACGCCTGCGGCGGTGTTTTTGTTGCCGGCCTTGTGTATCTTGTGATTGCCGGGCTGATTAAGCTGTTTGGCATTAAAAAGATTATGCGCTTTTTCCCTCTGGTTGTGACCGGGCCGATTATTATTTCCATTGGCCTGACATTGGCCCCAACGGCGATCAATAATTGCCGGACCGACTGGCTTCTTGCGGCCATCGCTTTTGTTCTGATTATTGTATGCAATATATGGGGCAGGGGAATGATCCGTATTATTCCTATTATGATAGGCGTTGTAGGAAGCTATATCGTGGCGGTGATTCTTGGCCGTGTGGACTTTTCATCGGTGACAAGTGCCGGGCTTGTGGATTTGCCTCTTCATCCGGAGATGTTTGCAAAGTTTGATTTAAGCTCTATTATTACGATCGTTCCCATTGCTCTGGCAACCGTTATGGAGCATATCGGAGATATTTCCGCGATCAGCGCGACGACCGGGAAAAATTATATTGCAAATCCCGGGCTTCACCGGACAATCCTCGGAGACGGACTTGCGACGATGCTTGCGGCCCTTGTTGGCGCCCCGGCGAATACGACTTATGGGGAGAATACAGGCGTTTTGGCGATGACGAATGTCCATGATCCGAAGGTTGTCCGCCTGGCTGCTGTGTTTGCGATGATTTTATCCTTTTTCCCTGCGGTTGCCGGGGTGATAACATCGATTCCAGCCGCGATTGTGGGCGGCGTTTCGCTGATTCTTTACGGAATGATCTCCGCGATCGGCGTGCGGAATATGGTAGAAAATCATGTCGATCTTTCCCTGAGCAGGAATATGATTATTTCAGCGAGTATTCTTGTATGTGCCCTTGGCTTTAAATTTGCCGATGTAGCCGGGCTTACATTTGTCATCGGCAGCGCAACGATTGAGCTTTCCGGTCTGGCGATCGCCGCCATTGCCGGTATTTTGCTCAATGCTATTCTGCCGGGGAATACGTATGAGTTTAAAGAAGGGTGATGGAGTCAAGGTCGATCAAGCTTGACTTTGCTTTGTTGCCTGCGGAAATAAAGCCGGATGAAAAGCCTGCTGTCTGTTGTGGACAGCGGGCTTTTTTAAATTAGGAGACTTCATTTTTTATTAAATAAAAAGTAACTATTCAGCCATGCCATCTCGGATTCATGCAGCTAACGCAGCTCGCCGCCGCTCTCAAGGCTGAATTCTCAATTATGGCATACCGCCATATGTCTGGTAATACTATAAAAACGCTTTGCGGGGAGGCGTAGGCCATATAAAGACAGTTATTCTGACCTTGACTTTTTTTATTTTGGTATGTTAAAATTAGTCTGTAAACAGACTAATTAGCGGTTATGAAAGCTCGTAAATGAACCCATAGACGACAAGCTTTCATCCGTGGCGGAGCCGCCGCGGCGCGGCAAGAAAGAGCGGGGAGGAAAGTTATGGAAAAGAAAAGGGCAGAGCAGTTAAACCAATGCGGGAGCCGGACTAGTGCTTTACTGGTAAAATGTAGCAGCAATATCCGGAACGTTGACGGGGTGCTGCTTTATAATGAATTGTGGCGGGAAGCTAATTCGATTTATGAGAAATGGGCGAAATGCAGAGGGATTTCCTACTGCGAGCTTTTGTTTTGCCTGTCTTTGGAGGAGGGGATCTGCCGTCAGAAGGATATATGCCGGCAGTGGGCTTTGGCAAAGCAGACTGTGAATACAATTTTAAAGAACTTTATGGCGCGGGGATTTGTGAGCTTAGTACCTTCGGGGGATGATCGGAGAAATAAGGAAATTGTCCTGACAAAGAGCGGCAGAGAATTTGTCGGGGAGATTGCCGGAAGCCTTCACGAGTATGAGCACAGAGTATGGGAAAAGATGGGGCCGGAAAAGACAAAAGCTCTGTTGGAGTATACGGCATTGTACAATCAATTATTTCAGGAGGAAATACTATGAATGTCCATAAAGAGTTTTTTAAATATGTCATTCCCTCTATGCTGGCTTTTGCTCTTTCTGGGATTTATGCGATTGCCGACGGCTTTTTTGTCGGAAACGCGCTGGGGGATAATGCACTGGCTGCGGTAAATATCGCTTATCCGCTGACAGCATTTTTGCAGGCTGTGGGAACAGGAATCGGTATGGGTGGCGCCATAGAATATGCGATCAATATGGGAACGGGGAATAAATCCAGAGGTAAGCAGTATTTTGGAATGGCGATATTGCTGCTTGTAACCGCAGGAATATTGCTGACAACCCTTCTTCTTGCGGGAGGTTTTGAAATATTAAAGCTTTTTGGGGCAGAGGGAGAAATTCTTAAATTAGGCAAGGAATATATCCGCTTTATTGCCATAGGTGCGATTTTTCAGATACTTGGAACCGGGCTTGTGCCGTTTATACGTAATATGGGAAGTGCAGTTGCGGCCATGGCAGCAATGATTGTAGGTTTTGTCACAAATATTGCCCTTGATTATACCTTTGTGTGGGTGCTTCCCTGGGGGATGATGGGGGCGGCTGTCGCGACCGTTGCCGGGCAGGCAATGACATTTCTCGTGTGTCTTATTTTCTTGATCAAAAAGAAGGAAAAACCTGTCTTTAACAGTGGAGATAATACATTTTTTACAATACAAAAGATTTTGAAGGTAGGGCTTTCACCTTTTGGACTGACCTATTCGCCAAATCTGACGCTCATCCTTATTAATAAAAGCGCGGCGCTTGTGGGCGGAGCGGCAGCCGTGACCTGCTATGCTCCGGTAAGCTATATTTCTGCGGTTGTCCTGCTTTTGATCCAGGGGGTCAGCGACGGCAGCCAGCCGCTTTTAAGCCTGTACTATGGCGAGGGGAATCGGGAAAAAACACATAAAATCCGTGAGCTGGCTTATATTTTTGCCCTGATTGTCGGTCTGTGCTGTATGGTATCGCTGTTTTTGGGCAGAACTCAGATTGCCAGTCTGTTTGGAGCCTCAGATTCCATTACAGAAAACGTATCTCATATACTTCCGGTATTCATTGTTGGCTTCTTATTCGTGTGCATATCCAGAGTAACAACCGCGGGCTTTTATGCAACGCATAAAAATGTATGGGCTTATATTCTTATTTACGGGGAACCGGCGGCTCTGGCGGTGTTCCTTTGTGTACTTCCAAATATTTTTGGAATTATGGGAACCTGGGCCTGTGTACCTTTATCTCAGCTTGTAGCGCTTGTGCTCAGTGTATTTTTTATTCTATGGGAAACGAAATTTCCCATAGAATAAAAACGCTCCGCTTTAGACGTCCACTCGCGCAGTACGGAAATTTGTCACTAAAGCAGCCGCGCCCGGCGCGTCAGTTCCGCGAACGGAAATCTATGTTTTAATATTGGAAAAGAGGCACAGCAGTGAAAATAGGCCAATCTGGCAGGGCGGCATTGGCGGTAAAATATAGGAGGAGAAGACGATGATTCGTCAATTTCAAAAATCAGATACTCAGCAAGTTATGCAAATATGGCTTGCCGGAAATGAGGATGCACACCCATTTATTCCAAAAGACTACTGGCGTTCGCACTTTATAGGCGTACAACAGCAATTATTGCTGGCAGATGTTTTTGTTTATGAAGCAGACGGGAAAATACAGGGATTTATGGGGATCGTCAATGAATATATTGCAGGGATTTTTGTGGAGAAAACTTCCCGTTCGGGCGGGATTGGCAGGCAGCTTCTGGAATACGCAAAGCAGGAGCATGACAGGCTGTCTTTGGGAGTGTATCAAAAGAATATGCGGGCAGTAAAATTTTACCTCAGAGAAGGCTTCTTGATACAGTCGCGGGAAATTGATGAGGCAACAGGAGCGGACGAATATACGATGATTTGGGAAAAATACTTGACAACCCCTTCCGGGGTGTGCTAAACTATTATACTGCAATTAGTGTGGGAATCTAGGCCATTTTACCTGAAAGCCCACTGTCAAACTGCACAAAAGGAACTCGCACACAACGATTTAAGGGGTGAAAACGTCTAATGAATAGCAAACGAATTAAACCAGTAAAAGCCGGAAAAGGCATCCGCATGAGCTATTCTCATCGAAAAGAAGTCCTTGATATGCCCAACCTCATTGAGGTTCAGAAAAATTCCTATGATTGGTTTCTGAAAAAGGGTCTGAAAGAAGTTTTTGATGATATATCTCCAATCGCTGATTACAGCGGTCATCTGAGTCTTGAGTTTACAGATTTTACATTATGTGAAGATGATGTTAAGTATAGCATTGAAGAGTGTAAAGAGCGTGACGCGACGTATGCCGCTCCGCTGAAGGTAAAGGTCCGCCTTATTAATAAGGAAACGGATGAAATTAATGAACACGAGATTTTCATGGGCGACCTGCCGATTATGACAGCCACAGGAACCTTCGTCATTAACGGTGCTGAGCGTGTTATCGTCAGCCAGTTAGTGCGTTCCCCGGGCATTTACTATGGCATTGGCCATGACAAGATCGGTAAAAAGCTCTATTCATGTACAGTAATTCCGAACCGCGGCGCATGGTTAGAGTATGAAACCGATTCTAACGATGTATTTTACGTACGTGTTGACCGTACCCGTAAGGTGCCGATTACAGTGCTGATCCGTTCTCTTGGTATTGGCACAAATCAGGAGATTATTGACCTGTTCGGAGAGGAACCAAAGATTCTCGCAAGTATGACAAAGGATACATCGGACAATTACCACGATGGCCTTCTTGAGCTTTATAAGAAGATCCGTCCGGGCGAGCCGCTGTCGGTCGAGAGCGCCGAGAGCCTCATCAACGCCATGTTCTTTGACCCGAGAAGATATGACCTTGCAAAGGTTGGACGTTATAAATTTAATAAGAAGCTGGCCTTAAAATACCGTATTAAAAACTTTACGCTGGCAGAGGATGTCGTAGACACATCGACGGGAGAAATCCTAGCCGAAGCCGGTACGGTTGTTACGGAAGAGCTGGCTGTGGCTATTCAGAATGCGGCAATCCCGGCCGTATTTATTACAAGCGAAGAAGGCAGAAAGGTTAAAGTCCTGTCGAACATGGCTGTGGATCTTTCGGCCTATGTGGATGTTGACCCGAGAAGCTTAGGCGTCACAGAGCTTGTATACTATCCGGTACTTAAATCGATCCTGGACGAGTATGACGATATAGAAGATATTAAAGCGGCCATTAAGAAAAATGTCCACGAGCTTGTGCCAATGCACATTACAAAAGAAGATATTCTTGCTTCCATTAACTATAATATGCATCTGGAATACGGCGTAGGTACATCCGATGATATTGACCACTTGGGTAACCGCCGTATCCGTGCTGTGGGCGAGCTGCTCCAGAACCAGTACCGTATTGGTCTTTCCAGAATGGAGCGTGTTGTCCGCGAACGTATGACGACACAGGATCTTGAAGGTATTTCCCCGCAGTCTTTGATTAACATTAAGCCTGTGACTGCGGCAGTGAAGGAGTTCTTTGGAAGCTCCCAGCTTTCCCAGTTTATGGATCAGAACAATCCTCTGTCTGAGCTGACCCATAAACGCCGTCTGTCTGCCTTAGGCCCCGGCGGTCTGTCCCGTGACCGTGCCGGTTTCGAGGTCCGTGACGTTCATTACACTCATTATGGACGTATGTGCCCGATTGAAACGCCTGAAGGACCTAATATCGGTCTGATCAACTCTCTGGCGTCCTATGCACGTATTAATGAATACGGTTTTGTCGAAGCGCCTTACAGAAAGGTCGACAAATCGGATCCGATGAATCCAAGAGTTACCGATGAGGTTGTTTATCTCACCGCAGATGAAGAAGATAATTATATTGTCGCTCAGGCCAATGCGCCGCTGGATGAGGAAGGTCATTTTACTGAACACAATGTATCTGGACGTTACCGTGAGGAAACCTCCCAGTTTGTGCGTTCGAGAATTGATTTAATGGACGTTTCCCCGAAGATGGTATTTTCAGTGGCAACATCCATGATTCCGTTCCTTGAAAACGATGACGCCAACCGTGCGCTTATGGGATCGAACATGCAGCGCCAGGCGGTGCCTTTGATGCTGACAGATTCATCGATTGTTGGAACAGGTATGGAAGGCAAAGCCGCCGTGGACTCCGGTGTTTGCGTTGTTGCCAGACGTTCGGGCGTTGTTGAGAAGTCCTCCGCCAGCGAGATTGTCGTAAAGACGGATGACGGCGATAAAGACCGCTATAAATTATTAAAATTTATTGGAAGTAACCAGGGTGCCTGCTATAACCAGCGCCCGATTGTGTATAAAAATGACCGTGTCAATGCCGGCGATGTTCTTGCAGACGGCCCGTCCACCTATAACGGCGAGCTGGCGCTTGGAAAGAACCCGCTCATCGGCTTTATGACATGGGAAGGCTATAACTACGAGGATGCCGTACTTCTTAGCGAGCGCCTTGTTCAGGAGGATGTTTACACATCCATCCATATTGCTGAATACGAGGCAGAGGCCAGAGATACAAAGCTCGGGCCGGAAGAAATTACAAGAGATGTTCCCGGTGTAGGCGACGACGCTCTGAAAAACCTTGACGAGCGCGGTATCATCCGTGTGGGCGCTGAGGTTCGCGCCGGAGATATTCTTGTAGGAAAGGTAACGCCGAAAGGAGAAACCGAGCTGACTGCGGAAGAACGCCTGCTTCGCGCTATTTTCGGTGAAAAAGCCCGCGAGGTGCGTGATACATCCTTAAAAGTACCTCACGGCGAATACGGTATTATTCTTGACGCCAAAGTGTTTACAAGAGAAAACGGCGACGAGCTGTCTCCAGGGGTGAATGAGTGCGTTCGTGTGTACATCGCACAGAAACGTAAGATTTCTGTAGGTGATAAGATGGCCGGCCGTCACGGTAACAAGGGTGTTGTTTCCCGCGTCCTTCCTGTTGAAGATATGCCGTTCCTGCCAAATGGCCGTCCGCTGGATATTGTACTTAACCCTCTGGGCGTGCCTTCGCGTATGAATATCGGACAGGTGCTTGAGGTGCATCTTGGCCTGGCTGCAAAAGCCCTTGGTTTTAAAATTGCAACACCAGTATTCGATGGCGCTAACGAGGAAGATATTATGGATACTCTGGAGTTAGCGAATGATTATGTAAATACTTCCTGGGAGGAATTTACCGGGAAGTGGAAAGACAGCCTTGATCCTGGTGTTTATGATTACCTTGATAAAAATAAAGCGCACAGAGAGGAATGGAAGGGCGTGCCAATCAGCCGTACCGGAAAGGTACGCCTTCGTGACGGACGTACCGGCGAGGAATTTGACAGCCCGGTAACTGTGGGATATATGCACTACCTGAAGCTCCATCACCTTGTTGATGATAAGATCCATGCACGTTCTACCGGCCCGTACTCCCTTGTAACACAGCAGCCTCTTGGCGGTAAAGCTCAGTTCGGCGGACAGCGTTTCGGTGAAATGGAGGTTTGGGCACTGGAAGCCTACGGCGCATCCTACACCCTTCAGGAAATCCTTACCTTCAAGTCCGATGATGTGACCGGTCGTGTAAAAACCTATGAAGCCATTATTAAGGGCGAGAATGTCAGCGAGCCTGGTATTCCTGAATCCTTTAAGGTATTGCTCAAAGAATTGCAGGCTCTGGCCCTGGATGTCCGCGTACTGCGCGACGACCAGACAGAGGTTGAGATCGGCGAAAATATTGATTACGGCGATGATGATATTGCAAGCATTATGAACGGTAACAATGATTTCGAGTATGACAATGATTCCATGGGCGATTATGGCTACAAAGAGCAGGTTCTCGATGAAAACAATGATTTGATCGATGTTGAAGAAAACGACGATGATTTTGACGATTTCTTTGATAGTAGCAGTGATTCCGATTTAGATGACTAAAGAAGGGAGTGCCATATATGCCTGAAACGAAAACAACTGAAACCACGTACCAGCCGATGACATTTGATGCCATCAAGATTGGCCTGGCTTCACCTGACAAGATTAGACAGTGGTCCCACGGCGAGGTAAAAAAGCCGGAAACCATTAACTATAGAACATTAAAGCCGGAAAAAGACGGTTTGTTCTGCGAAAGGATTTTCGGGCCGAGCAAGGACTGGGAGTGCCATTGCGGTAAATATAAGAAAATCCGTTATAAGGGCGTTGTCTGCGACCGCTGTGGCGTTGAAGTCACAAAAGCCAGCGTGCGCCGCGAAAGAATGGGACATATTGAATTGGCAGCTCCGGTTTCCCATATCTGGTATTTTAAAGGAATCCCAAGCCGCTTAGGTTTAATTCTCGATATGTCACCGAGAAACCTGGAAAAGGTATTATACTTCGCATCATATGTTGTGCTTGATAAAGGAACAACCGATCTTTCAGAAAAGCAGGTGCTTTCCGAAAAAGAATTTCGGGAAGCTTATGATAAATACGGTAATGCCTTCCGTGCCGGCATGGGCGCGGAGTCCATCCAGGAACTTTTAAAGCGTATTGACCTGGATAAGGATGCCGAAACACTGAAAAGGGAGCTTAAGGACGCTTCCGGTCAGAAGCGTGCCCGCATTATTAAGCGCCTTGAGGTTGTTGAAGCTTTCAGAAGCTCCGGCAACCGCCCGGAATGGATGATTCTGGACGTCATTCCTGTCATCCCTCCCGATATTCGTCCGATGGTACAGCTTGACGGCGGACGTTTTGCAACCTCTGACCTTAATGACCTGTACCGCAGGATTATTAACAGAAATAACCGTCTCAAACGTCTCCTTGAGCTGGGGGCGCCGGACATTATTGTGCGCAACGAAAAGCGTATGCTCCAGGAGGCTGTAGACGCCCTGATCGACAATGGCCGCCGGGGCCGTCCGGTGACAGGTCCTGGAAACAGAGCGCTGAAATCTCTGTCCGATATGCTTAAAGGTAAGCAGGGCCGTTTCCGCCAGAACCTTCTTGGAAAGCGTGTCGACTATTCCGGCCGTTCCGTTATCGTTGTAGGACCGGAATTAAAGATTTATCAGTGCGGTTTGCCAAAGGAAATGGCGATTGAGCTGTTTAAGCCATTTGTTATGCGCCAGCTTGTAGCCCAGGGGCTTGCCCACAATATCAAATCTGCTAAGAAGATGGTTGAACGTCTTCAGCCGGAAGTCTGGGACGTTTTAGAGGATGTTATTAAAGAACATCCGGTAATGTTAAACCGTGCCCCGACGCTCCATCGTCTCGGAATCCAGGCATTTGAACCGATTCTTGTAGAAGGTAAGGCGATTAAGCTCCATCCCCTTGTTTGTACCGCGTTCAACGCCGATTTCGACGGAGACCAGATGGCTGTCCATGTGCCTTTGTTTGTGGAAGCCCAGGCAGAGTGCCGCTTCCTGCTCCTGTCGCCGAACAACCTGTTAAAGCCGTCCGATGGCGGTCCTGTGGCCGTTCCTTCCCAGGATATGGTTCTTGGTATTTATTATCTGACATTGGATAAGCCCGGGGATATTGGCGAAGGTAAATATTTCAAGAGCATGAATGAAGCGATTTTAGCTTATGAAAATAAAGTCATTACCCTTCATTCACAGATTAAGGTCCGCCGGGAGGGCGTTATTAACGGCGAGCATGTATCCAGAGTGATTGAAACGACATTAGGCCGTCTGTTGTTTAATGAAATCATCCCTCAGGATTTGGGCTTTGTTGACAGAAGCAACCCGGACAACTACTTCCTGCCGGAAATCGATTTCCTTGTAGGCAAGAAGCAGTTAAAGAAGATTATTGACAAGTGTATCAATAACCATGGCGCTACAAAGACAGCCGAGGTGCTTGATGATGTAAAGTCCATTGGTTATAAGTATTCGACAATCGGCGCGATGACCGTATCCATTTCGGATATGACCGTGCCGGAGGCTAAGAAGGATTATCTTGCAGAGGCAGAAGAAACGATTGACGCCATTACAAAGAACTTCCGCCGTGGCCTTGTGACCGAGGAAGAGCGCTATAAAGCAGTGATCGAAGCATGGAAAAATGCCGATGATAAGATTACAAACGCCCTTTTGACAGGTCTTGATAAATACAACAACATCTTTATGATGGCCGACTCCGGTGCCCGTGGTTCTAACCAGCAGATTAAGCAGCTGGCCGGTATGCGTGGTCTTATGGCCGATACATCCGGACGTACGATCGAGCTGCCGATTAAGTCCAACTTCCGTGAAGGTCTGGATGTATTGGAATACTTTATTTCCGCCCATGGCGCCCGCAAGGGTCTTTCCGATACGGCGCTGCGTACAGCCGACTCCGGTTATCTGACCCGCCGTCTTGTCGATGTTTCCCAGGATCTTATTGTCCGCGAAACCGACTGCTGCGAGGAGGGCCGTGAGATTCCGGGTATGTGGATTGAGGCATTTATGGATGGCAAGGAAGTCATCGAAAGCCTTGAGGACCGTATGACCGGACGCTATGCCGCAGAAGATATTGTTGATCCAGACAGCGGTGAGGTGCTTGTTAAAGCAAATCATATGATTACGCCAAAGCGTGCCGCAAAGGTGGCTGCCGCAGGCATTGAGCGCGTGAAGATCCGTACCGTGCTTTCCTGTAAGTCCCATATTGGTGTGTGTGCAAAATGCTACGGCGCCAACATGGCTACAGGCCAGGCCGTACAGGTGGGCGAGGCTGTTGGTATTATTGCCGCCCAATCCATCGGTGAGCCGGGTACACAGCTTACAATGCGTACATTCCACAGCGGCGGTGTTGCCGGTGACGATATTACACAGGGTCTTCCACGTGTCGAGGAGCTTTTTGAGGCGCGTAAGCCTAAGGGTCTTGCAATCATTGCAGAGTTTGCCGGTGTTGCCACCATTAAAGATACAAAGAAGAAACGTGAAGTTATTGTTACCAATGATGAAACCGGGGAATCAAAGGCATATCTCATTCCTTACGGCTCCAGAATCAAGGCGATTGACGGACAGAAGCTTGAGGCCGGCGATGAGCTGACTGAAGGTAGTATTAATCCTCACGACCTGTTAAAGATTAAGGGCGTGCGCGCGGTCCAGGATTACATGATCCAGGAGGTTCAGCGTGTATACCGTCTCCAGGGCGTTGAGATTAATGATAAGCACGTTGAAGTCATTGTGCGCCAGATGCTTAAGAAAATCCGCATTGAAAATAATGGAGATACGGATTATCTTCCAGGAACGCTTGTGGATGTTCTTGATTTTGACGAGATTAATGAAAATCTTGTAGAAGCTGGAAAGAGACCTGCTGAGGGTACTCAGGTAATGCTTGGTATTACGAAAGCTTCTCTTGCAACAAACTCCTTCCTGTCCGCAGCCTCCTTCCAGGAAACAACGAAGGTTCTTACGGAAGCTGCGATCAAAGGTAAGGTTGACCCGCTGATTGGCCTTAAGGAAAACGTTCTTATTGGTAAGCTGATTCCGGCAGGTACAGGTATGAAGCGTTACCGCAGCGTGAAGCTGGATACTGACGAAGCTTTTGAGGCTGAGATGGCGAAGAAGAAAGCTGAAGAAGAAGAGCTTTTGAGAGCTGTTGAGGAGCAGAAGGCTGCTGAAAAGGCTGAGCGCGAAAAGAAGGCCGCACAGAAAGCAGAAGCTGAGGCTCTGGCGGCTCAGACAGAGGAGGAACTTCCCGATACCGACGAGGACATCGAGGATGTTGCTGAGGATGAAATCATCGATATTATTGACGATGAAGAATAAATAACTGATAAAAAACCGGAGTTTCCAGTGCTGCGCTGGCACTCCGGTTTTTTGCGCGATAAGCCCTGCAAGCGGCCGCCGTGCTTGCACGATCAGGTCTTCGCTTTGCTGTGAGCTGGCTGTTGTATCGCAGCGGATAGGGGAAGAAACTCTTCCCCTATCCGGTCTTCCCCCTATAAAATGACGATTGGCTCTATAAAAATGCCGGTTCAGAGGGGAGAAAGGAATTAAAAGCAGAAAGAGTGGTGCGTGTGGAAGAGAAGGTTTTAGTGATTTATGATAGTGAAGTGGCGCCTGAGGCTATAAATAATGCCAGATTCTTTTTTGCAGGAAAAAAGATTGCGCGCTGTAAAGGCTGCTTTGGCTGTTGGCTGAAAACGCCGGGGGAATGCGTAATGCATGATGGGAGCGAGCATATAGGCGCTCTTATGGAAAAGAGTAAGGATGTATGGATTTTCAGTCAAATATTATATGGCGGTTTTAGTATAGAAGTGAAGCGTGTTTTGGACCGCTGTATTCCGGGAGTGCTTCCATTCTTTGCATGGCGCCATAAACGTATGCATCATAGAGCCAGGTACGAAAACTGTCCAGCATTTCATATTGTATTTTACAATACACAGTATTCTACGGAAAAGGAGAAAGTGCTGGCAGAAAAATGTGCCCGGGCAATGGCAGTCAATATGAATTGCCGGGATTGTTCTGTCTTATTTGTGCCTGGCCTGTGGGAAGGACAGGGGGTGGCGATCCAATGAAAACAGTTTTTATTACTGCAAGCCCCAAGAAAAGATGGAGCAATTCGTCCTACCTGCTTTCAATTACAAAATGTTTTACAAAAGGAGAAAAGGTATGGGTTAATTTTCGCGGCCCTAAGGATTATACGCGTATCTTTTCTGAATTAGATGGTGCCGATGCTCTTGTTTTAGGGATGCCCCTTTATGTTGATGCTGTTCCCTCCCATGTGCTTGTGCTTCTGGAGGCGCTGGAGAAATATGTAAAAAGCAGACAGCTTCATTTTAAAGTGTATAGTTTATGTAATTGCGGTTTTTATGAAGGAGTGCAGTGTGAGCTGGAGCTGGAAGTGATTGAGTGCTGGTGCGAAAAATGCAACTTGAAGTTTTGCGGCGGCGCTGGTATTGGAGCCGGGGAAATGATCGGCGTCCTGAGACTTTCCCCTGTGATTGGGCTCATAGAAATGATTGTTGAGTTTATTATACGCCTAATTATTTTAAAACCAGAAGCACTATCCTTATCCGAAATTTTACATTGCCTGAATCCTTTGGGAGTATTAATTTCCATTTTAGTTTTTGTTTTATTTAGCATCGGGCCATGGATTTGTGCGGCAAATGTGGGGAGGAGTGTGACTAAGCTGTGCAGCCACAAAATAAGTTATTCAACGGTCAGCTTTTGTCCGGCATTTTCCTTTGTATTTTTTGCCAGTATCTACTGGGTGCTGAGGGCATTTATCATCCATTTTATCCCTGCTTGGAAGCTATTTCGGAAAGTATAAGATTCGTGACTATTTAGCCGTACATCTCGGATTTGCTCAGCTAACGCTGTTAATCGCTGCAGCAAGGCTAAATCCATGATTCGGGCTAAAAGCATTATGCCTGATGATAGAAAAATCTGCGCAGTCGCAAAAGACTGCGCTTTTTTTACAAATTTTTTACAATTACCAGCTAAAATGATTTTAAAGCATGGCAAATCCGTGTGCAGCGCGGCATGTTTGTTTATTTCCGTGGACAATGAGCCAAAGTCAAGCTCGCTTGACCTTTTAAACTGCCGCGAGGGGCGTTAAGTGCCGACTGAAGTGAAACGCAGACAAAATACCCCGCTGCTTGCATCGCCGCTAGCCTGATGAGCTGTATGCTTGCATCGGGGGATTTGACTTGACTTTGAAAATCTTCATAAAGAGTGGCGTACATATTGCCGGAAGTAATTGCTAAAAAGGCACTGATGTATGTTGGAGGGGGATATATGATAAAAATTTTATCGGCGGAGGATGACCGAAAGATTTCGAGGCTGCTTTTTCTCAATCTCACAGATGCAGGATATAGCTGTACTTGTGTCTATGACGGCCTGGCGGCCGCAGATCTTTTAGAAAAGGAACATTTTGACCTTGTCCTCCTGGATATTATGCTGCCGGGAGCGGACGGCTATGAGCTATTGGATTACATTAAACGTCTTGGGATTCCTGTAATTTTCCTTACTGCCAGGGGAGAGGTAGGCGACCGGGTAAAGGGGCTGAATATGGGAGCTGAGGATTATATTGTAAAGCCCTTTGTCCTTGTGGAGCTGCTGGCCCGCATTGAAGTTGTGCTGCGGCGTTTTAAAAAAACGAGTACATATTATGAATTTAAAACAATTAAAGTTGACATAAAACAGAGAAGGGCTTATATGGATGGCGCTTATGTCGAAACAACGCCAAAGGAATTTGATCTGCTTGTTTTGTTGATACAAAATATAAACATTGCATTGTTTAGAGATAAGATTTTTGAGCTTGTCTGGGGCGGGGAATATGAAGGCGATACCCGTACTGTGGACATGCACATTCAAAGGCTTAGAAAAAAATTTCACCTGGAGAACTGTCTTAAGACGATTTATAAAGTTGGTTATCGGCTGGAAGGGCCGGCTATCAAGGAGGAAATCCCGCAGGGGGATACCTTTATGGCCTGAGAAGCGGCCAATAAGGAGGAAATCCCGCAGGGGGATACCTTTATGGCCTGGAAAGCGGCCAATAAGGAGGAAATATGAGATTTGGGATGAAGGTTTTAATGAGCAGCCTGATATTGATACTTTGTCTGTTTGGCGTGAGCGGTTATATGATGATTTCCCATAATTACCGTCAGGCGCTTGAAAATGAGGTTGCCAGAGGTATGGAGGAAAACCAGATCCTTAGAACGGCGTTTTATTCATCACTGCTGCGGCATATGGCGGATGGGGAGATAACATTAGACCGGACGATGATGGCGGCGGTGGGCGGTGAGCTGAGCGCTGGCATTAATGATTCTCTTTCCTTTGTCTGCCTGGCTGATTCTGGAAAACAATTGCTTTTTTCAGGAAATGAGGGAGCGCAGAGGCTGGGATGGGAGACTCTTTTAGATGGCTTGGAAAGTGGGGAGAAAAGCTGGAGAATCTGTCATATTAACGGAAAATATGAACTTCAGACCGCAGGGCTGCTTGGAGTGTCTGAACAACCCTTTTATTTGATAAATGTACGAAATATTACGTCTGTATATGACAATGTCCGGGAGCAGCTTGGATTTTACAGGCGTATGCTTGTGGGGCTGACGCTGCTTTGTGCTGTTCTTATGCTTGCTATGTTTAAGGTATTAATGAAGCCTATTAAACGTCTGGATGAATATACATCCAAAATGGCTGATGGCGATTATTCTGTGCGTGTCCGCAAATGCGGCGGGGATGAGATTGGACAGCTTGGGAAAAAGTTTAATTTGATGGCAGGGGCTATTGAGAGGCATGTCAAAACGATTGAGGATGAAAACCAGCGTAAAGAGGCTTTTGTGGCAAATTTTACCCATGAGCTGAAAACGCCTCTGACAACGATGATTGGATATGCAGATATGCTGCGGTCAAAAAATGTATCTGAGGAAATACGGTTCGAGGCCGCGGATTATATTGTAACAGAGGGAATACGTCTGGAAAATATGTCAGGAAAGCTGTTCGAGCTGTTTTTGTCGAAAAATAGGGAGGTGGAAAAATCTCCGGTTTTAGTAGAGCAGCTCATGGCCCAGGTGGCCGCCTCCGTAAAACCAAAGCTTCTGGAAAAAAAGCAAAACCTTGTCATGGAAAGCCAGGGCGGCACAATTTTCGGAGATCAGGAGCTTTTGGCGTCAGCTTTTATTAATTTTATTGACAATGGGATGAAGGCTTCCTGCGAAGGCGCTGATATTATTTTCAGAAGCTTCCGGGAGGAAAAGCATCATATTTATATTGAGGTGTCCGATCCGGGGTGCGGAATACCAAAGGAGGATATTGACAAGGTAAAGGACGCTTTTTATATGGTGGACAAATCCAGGGCGCGCCAGGCCGGAGGCGCAGGGCTGGGCCTTACGCTGGCGGCCCAGATTTTAAAGCTGCATGGCGCCCGATGGGATATTTTAAGTGAAGTCGATGTAGGAACGACCATTGTTGTGGAATTTTGCACAGATGGCCCAGGCGGCCTTAAAAAGTAACAGTTCGGCCATGCCATCTCGGATTTGCGCAGCTAACCGCCGCCAACAAGGCTGAATGGTTACTTAAAAATCCTGATTTTACAGAGGAGGGGAACATGCGGTGAGGAAGGCGAAGCCTTATATATTGTTGGGGAGTATAGTGACCGCTGTTTTTATACTGGCGCTTAGCTTGCCGGAATTACTTATGAAGGCGGATTTTAACCGGCCGCTGAATGAGGTGCACCGGGCGGAGCAGAATTTTGGCGGCCCTGATTTGAGCATGAGCTTTGTAAATATGTCTTTTTCGGACACGTCCTTGCTGATCAATGAGGTCATCGAGGTTGTTAAGACGGAAGCAGAAGCGCTGGATGGCTGGCCGCCTTCAAAAACATGTGACCTGGCGGCTTCGGCACTTGAAAGGTTCCATGAGGCCGGCCTGTACCCGGAAGTGCCGGAAAGCGGTTTTTTGAATTGGTATACGACATCATGGGAGCTTAAGCATTATGAAGATAAATATTTTGGGATTTATTCCTGCGATGTATGGGTCATACGGTTTGAACGGTACGACAGGAAGGTAAGCCACACTTTATTTTTGGATCAAGGAGGTGGTATTCACCGGATTGAAATGACATGGGATGAAACCGCGGACGTAAACAACTGCAAAGAGCTTGAAGGCATAGAAAAATGGGTGAAGCGTCTGGGAGAGTCGGGCAGGGAGGCGATACCGGCAGGACTTTTAGGCTTTTATATCCCGGCTGACAGCGGCCCGGCAGAAATATCCTGGGAGGTAACAAAGCAACGGTTCGTATTAACAGTGTGGTAGCGCCGGGCTGCCGGCCTTTCACAGAAAAGAAAGGGGAATGAAGATGAAGCGCAGATTTTTTATGGGGATAGTTTTGTCTGCTGTATTAAGCCTGTCCTGCATGGGAACAGCCTGCGGCCATTCTGGGGAAAGTGAGGAAATGGCAGATAGGACGGAGGAAAGCATTGATGGCCTGACCGGCACTGGGGATGGAATGACTAGTACTGGGGATGGTCTGAACGGTACTGGGAACCGCAGCGGGGAAATCGGACAGGAGAATAACTCGCCAATGGACCGGGCGCCAGGTACGCTGTCAGAGCTGATTGACAAATACGGTACAGGCTTTGTCTATGTATCGGATGGCGAGTTCGGGGGTGAAACGCTGGAGGTGAGCATCGACGTAGAGCTTCCCCAGGCTAAGCAAATGGATGTTGTGGAAATTATGCCAAAGTGGTATACCAATGAGGATATTAACAGCTATTGTGAAATACTTGCAGGTGGGAACTGGAAGCTTGTTAATGATACAGAATTTTTTTCAAAGCTTTTGAAGGCGGCAAAATCCCGAAAAGAAAAAAATACCGACAATCTGAACATCGCCCAAAGTTACGGCGAGGCTATGGCTGCTGAGGCCCCGGAGGCATACAAAGAACGGATTTTAGCGGATGAAGCATTTTTGAAGCTTTTGGAGAAAAAGCTTGAGGCCCCGGATACTATGTTAGCCTTTGAAGCTGTGGAAGGAATTTTTGGGGAGGCTATGAAATTTGAATGTGCCTTTTTAGAAAAGGACAGCCAGATTATTTGTATTATGTTTACGGAGGCTTTCATCGTTCCTGTGACGCTTGGCACTGTCGGGGAAGCTTATGGAGCAGCCATTGAAACTATGGAAACCTTTTGGACATGGCTTGCCGCAGAGCTTTATACAGCCCAGGCTTTGAACCGGGAGCTGAATACAGAGATGGATAACTCTATAGTAAGCCATTGTCAGTCGCTTATGCAGGCTCTTGGAGAGGATATACCGGAATATAAAAGCTATTTGAAAGGCCAGTCAAAATATTCCATGAGAAAGACCTATAAGACTATAGATATTTTTGGTTTTGCCAAAGTTACAGAAAAGGAATTGTTTTTTATTCCCAGCGGCTGCAGCTTTGAACCTGAAACTCAATATGACTTCCCAGCCATGGGAACGGCCTTTGAATTTGGGCAAATAAAGGCGCCGGATGTTCTTTTGGTTTCTCCGGTAGAGATTATAGAAATGGCTTTAAGGGATCATATGACATCGGACTGGCTGCGGATTGGCCTTGATGAGAGTGTGGGGGAGCCAGAAAATGGCATGCCTATTTATCCAAACTGTTTGGCTCTTGCATATATGACGGTCACTGACGGCGAAACGATTGCTCTTGTTCCAGCATGGAATTTTTACCGGAGTTACAGCAGCGGCGGCACAGAATATGATGAGCTGATGCTTTCCCTCAATGCTTTGGACGGTAGTGTGGTTTTTGACAACCCTTCGGTCAGGTCTGCGCACTTGCTGCGCTGACCGCCAGAAAGTGAAACCGGAGTGCAAAAATCCCATCGCCGCAGGCGATTTTTAATGGATTTTTGCAGGTAACAGTTCAGCATAGCTGAACTGTTACGGTTTTTGACAAATACTGCGGGCAATGATAAGTGAAAAAACAGACCCTTCCCTTTATAATACATCATATATAACGATTCGGAAGGGAGTATTTTTCTATGAGAGATTGGATCATTGGACAAGGTGTGATTTTATATGTATTTGCCGGCTGCCTTGTGGTAGGGGCGTTGGCGGCATTTATTGCAAACCACGGCTACAAAAGACTGATTAAGGAGTCAGAACTTATGGGGAATACGGGCAACCGTCTTCTTAAATACATAAAGCTGAAATTTGGCAGCTATTATAAGCTGAATATGAGGCCCCAGGATACGAGAGCGCTGACAAAGCATTATATGTATAAATATAAAATCGGATTTATGAATGTTATGTCCTGGATTAAACTGTCAAAGCTGGCCGTAGGTGTTATCGGCATTTCTGCGGTTGGCTGCCTGCTTTGGATGCAGGCCCAGGGAAAAACTATGGCACAGATTGTGAGTATGGCCGGCTGCGCTGTCATTTGTGCCGGCTTCGTCTATATTTTGCACCGGCTTTATGATTTCCCGGAAAAACAAAATATGCTTGAATGGTATCTCATGGATTATCTGGAAAATTTTCTGAAAAATAAAATTGAATCCGCCCAGGGAACTGGCGCAGACAGTACCAGAAACGGACAAAATAGCGGGGTGAAACGCCAAAATGGAAGCCGTGCCAAAGAAGCAGAGAGCTTTCGGCCAAAAGAAACGCCAGAGCTTGGGGCAGCGGCGGCGAAGGTTTTGGGGGAACAAAATTTTCCAGATATAGATGGTGAAATATTTAACAATAATTCTGGCGAGCGTACGGCGTGGAGTCCTAAAGGGAACAATAATAACGAAGTAGCTGCGTCAAAGATTTCAGCCGCTTCCTGCAAAAAGCCCGAGGAGAAGCTTTTTGCAGGAAAACACAGGGAGGATTGCGAGGATGAGATTGACGCCAGGATTGTTGAGGATATTCTCAGAGAATTTTTAAATTAAGCAACACTATCGCCTGCACTATTCGCGAAGCTGCGTTCGCGCGCTTTCCGCTGCTTTGCGGCTGAATCCTCGATTCAGGCTAAACGCCCTTGACTAAAGGCTGACAAAATCTCTCTGCAAGCCAGCTTGCTCCGAGTTTTTGCCCTCCTCAGCCGCATGGCTGAATAGTAACGAATAGTTACTAAATTAATGCAAAAATTTCCTAAATTTGTTGATAAACTTTTGTCTATTTGCTATTATTAAACTGGTACATAGGAAATGAATATGCCGCAGACAGCGGCAGCACTATACTTGGAGGTAATGATAATGGCAAACAAAGTGACGTTTGATTATTCTAAAGCCAATGTATTTATCAGTGACAATGAAGTTAAATTAATGAGTAAGCTGGCCTCAGATGCGAAGGATATTCTTGTGAATAAAACCTGCGCTGGAAATGACTTCCTTGGATGGATTGACTTACCAGTGAATTATGATAAAGAGGAGTTTGGACGTATAAAAGAAGCGGCAAAAAAGATTCAGGGCGATTCGGATGTACTGTTAGTCATCGGTATCGGCGGCTCCTATCTGGGCGCCCGCGCAGCGATTGAATTTTTGCGTCATAATTTTTATAATATGCTTCCAAAAGAAGTGCGGAAAACTCCTGAGATTTACTACTGCGGCAATAATTTAAGCAGCACTTATCTGGCAAACCTGATGGAACTTGTAGGCGACCGGGATTTTTCGATCAATATGATTTCAAAATCCGGAACGACGACGGAGCCGGCTGTGGCCTTCCGTGTATTTAAGGAAAAGCTGGAAAAGAAATATGGCAAGACCGAAGCTGCAAAGAGAATTTACTGTACAACAGATAAGGCCCGCGGTGCCTTAAAGCACCTGGCCGACGAAGAGGGCTATGAAACTTTTGTCGTTCCTGATGATGTGGGCGGACGTTTTTCCGTACTTACTGCTGTAGGACTTCTTCCGATTGCTGTGAGCGGTGCGGATATTGACATGCTGATGGAGGGCGCTGCCAGTGCAAGAGAGCGCTGCCTGAACAATGCTTTTGAAGAAAATGATGCTATGCAGTATGCGGCTATCCGCAATATTCTTCTGCGCAAAGGCAAATCTGTGGAAATTACTGCAAGCTATGAGCCTTCTCTCCAGTATATTGGAGAATGGTGGAAGCAGCTTTACGGTGAGAGCGAGGGCAAGGACCAGAGAGGCATTTTTCCGGCGTCAGTAACACTGACCGCAGATCTGCACTCCATGGGCCAGTTTATCCAGGATGGTTCCAGAATTATGTTTGAAACTGTGCTTAATGTGGAAAAGCCAAAGTGCGACATTATTATCAATGAGGAGCCGGTAGATCTGGATGGGTTGAATTATCTGGCCGGCAAGGATGTAGATTTTATTAATAAGAGCGCCATGAACGGCACAATTCTTGCTCATACTGACGGAAATGTTCCGAACCTTATGTTTACGATTCCAGAGCAGAATGAGTTTTATCTTGGCGAGTTGTTCTATACTTATGAATTTGCCTGCGGTATCAGCGGAAATATTCTCGGCGTGAACCCATTTGACCAGCCGGGTGTAGAGAGCTATAAGAAAAATATGTTTGCCCTTTTAGGCAAGCCAGGCTATGAGGCGATGACTGCCGAACTGCTTGAGCGGTTAAAGTAAAAAGTGGTTGGGGCCGACTGGGGCCGCAAAATTATTTCAGACGCCGGAATTTCCGCAAGGATATTCCGGCGTCCTGTTAGATTTGTGCAAGGATATTCCGGCGTCCTGTTAGATTTGCGCAAGGATATTCCGGGGCCCTGTTAGATTTGTGTAAGGGAGCTCCGGCGTCCTGTTAGGTGCGCGGCAGCGCGCAAGCAGCGCAAAGCCGGGGCGTGTGGCTGAAGCGTTACATTTTTGGAGGAAGGGGAAGATTTTACAGATGAGAAAGCTGATTAAATGCACGACGATTGTTACACCGGAGGAAGTCATTCTTGGCGACCTGCTTATTGTGGATGGGAAAATTGCGCGTATTGGGGAAAATATTGATGAGCCGGCAGATACAGTGCTCGATGGGGAAGGCAAGATTACTTTGCCCGGCGGGATTGACGCTCATACCCACTTTAATTTACATGTGGGAAACCATGTGACAAGTGATGATTTTACAACCGGAACGATTGCCGCAGCCTTTGGCGGCAATACAATGATTATTGACCATATGGGCTTTGGGCCCGCCGGCTGCCGGCTTCATCATCAGGCTCAGGTGTACCATGGCTTTGCTGACGGGAAATGTGTGATTGATTACGGCTTCCACGGCGTTATTCAGCATGTGGACGATCCGGTCATTGAAGAAATGGCCTCCATGGTGGAGGACGGCCACCCGAGCTTTAAAATTTATTTGACATATGATTACAAAACCGAGGATTGGGCGGCCCTCCGGGTCCTTGACCGCTTAAGAGAGCTCGGGGGAATAACAACGGTGCATTGTGAAAATGACGCGGCCATTGCCTGGTTAAGGCGGCGTTTTATATCCGAAGGAAAAACATCGCCCATATATCATGCCCTGTCCCGGCCGGAGTCCTGCGAGAATGAGGCTGTCCACCGGATGATTGCCCTGGCGGAGGCTGCGGGAAATGCCCCGTTATATATTGTCCATGTTTCCAGCGCTGAGAGTGCCCGGCTGATTAAGGCTGCGAAAGCCCGCGGGCTGAATGTTTATGGAGAAACGTGCCCTCAGTATTTATTTTTAGATGAAAGCCGCTACGAGGCTTGCGGCGATGAAGGGCTTAAGTATATTATGAGCCCGCCCCTGCGGAACAAACGAAACCAGGAGAAGCTGTGGAGCTATATTAAAGACGGTACCCTTACTGTTGTGGCGACGGATCACTGCACCTTTGATTATCATGGCCTTAAGCAGCTTGGGAGGGAAGCTTTTACAAAGTGCCCGAATGGGGCGCCTGGTGTGGAAACGCGGATACCTCTCTTGTTTTCAGAGGGAGTTGGCGCCGGACGGCTGAATCTTAATGAGTTTGCCCGGATTGTAAGTACAAATCCGGCGAAGCTTTTTGGACTTTATCCGAAAAAGGGGGCGCTTATGGTGGGGAGCGATGCAGATATTGTGATGATTGACCCTCATAGAGAAGTGACGATTCAAAAATCCCTGCTCCATGAGCATGTGGACTATACCCCTTATGAAGGGATGAAGGTTACAGGCTGGCCTGTAATGACCATGGTCCGGGGAGAAATTGTGACAGACCATGGACGGCTTTTGCAGCAGCCCGGTTTTGGGCAGTTTGTGAAAAGAGGGCGTTTAGCCCGAATTTAGGATTCAGCCGCGATAGCGGCGGTGAGCAGCGTTAGCTGCGTGAATCCGAGATTCATGGCTGAATAGTTACTTATTTTAATGGGTGCCGGATTTAATGAATATACGGATATTTGCCCCAATTTGCACAAAAATATAAAAAGATGATTGTTAAACAGGACATATTTTCATATCGAAAATACGTCCTGTTTTTTGATATTTTACATTTGTGCCAAAAAATATGACAAAAATATAAAAAAACGGGGCGATAATGTGATATAAAATTGCGTGTGCAAATGATATAATAACGAGGAAAGTGTCTGCCGTGCTTGTACGAGCAGACATTTGACGGGCATTTCCATCGAGACGAAAGTCGGGATGATATAATAGCACATATTTCAGCTGCCAGGTACTATGGGTGGCAGCCTATTTTACAAATGGAGGAATAAGAATGAAGATTTTAGGTTTATCTTTTGG
>JAGZDD010000232.1 GCA_018369015.1 Clostridiales bacterium | reverse complement strand
CGGGAGCATAATGTCGAGTATGGCAAGGTCTAAAGGCGTTTCCTTAAGACAATTCAGGGCGTCTGTTCCATTATAAAATTTAAGAACATTAAAATTTTCATTTTTTAAGTATAGCTCCACAAGGTCGGTAATAGAGCGCTCGTCATCGACAATGAGTATATTCGGCATTTTTATTCCTCCATTGATATTCTATACTTAAAGTGTATCAGAAAATTTCCTTTATGCGGATAGTAATTTTATTGAGATTTTCTTAAGATTATGTGAGTTTTCAAATTACCGGACATGTGGATGGCCGGCCTGTCATCATTTAAGGCTTGATAGTGATTCAGGAGTGAGCAGGCTCCTTTTGCGCGAAGGTGCTATTCTCGGCGAAGCCGTGAAGAGTAACTGGCTAACAATGGGGGGAAAAGAATTACGGTAGAAAGGGCTTGAAAAATAATTAGTTTAATGATAAAATTAATTATACAATTTAAGCTTTCTTGGCCTATCTAAAAAACGTAGCTATTCAGCCATAATAAAGTTTATTTCAGGAGGGTTAACCATGTCTAAACATACGATTAAAAATCCTATTTTGCCGGGCTTTTATCCAGATCCGTCGATTTGCCGGGTGGGAGATGACTTTTATATGATTTGTTCCAGCTTTGAAATGTATCCGGGGATTCCGGTTTTTCATAGTAAGGATCTTGCAAATTGGGAGCAGCTTGGCTATGCGATGACAAAGGAAAACGGCTTTCATGTGGAGGCCAATGTTGTGGCCGGCGGTGTCATGGCTCCTACGATCCGTTATTTTGACGGCATCTATTATATTATTAATGCCAATTTCGGTGATAAAGGAAACTTTATTGTTACGGCGACGGACCCGGCAGGGCCGTGGTCCGAGCCTTACTGGCTTGATGATGTTCCGGGAATTGATGCGTCATTGTTTTTTGACGACGACAAAAAGGCCTATGTGATTGGCACGGGCAATGTTGTCGCCAGGGCTGACGGCACAATGGACCGGGGCATATGGATTTGCGGTTTTGACGTAAAGACAATGAAAACTGTCGGCGAACCTAAAGCGATCTGGGATAGCGCGCTTCGTGTAGCCACTTCTCCGGAAGCACCGCATATTTATAAGGTGGATGGTTATTATTATCTTGTCATCGCTGAGGGAGGAACAGAGCATTATCATGCAGTGACTGTTGCCAGAAGTAAAGAGCTTTTTGGCTGGTATGAAGGGAATCCGGCCAACCCGGTGATGACACACCGTCAGTTCGGCTTTAATTACCCTGTTGATAATATTGGCCATGCGGATCTTGTGGAAACACCGGATGGAAATTGGTACGCAGTCATGCTTGGTTCCCGTATTATTGACGGACAGCATAAAAATCTTGGCCGTGAAACGTACATATGCCCGGTGATCTGGGAGCGTGGCTGGCCGGTATTTTCTCCGGAAAGCGGAAAGGTGGACTGGGAATATCCGGCGGATCCACGGCTTCCATGGACGCCTTACAGCCCGCAGCCTTCAAGGGATGATTTCGACGGCGCACGATTAAATCTTGTGTGGAATTTCTGGGGAACTCCTTATGGAGATTTTTACAAGCTGTCTGATAGCCATTTGACGCTTCGCTGCTTTAAGCGGACGATGAGCGATCCGCTTAAGCCTCTTTTCGGGCAGGAAAAGAACACGGACCCGGAAAATACGGTGAGCTTTGTGGGACGCCGCCAGACAGATATTAGCTTTGACGCATTTTGTGAAATGGCCTTCCTTCCAAAGGACAAAGAGGCAGCAGGGCTTATTATTATGCAGGCCAGCAACCATCAGTACCGTTTAGAGCGTGGGGTAAAAGATGGGCGCCAGGTTCTCAGGCTTGTCCTTGAAACTGCGGATTTTGAGGTTCCTCCCCATGTTCCCGGGTTTACTTATGAAATGTCTCGCAAGGTACTTGCTTGTGTGGATTATGCAGAAGCATCGGTAATTCTTGGCGTAAAGGCGCGCCGCCAAAACTACGATTTCTACTACGGCGCTAAAGCGGATGATCTGCACTGTCTTTATGAAAATGCCGACGCCCGTTTGATTAATCCTGAAATTGTCGGCGGCATGGTGGGAACCATGGTCGGAATGTTTGCTACAGGAAATGGAACAATGAGTGAGAATGAGGCAGCTTTTGACTGGTTCGATTACAAAGATAAATAATTATCAATGCTTTATAAGGCGGAGGTCTATTTTCTTATAGGCCTTCGCTTTTTGCGCGATATGCGGCCAGGCTGTGAACAGTAACGAACTGTTATCTGATTTTCGTATTTTTTTAATAACAAGGCTTGACAAATGAATGAAGTAGAATAAAATAGAAATAGCAGTTTTTTGGGAGAAAAGAGGAAAATATGAGAGTTATTGCAGGAAAAGCGAGAAGATTGCCATTAAAAACGATTGAAGGACTGGAAACACGGCCGACGACTGACCGGATTAAGGAAACGTTGTTTAACGTGCTGGCACCGGAGCTGGCGGACTGTCGCTTTCTGGATCTGTTTGCAGGAAGCGGAGCTATCGGAATCGAGGCTTTAAGCCGCGGTGCCAAAACCGCCTGTTTTGTGGAACAGATGCAAAAGGCTGCGGACTGTATTGAACAAAATCTTGCCTTTACCCATTTAGAGGAAAATGCCAGAGTGTACCGTAAAGATGTGTTGTCGGCACTGAGACTTTTAGAAAGCGAAGCAAAACCTTTTGACATTATTTTTATGGACCCTCCTTACGGAAAGCTGCTGGAAAAACGTGTCCTTGAGTATTTAAGTGATTCCTGCCTGGTGGATGAATATACAACGATTGTCGTTGAGGCAGATCTTCACACGGCCTTTGACTATCTGGATAATTTATCCTTTCATATATATAAGGAAAAGATTTATAAAACAAACAAGCACGTTTTTGTTGCTAAAAATATTCAGAAAGACTGAATATTGCAAAGCGGCATAAATTTGTTACTGTTTGCGGGAATCTGCGGATAGTGTAACAGTTCAGCCATGATGAACTGTTACCTGCAAAAATCCATTAAAAATCGCCTGCGGCGATGGGATTTTTGCCCTCCTGTTTCACTTTCTGACGGTCAGCGCATACATTGAACACTTGGCGAGGTATTTACGAGCCTAGTGAGAAAGAGTACAAAGTAGCAAGTGCGCAGACCTGGCTGAACTGTTACCAGATAGTACCATAAATTTAGAAAAAATGAGGTAAAATGTATGCGGATTGCTGTTTATCCGGGAAGCTTTGACCCGGTAACGAATGGACATATTGATATTATAAAAAGGGCATCCACAATGGTAGATAAATTAATTATCGGCGTTTTACATAATAGTGCAAAAACGCCGTTGTTTTCTGCTAAAGAACGTGTTAATATGTTAAGTGAAGTATGCCAGGGGCTGACGAATGTAGAAATCCGGGCATTTGAAGGGCTTTTGGTAGATTTTGTCGTTGAGTGTAATGCAACAATTGTCGTCCGGGGACTTCGGGCGGTGACTGATTTTGAATATGAGCTTCAATGGGCGCAGTCGAACCGTATTGTATGCCCTCATATGGATACGATGTTTTTGGTGACGAACGTGCAGTATTCCTATTTAAGCTCCAGTGTTGTGCGGGAGTACGCAGCCCATAGGGGAGATATTTCAGCATTTGTTCCTGAGTGCGTAGCACAGCGGTTAAAAGAAAAATACAGTTAATAGGTGATAGATGAGGTGCTGTGAACAGTATCCGGAAATTTTGTGAAAGTAAAGGAGAAGCGATTATGAGCAGAATTGAACAGTTAATTGATGAAATTGAAGAATTTATTGAAAGCTGCAAGCCGCAGCCGTTTTCCCAGTCCAAGGTGATCGTACCGAAAGACGAATTATATGAGTTACTGACAGAGCTTAGACTGAAAACTCCCGAGGAGATTAAGCGTTATCAGAAGATTATTGCCAACAGGGATAAGATTATCAGCGACGCCCAGGCCCAGGCAGAAAAAATGTTGGAGGAAACAACAGCCTACACCAATGCCCTTGTGGAGGAGCACGAGATTATGCTGAAAGCTTATGAGAGGGCAGAGGAGGTTATGAATAATGCCAATGCCCAGGCAGAAGCAACGATTAATGCAGCAAATGAGGATGCCGAGGGTATCCGCCGCAGCGCCTTAGAATATACGCAGGAGCTTGTGACAAATCTTGAAACGATTATCGGACGGACTCTTGAAGGCGCCCGTGCTAATTCCCAGGCGTTGATTGAAGGGCTTTCCTATAATTATGATATTATTGTGAGCAATAAAGAAGCTCTGGCCAGCCAGCTTTCCGGTGCGCCGGCATTTGATACGGTTTCTTCTGCCGCGGCTTCAGAGCCGGCGATCCAGGAGCCGGTATATGAGGAACCGGAGGCTCCTGCACCGGCTTCCGCTCAGGCTCCGGCGTATGAGCAGCCAGCAGATGATGATGACGATGAATTTGATTACGATGATATTGATTAACCGCCAGCTGCCGCGAAATACTCTTTCCCTATCCGGTCTTTAGCAGCTAAGCCATACCGCGGCCAGTGCTGCGGCGATGAGCCCGGATAATAATTTACTGAAAAGATAAGGCTTAATAGACAGTCCTTGTGAATGGATGACGCTGTAAGTCTGCGCCGTAATGGACAGACCTCCAAAGCAGATCATTGCCATGGCAAGGACTGTTTTTATTTCCAGGGAAAATGCCTGGACTTTAAGAAGGCCAAGACCTGTTGTCTGTTCCAGGAGTCCGCACAGCAGGCAGGCAATGATTGGCGGCAGCCATGGTATTTGGGTCAGACAGCCAGCGAGGATGGAA
>JAGZDD010000231.1 GCA_018369015.1 Clostridiales bacterium | reverse complement strand
CCGCCCGGCAGCCACGGCAAGCGCTTGCGAGGCGTTGATACCGACGATCCAGTCGGCTTCGCTGCGGGCTTTGGCCGAGAGGTAAAGGTTGTCGTCTTTGGATAGCAGCACTGGTAATAATGAAACAGGAGCGCCTGTGGCTGAGGATACCCAGACACAAATTGAAGCGCTGATCCTTAAGTACCGTACAGCCTTTGCCAATGGGGATATAGAAGCTTTAAAAAACGTCTATAATACAAATGATGTAATGAACAGTGAGGTTATTGCAGCTACCTCAAAGATCATTACCGGCTATGAAAATACGGCCTGCTATATAAAAGACGGAATGGACAGTACATCCAAGGTTGTTTTTATTTATGATGATTTAAAAATTGATGGGATTGACACACGTATACCGAATGTTGCCTATGTTTATGTGAAGCAGAAGGATGATGGGAGCTATTATATTTATCCCGGTGAATATGATAAGGCTACATCCGATTATGTATACAGCAGTGATATACAAAAATATATCAGCGAGCTGATCAAGGATGAAGAAATTAATTCTCTTTATGCTTCTGTCAATGAAAAGATGTCGAAGGCAATGAATGATGATCCCCAGGTAAAAGACTTTGTGCAAAAGCTCACAGCCGGGGAAGCCGATAGTGCCGGCAGCACCGCAGAAACAAAGGAAAATACCGGAGTGCCAGAAAGCAGCCAGACTCAGGACACCGGGGCAAGCGAGCCAGGCACGGACGCCACAGACAGCAGTATTACGGACAGTGACGCCCAGACAGACAGTATATAACCGCCAATCCCGTTACATATGGGAATAGATGGAAACAGTAGTCAAACATCAAACAGACTGTTAAAAAAGCTTTTCATAAAAAAGCAGTTGTCGTATAATAAAGACAACTGCTTTTTACTATGAAAGTTATCAAGTGGGCAGACACAGGGGCAAGTTTACTTGACCCTGTGCCTGCACATTTGATAACCCAAAAGTATGAGCACGAGTTGCCGTCTGGCAACGGAAAGTGCGGCGCTGCGTGCCGGTGTTGCTAAGCGCCGGTGGCACGCGTCCAGCAACGACCGGAGTGGAACGTAGACCGCTTGTTAAGCACCGACCGGAGCGGCAGCGGAGACATGCCGAAGGCAGAACGTAAAGCGCGAATACCACCGACAGATGGCAGCGTGCCGCAGGCACGGAGTCATCTGGTTTTCATCCGTGGCAGAGCCGCGCGCAGCATACGCGTTTACTATGAAAGAGATCCCTAGACTGCTATAAAATAAGGAGATATTTTGTGACAAATAAAGAATCCATTCGTTTGAATAAATACTTGAGTGAACAGGGTGTCTGCTCCCGAAGGGAAGCAGACGATTATATTGCCCGTGGAAAGGTGACAGTCGACGGCAAAAAGGCTGTTATGGGGGAGCGGGTGACAGGTCAGGAGCAGATTTGCCTGATGGGGCAAAGGATAAAAAAATCGGAAATGGAACATATTTATATTGCGTTAAATAAGCCAAGGGGAATTACCTGTACGACCAAAAACGACAAAAATAATGTTATTGACTATTTGCAGCTTGAACGCCGGGTATTTCCCGTAGGACGTCTGGATAAAGATTCCCAGGGATTACTTATTCTCACAAGCGACGGTAAAATTGTAAATCCGATGATGCGGGCTGCCAGCGGGCATGATAAGGAATATGTTGTTACAGTGGACCGCCCCATTGACCAGACCTTTATTGAAAAGATGGCCGGGGGCATTTACCTTGAAGAGCTTGATGTGACGACGCGGCCATGCACTGTGCAAAAACTTAACCAAAAGACCTTTTCCATTATTCTCACCCAGGGATTAAACCGCCAGATCCGCCGTATGTGCCAGGCGTTGGGCTTTAAGGTTATTACATTAAAGCGGATACGCATTATGAACATCCGCCTTGGCGATTTAAAACCTGGCTGCTGGCGCTATCTGACAGAACAGGAGCTGTCAGAATTAAAACGGCGGATATCCCGCAAAATGTAATTACAGTAATCATAAAAGGAGAACGATTATGGAACAAAAAATAAAACGTATGAAGGAGCTTGTTTTGCTGCTTAATGAAGCCGGAAAAGCCTATTATCAGGAAGACCGGGAAATTATGAGCAACTATGAATATGACTCTCTTTATGATGAACTTTTGGCTCTTGAAAAAGAAACGAAAACCCAGCTTTCTGGAAGTCCTACTGTCCAGGTGGGCTATGAGGTGCTTAGTGAGCTGCCAAAAGAACGCCACGAATCCCGGATGCTGTCATTAGATAAAACCAAGGATGTTCAGACACTCAAAGAGTGGCTTGGGAACAATAAGGCCTCCCTGTCATGGAAGCTGGATGGCCTGACGATTGTCCTTACTTACCGGAATGGCGTCCTTGATAAGGCTGTTACCCGGGGAAATGGGGAAATCGGCGAAGTCATTACAAATAATGCCCGGGTATTTAAAAATTTACCCCATAAGATTACTTATGAAGGCGAGCTTGTCCTTCGAGGTGAAGCCGTTATCAAATATTCTGATTTCAAAAAAATTAACGAGAGTATTGAGGATGTAGACGCCCGCTATAAAAATCCGCGAAACCTGTGCAGCGGTTCTGTCCGCCAGTTAAATAATCAAATTACAGCAAAAAGGAACGTTCATTTTTTTGCTTTTACCCTCGTTCATGCTGACGGTGTGGATTTTCATAATTCCCGTATTTTCCAGATGGAATGGCTTAAAGCTCTTGGCTTTGACATTGTAGAATATAAGGCTGTGGATCAGGGAAATGTTGAGACGGCTGTATCGGATTTTTCCGGCCGTATTATGGACAATGATTTTCCTTCCGATGGTCTTGTGCTGACCTATGATGATATTGAATATAGCAGGTCGCTTGGGGCGACTGCAAAGTTCCCGAGAGATTCCATGGCATTTAAATGGGCAGATGAAACTGCAAAAACGACACTGCTTAATATGGAGTGGAGCGCTTCAAGGACAGGGCTGATTAATCCAGTAGCTATTTTTGAGCCGGTGGAGCTGGAGGGAACAACTGTTTCCCGGGCCAGTGTTCATAATTTAAGTATTATTGAAAGCTTGAAGCTTGGTATTGGAGATACGATTGAAGTTTACAAGGCAAATATGATTATCCCACAGATTGCCAAAAACCTTACTAGTTCCGGGAGTCTTGAAATACCAAAGCAATGTCCGGTGTGCGGTGAAGCTGCCCAAATACGCCAAATGAATGATACGAAAGCGCTTTACTGTACAAATCCGGATTGCCCGGCTAAAAAGATCAAGGCATATGCTCTTTTTGTAAGCCGGGATGCCTTTAATATTGAAGGATTATCCGAAGCCACTTTAGAAAAGTTTGTGCAGGAGGGCTTTATCCATGAATTTGCGGATATTTTCCGGCTCGATGAACACAGGGAGCGGATTGTATCTATGGAAGGCTTTGGGGAAAAGTCTTATAATAACCTGATAGAATCGATTCATCGGGCAAAACAGATTCTTTTGCCGAAATTTGTGTACAGCCTTGGGATTCCTGGGGTCGGGCTGTCGAATGCCCGGCTTATATGTAAAGCATTTGCCCAGGATTTTGAAGCTATAAGAAATGCAGAGGCAGAACAATTTGTAGAAATCCAGGGAATTGGACAGGTTATTGCGGATAGTGTCGTGGATTTTTTTAAGCAGCAGAAGAATCAGGAGATGATCGGCCATCTTCTTTCCGAAGTTACTGTTATCGCTGAACAGACGGACGAACAGCCTTCGCCTGTTACCGGGAAAACCTTTGTGATTACAGGAAGCCTTAAGCATTTTGAGAACCGCAGCGCGCTTAAGGCGCTGATTGAAGAAAAGGGCGGCAAGGTATCGGGATCTGTTTCCTCGAAAACAGATTACCTTATTAATAATGATAATCTCTCCACATCCGCCAAAAATAAAAAAGCCCATGAACTCAATATTCCTATATTAACAGAGGAAGATTTTGTTGACTTTTTAAAAAATACGTGATATATTGTTATTGAAATCCTAGTAAAATAGTAGGGATTGTTATGGAGGTCTTTCAATGCGTTTATCTACCAAAGGAAGATATGGCCTGCGGGCCGTTGTGGATCTGGCTGTGCATGCAACAGAGTCCGCGGTTTCAATTAGCAGCATTGCCAAGCGTCAGGGGCTTTCTGAAAGTTATTTAGAACAGCTCATTGCAAAGCTTAGGAAGGCTGGGATCGTAACAAGTATCCGCGGAACAAACGGAGGGTATCGTTTAGCAAAATCTCCGGATGAAATTTCTGTAGGAGATATTCTCAGAGCCTTAGAAGGAAAGCTATGTGTTGTGGAATGTCCGGACAGCCGGGAATGTGACAACTATGATTCCTGCGTCACAAAATATGTATGGAAGCGTATCAATGACAGTATAAATAAAGTAGTAGATACAATGACCTTAGAAGAAGTCATCAGCAATGGCTGCCGCGGCCTTTCGACAGAGGATGGCAGCAGTTTTGGAAAGAGAATGGAGTGTTGAATTATGAATAAGACGATCTATTTGGATCATGCTGCCACTACGGCAGCCCGACCTGAAGTTGTGGAAGCAATGCTTCCTTATTTTACTGAAAAGTTTGGAAACCCTTCAAGTATTTATGATATTGGCGCAAAAAATAAAGGAGTTATTACGCAGGCCAGGGAAACCATTGCCGCCTCCCTTTCCTGCCAGCCGGAAAATATCTATTTTACTGCCGGAGGAACAGAAAGTGATAACTGGGCCATTATTGCCACTGCAGAAGCCTATGCGTCTAAGGGAAATCATATCATTACATCAAAAATTGAACATCACGCAGTGCTTCATACGTGCCAGTATCTTGAAAAAATGGG
>JAGZDD010000230.1 GCA_018369015.1 Clostridiales bacterium | reverse complement strand
TACAACATCTGTAACAAAGTTTACATGGGCTGTGCCGAATATGTCCATAGAACCGGAGGCAGCGATTGCTTTTATGAGTATGATGTACACAGACAGCCGTATTGCAAATCTGATGGCCTGGGGTGTGGAAGGCGTAGACTATGAAGTTGTTGACGGCGTAGCGAAATATGTGGAAGGGAATGAAGACAATGCCTATCACTCCAGTGACTACATGGTAGGGAACCAGTTTATTGTTTTGCCATGGGATGGGCAGAGCGCTGACTATCGCCAGAAGCAGATGGAGGATATGGAAGCCTCGCCGATTTCAAAGTATCTGGGCTTTTCAGTAGACACGAATAGCATTACTAATGAGCTGTCGGCAGTCAGCGTAGCGATTAACGAGTATGTTCCGACATTAGAGTGCGGCTTTGGCGATGAGGCGCTGTATGAGGCTTTTATAGATAAGCTTTATGACAGCGGCGTACAAAAGATCATCGATGAATACCAAAAACAATTAGACGAATGGTTAGCTTTAGAAGCTGAGCAATAAATGTGTTTAGAGGAGGAAGGTATAATGATTTTGGAAACAATGACAAGCAGCGGCCCGGTGCGCGGCGTTGCTTTGGAGAACAGTGTCGTCTACAGGGGAATCCCTTATGCCCGGGCCAGGCGTTTTATGGCGCCGGAGGCGGCCAAGCCATGGAAGGCGGTAAGAATCTGCGATCACTTTGGAGCAATCGCCATGCAGGAGCAGGTCAAACCTGGAATGCCCTTTTCAGACTTTTTTATCAAAGAATTTTATCCCCATCCGATGCCTATGGGAGAGGACTGCCTGTTTTTAAATGTATGGACACCGGCGGCTTTACCAGGGGAAAAGCTTCCGGTAATGTTTTGGATTCATGGCGGCGGCCTTTCTACAGGCTATGGCCATGAAATGGAATTTGACGGAGAGGCGATAGCTAAAAGAAAAGTTATTCTTGTGACGATCAATTACCGTGTGGGATTTTTCGGCTGCTTTGCACCAAGGGAAGCGGTAGAACTCAATACGACAAACAAGGCGGGAAATAATGCGGTCCTTGACCAGATTGCAGCGCTTTTATGGGTTCAAAATAATATTGAGGCCTTTGGCGGAAATAAAGAGAATGTAACAGTTTTTGGCCAGAGTGCCGGCGGAGGGTCGGTTGTTTCACTGTTAGCTTCCCCGCTTGCCCGGGGATTGTTTTGCCGGGCGATCATTCAGAGTGGGCTTGGAGGGATAAGTACTCCTCAGCGGCAAAAAACGCTTGAAGATGGCTTTGAGTGGGCCGATGCATTTATGAAGGCTTCGGGAAAGTGTTATGATGAGCTTGAGCAAATGCCTGCGGATGAACTTTTAACATTAGCCTCAGAAATTACACAGAAATTGCCGGTAATGCCTCAGCTTGTTGTTGACCATTATGTTTTTGATGAGCCGCCGATTGAACGGCTGCTTAAAGGGATTGAGGGGATTTCTTTAATGGCCGGGAGCGTCAATGGCGATGGAGATTTAAAAATGCCAGGGGCGGTGTATCATGGGCCTGAAAGTGCCAGGGCTTATTTTAACGAGCTATGTATCGGCGTATCACAAATGCAGGGTGCAAAAGATAATCCGCCTTATTTATATCATTTTACAGCGAAAATACCAGGACATGATATTTACAGCTTTGTGGCCGATGAAGTAGCCTTTCATTCCAGCGAGCTTTGGTATGTTTTCGGCACACTTGGACGCTGCTGGAGGCCTTTTGACAGGCGGCACTACCGCCTGTCCGATATGATGATTGATTACTGGACAAATTTTGCAAAAAAAGGCAATCCTAACAGTGCCGGATTGCCAGAGTGGCCAGCATTTCATAAAGACCATGGTTCAAAAATGCTCTTTTTATCAGAAACTTCAATAGAGAACAAATCACCGATCGATGATGAAGTGTGGGAGGGCATCGCAAAGGTTTTTGAGTGAAATGGAGGCGCAAAGCTTTCTCTATTTTACAAGGCCCTGCTCTACAAGGAAGTTATGGGCGACCTCTTTAGCGTCCAGGCCATCAATATCTACCTGGGCGTTAAGGCCGGACATCGTCTGGTCGTCAATTTTTCCGTCAAGGCTTGAGAGGACATCCACAAGCTCGGGATATTTGTCTAAGACTTCCTGGCGCACCATGTTGATGGCATAGTAGGGCGGGAAAAAGCCTGCATCGTCGGTAAGGCGCACAAGCCCGGTTTTTTCAAGAAGGGCGTCTGTGGCGAAGGCGTCGATAACGTCCACCTCGCCTGCCTCTACCGCTTCATAGCGGATGCTGGCATCAAGGCCGGAAACTTCCTTAAATTCAGTGTTAAACTGATTTTGGAGAGAATCTAAGCAGTCTTCTCTCTGAACAAATTCCACGGTACAGCCAAGAGTTAAGTCCTGGGCGGCTGCCATGAGGTCGGACAATGTTTCAAGCTGGTATTTTTCTGCGGTTTCAGGCATAACACTCATTACATAAGTATTGTTAAAGCCTAGAGGATTGGATGTGAAAATATTATCATTTTCAGATAAATATTCCTTCACGCGGTTGTATACCTCGTCTGTGGATTTGCCTTCCATAGATTCTTTAACCACATTGGCGTGGATGGTTCCGGTATATTCCACAAACATATCGATTTTATCGCTGGCCAGGGCGTCATAGCAGACAGAAGCGCCGTTGAGGTTGAAGCTGCGTTCTACCTCAATATCTGTGTTGCTTTCAATAAGATCCTCGTACATATAACCGAGAATAATAACCTCCGTGAAGTTGCTTGTGCCAATGATAACCTTTTTGCTTCCGGCGGAGGCGAGAGCGTTTTGCAGCGAGCTGACCGCCGGGAGAAGGACAACAAGGGCGCACACGGCAATAACGGTAAAGCGTTCCCGGCGGCGCCTTTGCTTAGGAATATTCTGGATTTGCTCCGGAGGAAGAATACCCTCCGAGGTGAGGGCCTTTTCCAGCTTCCCGAGAAGAAAATCAATGGCCAGGGCTAAAATGGAGGCGGGGATGGCGCCTAAAAGCACAAGGGAAATGTTTCTTGAGTTTAACCCCAGGTTGATAAACCATCCAAGCCCGCCGGCTCCGGCAAAGGCGGCGATCGTCATACTTCCTACGGCGGTGACAGCGGAAATACGTATACCTGACATAATATAAGGCGCCGCGATAGGAAGCTCTACTTTAAAGAGCCGCTTCCACTTTGTAAGGCCAAGGCCCCGGGCAACCTCCAGCGTTGCCGGGGCAATGCCGTTAATGCCCGTGTATGTATTTTTTATAATCGGCAGCAGGGCATAAACAATAACCATGAGTATCGCCGGCTTTGTTCCGATTCCCACGAAAGGGATGGAAAAGGCCAGCAGGGCGATACACGGGATGGACTGTAAAACATTGGCAATCCCGATGACAATTTTTGCCGCCAGTTTATTTCTTGTAATTAAAATCCCGACGGGAACGCCGATGGCCAGGGAAATGATAACCGCGATGGTTGTCATATTCAAATGGTCAAAAAACAGTTCCAGCAATTCCCATTTCTTTTCCATAAAGGTTGTAAAAAAATTACTCAATGATACCACTCCTTTCATCCGCAGAACCATCGGGGGTATATTGACGGCTCAGGACAGAGAGAAGCCGGCCCTTTGTCAGGAATCCGCAAAGGTTCTTTTCATGGTCAATGACCGGAATGATCCCTGAAATATTGTAGTCGATGGTAGAAATTATTTTTTGCAGCGTTGTGTCTGTAAAAACAGAAATAAAGTCGTCGGATATGTAATTCATAATGGACACGTCAGCCTCCTGGATTTCCCGGAGTTCTTCCATCCAGACAATACCCGCTACTTGGCGGCCGTCCAGAATAAGGAGGCTGTCCACATTGAAATGGGCCATGCGGTACAAAGCCTGGCGGACATTAAATTCCTTCGGGGCGCATATCGGCCTTTTAAGCATAATATCTTCGGCCTTGATAAATTCCGGATTGCTCCACAGCTTATTTTTTCCGAGAAATTCCTCGACGTAGCTGTCGGCAGGGGCTTTAAGAATATGCTCAGGAGTGTCGCACTGGGCGATCCGCCCTTTTTCAATAACACAGATCCGGTCGGCCATTTTCAGAGCCTCGTTCATATCATGGGTAACAAAAACAAAGGTTTTTTTAAAACGTTTGTGGAGCTTAAATACTTCATCCTGAAGCTCAATGCGGGTGATCGGGTCCAGGGCTGAAAACGGTTCATCCATAAGAATGATGGGAGGGTCAGAAGCAAAAGCCCTTGCTACATTAACGCGCTGGCGCTGGCCGCCGGAGAGCTGGGATGGAAATTTGTTGAGGTAGAGATTGGGTTCGAGGTCAACCATGCGAAGCATTTCGTTAATCCGGCCCGGAATTTCTTCTTTTGGAAATCCGGCCAGCTTTAAGATCAGCTCAATGTTCCCTTCCACGGTCAGGTGGGGAAAAAGTCCATTTTCCTGGACAACATAGCCAATTTTTTTCGGGAGGTCGGACTCGGGCATTTTTTTGACATTAACGCCGTCAATGATAATGTCTCCCTGAGTGATGGGATTGAGTTTGTTGATCATTTTTAACAGCGTTGTTTTCCCACAGCCGCTGGAGCCGATAAGGACAAAAAATTCGCCTGTGTCAATGGTCAAATTGATACTGTTAAGTATTTGTTCATTTTTGTAAGATTTGGACACATTTTTAAATTCGATCATGGAATAAAATAATCTCCTTTTACTGTCACAGCCTCCGGGATATACCCGGAGGCTGCTGTATATGGTTTTTACCCCGAAATGGGCAAAGGAACGTATCTACTGTACTATAAAGAAGATTAGTGTTGTTTAAAAATATGTTTTTTTAGATAAAGATTGTATTAATGCAACGGTGCCATCCCGGATATAAAAACGGGCGTG
>JAGZDD010000229.1 GCA_018369015.1 Clostridiales bacterium | reverse complement strand
ACCGTCAGAAAGTGAAACAGGAGTGCAAAAATCCCATCGCCGCAGGCGATTTTTAATGGATTTTTGCAGGTAACAGTTCAGCATGGCTGAACTGTTACGCTTAACAAAGAAATGGAGGGTGTTTTATGTCTCAATCAAAAGATTACAACAAATATCTTGGCCTTGTATCTATTTTTTATATTCTCGCCGGCATTATATTAATTATATGGCCGGATATTGCAGTAAAAATTGTCTGCTATATAATCAGCGCAGTACTGCTAATCTATGGGCTGATCCGAATACTTATCTATCTGCGCTCTGACAATACCCGCCGGTATTTCCAATTTGATCTGGTCGTCGGTATTATTACCATTGCCTTCGGGCTATTTATTTTATTTAAGCCAGTACTTTTTGTCTCTTTACTGCCATTTGCTATTGGATTATGTATTTTATTTGACAGTATTATCAAATTCCAAAATGCCTTTGACCTAAAACATGCCGGGCTGCTTTATTGGCAAATTCCTCTTGCCATTTCCATTATTACCGCGATTCTTGGGCTAATGCTTGTCATTAACCCCTTTGGCGCTACCGTAACCCTTGTTCGCTGTATGGGCATCTTTTTTATTGTTGACGGCCTGGCCAACATTTCCAGCGCCATTCTTGTTTTAAAAAAGCTGGGACGGACCATTGAGGAGGAACGCAGACGGGCAAAAAGGAAAAAATAAGAATCCTGCTCTACAGGATTCTCCGCCTGCGTCGGGTCGCGCAAGCGACATCTTCCACTCCGCCGCAGTGAGATCCAGAGCGGAGCTTTTTTAATTAATAAACGAAGTTTCTTATTAAATAAAAACAGGGCCAAATCCTACGTTATGTAGGATTTGGCCCTCATTATGCCATAGCCGCAAACGGCTATGGCATGGCTTTGCCGCAATGCGTATTTTCGCGCATTGGAAAGCTCGCTTACGCTCACCGCGCGAAAAACGCTGTATAATGTCTGCGTAGCAGACATTATACCATGGCCGCAAACGGCTATGGCATGGCTTTATATTTACATTTTTACCGGTCGTCCAGCTTCAATACGCTCATAAATGCTTTTTGGGGAATTTCTACATTCCCAATCTGACGCATACGCTTTTTACCTTCCTTCTGTTTTTCAAGAAGCTTGCGTTTACGGCTGATGTCGCCGCCATAGCACTTAGCCAGAACATCCTTACGCAGAGCCTTTACTGTTTCTCTTGCAATAATTTTACTGCCAATCGCGGCCTGGATCGGTATTTCAAAAAGCTGTCTCGGAATCTCTTCTTTCAGCTTTTCACACATCTTTCTGCCCCGCTCATAAGCCGAGCCTTCATATACGATAAAGGACAGCGCGTCCACTTCTTCACGGTTGACAAGAATATCCAGCTTGCAAAGCTCTGAACGCTGATATCCCTTCATCTCATAGTCAAAGGAGGCATAGCCTCTGGAACGGGATTTCAGGGCATCAAAAAAGTCGTAAATAATCTCATTCAGGGGAAGCTCATACTTTAACAGCGCACGGGTTGTTTCCATATATTCCATGCCAAGATAAAGCCCCCGCCGCTCCTGGCATAAATCCATAATAGGGCCAATATATTCCGTCGTCACCATGATTTCCGCTGATACGACCGGCTCTTCCATGTATTCGATTTCCGACGGGTCCGGAAGGTTCGACGGGTTCGTCAGGTCAATGACCTCTCCGTTTGTCTTATGTACCTTATAAATAACCGATGGTGCCGTTGTCACAAGGTCAAGGTTAAATTCCCTCTCAAGACGCTCCTGAATAATTTCAAGGTGTAAAAGGCCAAGAAAGCCGCAACGGAAGCCGAAGCCAAGGGCAATACTTGTTTCAGCCTCAAATTGCAGCGATGCATCGTTAAGCTGAAGCTTTTCCAGCGCATCCCTTAAATCAGGATACCTTGCGCCATCTGCCGGATACATTCCGCAAAAAACCATAGGATTTACTTTCTTATAGCCGGGAAGTGGCGCTTCGCAAGGCGCTTTTGCATTGGTAATTGTGTCTCCGACTCTCGTATCTTTAAGATTTTTAATACTGGCAGTCATATATCCAACCATGCCGGCGGTCAGCTCTTCGCAAGGAATAAATTGCCCTGGGCCAAAATACCCCACCTCAATGACCTCAAAGGAAGCGCCTGTCGCCATCATTTTTACAGGAGTTCCCTTAGCAATCCGGCCTTCCTTTACCCTGAAAAATACAATAACGCCTTTATAAGGGTCGTATACAGCGTCAAAAATCAACGCCTGAAGGGGAGCGTCCACATCCCCTGTAGGCGCAGGAATCTTTGTAATAATCTGCTCTAGCACTTCATCCACATTAAGCCCTGTTTTTGCAGATATTCTCGGAGCATCATGGGCTTCAAGCCCGATAATATCCTCAATCTCGGCGACCACCCTGTCCGGCTCGGCGCTTGGCAGGTCAATTTTATTAATGACCGGCATAATCTCCAGATCATGGTCAAGGGCAAGATAAACATTGGCTAATGTCTGCGCCTCGATTCCCTGGGCAGCATCCACCACAAGAATTGCCCCATCGCAGGCTGCAAGGCTGCGGGATACTTCATAGTTAAAATCCACATGGCCCGGTGTGTCAATCAGATTGTAAATATATTCATTGCCGTCTTTAGCTTTATATACAATACGTACAGCCTGAGCTTTAATTGTAATGCCCCGCTCACGTTCCAATTCCATATTGTCAAGCACCTGGTGCTGCATTTCCCGGCTTGTGAGCAAGCCGGTTTTTTCGATAATTCGGTCTGCCAGCGTGGACTTGCCATGGTCAATGTGGGCAATAATACAGAAATTCCGTATTCTACTCTGGTCAATACTCACGTACATTCCTCCTACTTTTTTAGTAACTATTCAGCCATGCGGCTGAGAATGACAAAAACTTGACGCAAGCTTGCTTGCAGAGAGGTTTTGTCATTCTTTAGTCTAGGGCGCTTAGCCCGAATCGAAGATTCAGCCGCGATAGCGGCGGGGAGCAGCGTTAGCTGCGTGAATCCGAGATGCATGGCTGAGTAGTAACCTTTTTCAATATCATCATTTTCTTCGCTATTCTCCATCTCGGCCGCGCCTTACTGGGTCAGCTCGTCAAATGCCTGCTCATGCGAGTAGGCAGACACTTTCCTCGCTATTGTATCACATTTTTATTGCCCGGACAATACGCAGTATAATAAATCAGCGAGGGGTTCCATGGCGTTTTGTACTTCGGCTACGGTGTTTGTCTGGGCTCCACATTCTACGAGGAGCGACCTTGGGCACATATGCATATTATATCGGTAATCCCTCAGATAGATTCTCCGGGTAAAATCAGGATATTTTTCAGCCGCCTTGATCTGCATTTGAAGACTAAAAGCCAGATTATCTGTCAAATAAGGATTTTGAAGATAACCGTTGGTGTCATTGTTGGCGCTGCGGCAAAGCCCATTAAAAAACATAATTTTAGCCGTAGGCTTGCCGTTTATCTGTGTAACAAGGTGGGTTCCTTCAGCGACTCCATCTCTGTGAAGATCGATAACAACCTTGATGGAAGGATTTTGGGCAAGAATTTTTGTAACCGCAGCCTGAGCTAAAGAATAGGCCTCATTTCTGTCCTCCACACCATCAATCATGTCGTAAACACCTGTATCATGGTATACTTGAATATGATATTTTTGTTGGAGAATATCCGTTAATGTATTTCCAAGACCTACGACTGTGTCTGCCACCTCCCCCGGCCGGCTGTCCGAGAACTTCTCTTGAGAATGGGTATGATAAATAAGAATCTTCGGGTCATCACCACTAAGATCCATCGTCAGATCCCGATTCAGCAGTGTTTCACCATCAATAAGACTGGCGTCCGAAGATGTAGAAGAATCTGTAATATAAAAATTATTCATCAGAAATGTATAGTCGTAAAGAGATTGTACCGGGTAGATAATTCCATTGGCCGGAGTGGCAACGGCCGGAATAATGTCATTATCAGCCCCCTGGGCTGCGGCAGTATCGGCACCGCCTTCCTCTGGTATGGCATGATCTCCTTTGGCATTGGCAGCAGCGGCGCTATCCTCAGTCCTCTCCTGCGCGGCATCGGCGTTTTCCTTTGCAAAAGCCTCCAATTCTTCTTTAGAAGGATAATATTCGTTCAGTTCTGCAAGTGCCTCATTTTCAGCATCTAACGTATACGGAGCCGGTGAAAAAACCGTATTTTTAACAGCACCGACCAGGGCATCTACAATGACATTCCCTGAAAATCCAAGGGCGTCTTCATTATAAACGGCCGCAGGAATAACAGCTTTAAAAGCCTGCCGGCCGATCTGGCTTTCATACGAGGAAAGAAGGGATTTTAGGCTGCCCATATCAGAAAATTTTCCAATGCCAATAGTACAGGCCATAAAAGCAGCCAGAAGTATCACCTTTGTCTTTTTCTGCAACACATCACATCCTATCTCTGATGGGATTTCCCTTGTATCATTATATTCCGCGATGGACAGGATATGACGCCGCAGTTGACGGGCCGCTTTAGGATCACCGAATGTAGTGCTCTGCAATCCCTTAGTCTTGCTCACACAGGGCTGTCAATTTCATGGCAGACCGAATTAATAGCCTCGGAAATCGTATAGCTGATCTTTCCTATAGTTTCGTCAATATCTTTAGGAGTGACAAACATATTGGCCATTTCTGGGTCCATAAGTTCCCGCATGAGCAAATATTTTTCTTGGTGGTCAAAGGATTTTACAGAATCATAAACTTCCCGGTAAAGTCCATTCTGTTCTAAAACGTCCATTAAAGAATTCATTGTATCATTAACAATCGTTGCGGCATCAACCACTGTAGGAATACCAATGGCAACTACGGGAATACCAAGACTTTCCTGGTCAAGCCCATGGCGGTGGTTT
>JAGZDD010000009.1 GCA_018369015.1 Clostridiales bacterium | reverse complement strand
GATTTAGTACATAATCGAGTTCTTCGAGTATTGCTTTTTTCAACAGAAATATCAATTGTTCATTATCATACTCAAAAAAAACAACATCAGCTGCAGTATTTCAAATCAGCGGATCAAATAATATATTCTTTATATTGCCTGCAACCAAAACCCCATCATAATTTTTTTTTGAATTAAAACGACTCGGAGTAATTATTTCTATATTCTCTGCTATTCGCATATATGATTTCAGGAGATCAATGTAATATGCTTTAGGAACAATAAGAGCAATTTGAGAATCTCGCTTATAATAATTACTCACATACTGCTTCATCGAATCAAACTTAGGGCATTTCAAATACTCTTTTTTATATTGCTCTTCTATGCCTCCAACCACTTTAAAGCATATTTCCTGATATGCCCCAGCATCTTCGGCAAGTTCCTGAAGTTCTCCGATACGGATTTTCGGTGAAATGACACTGGCATTAACTATGTTTTTGCCGATAGCCGATTCCATGTATTCCATCGAAAACAAAGAGGTATTTAAAAGATTTATCAGTGAATATGCAATAAGTACAAACTTATTCTTTTTGTTATCATCCAATGTCGAGTCTTGTATAATTCTTAAAGCATTTCGGAGTTCCTTATACTGTTTCCATGTCCATCCGCCGTCAACATTTTCACAAACGACATAATTATAAATAATGTTCTGTGCTTGATGATGAAATTCTTCCAGTAAACTAGCTCCGTCACCATCTTTATGCTTTAATATGGTGAACTGCTTTAAATAATCCTTGGTACACGCAAAGACAGATTTATCTTTTACCCTTTCCAGCGCATATTTGCAAAGAACAGGATTGATTACAGCACTTACATTTATGCATTTTATAGATTTGCGATTCAGCAGGTCATCTAATTCGGTATTCTCCGTAACACGAGGTCCGGCATTGATAATCTCCAGTCCGGAGGGGTTATTACTTTTATCAAGAAGCAGCTCTCTTGCGGTCGAAATATCACCTGTTACCTTCAAAACCGAATCTATTTTTAATTGATTTGAACCTATCTGATACTCTTTTCCTGATGATGTATAATAAGATACCGGTATAATATCCAACAAATCAACGGTCTTATTTTCAAATCGGATATGAGTGTTCCTCACCAAATCAGTAAAATATTCTCTACTGCAAACAATAATCATCGATCGGTTAACAACAGCCGGTATTTCATTATCCGGAACTTCAAACAGGTACGCCAAAAAATCCTCGCGATTGGATTTTTCCCGTCTGAGTCCCATCCCGTCAGTCCGAACAGAAGTTCCATAATACGGTTTAATCAAATTACCTTTTTCAACTGGAACATATCTAGTTGAAATACCGTTTTTCCCTTTTGCATCCTGTTGCAGTACATAATAAGACTTATTTTCATTGTTTTGAAACGGATCTGTTTTCAGCCCTCTCCATTTAAATCTCTCATTGCTATATACAACAATGTCTCCATCCATAAATTCAGGAATATAACTTTTATTTGACTCTACCTCAAGCATAATACATCTCAACGCTGCGATTACTATGGAAAGCACATCAAAACATTTGGATCCTGTATGAAGGCTGAAACTTATACTTCTTTTTTCAGCAAAAAATTCACTTGTAAGGAACTCTATATATCTGTTCAAAATCTCATCATCAGATAACAGTTCCTTTTTATAAAAGATATTACATTTTTCTATCAATATTTGTGAAAGTCTTCTGCCGTCCATTAATCCCAACTCCTCAATCCTTCTCTTTTTCTCGGGCATTAAATGTTCTTTTGTAACAGACGTTTTTCTTCTCTACGCATTTCGATGTATATTTTCCCCTGGAAACCCTTTTTATTTCACCTTTCTTTACCATGCATGAAAGAAGAACATTTGTGCTTCCACTTGTCATCTCTAATATTGTCTGAACATCTTTATTGGTAATAATTTTCTTATCATTTATCAGCTTCAACACTTTCTCTTTCTGGCTATATGGTGAGAGATTCAAATGTTCTCGGTATTTTACGTATCGTGTTGTTTTACCGCGTGACACACGAATAAGTTCACCCTTATCAATCAGTCTCTTTAGCAGTACTCCGGCCTGCGCCGACTTAATATCCAACAAATCCATAACATCCCGTTTCGTAAAAAACTCATTATTGTTTGCTAAAGCGCGAACTACATCATCCTGCTGCTCTTCAAGAATATTAAAACAATTCAGCATGAATTCGGCCATTGTTCGAATAAGTGGAATTGAAACAGAATTTCCCAGTTGCTTATATTTCTGTTCATCTGTTGTACCTTCCGGGAAACTGAAAGTATCGTTACCGTCTTCATCGATAAAGGCGTACCCCACAAACCCTTGCAAGCGTCCCCATTCGGTCGGAGTCATAGTTCTTATTCCTTCTGAATTCAGTACCGTTTTTCTCCCTTTCAACATTTTTCCGGCAACGCCATCTTTTGGCTGATAAATCAGATTCCTTTCCTTTCCAGAACCACCTGTAGCAAGAATGGTATTTGCAATCGAATGTTCTTCACCCTTCATGTTTACAACACAATATCCGAATCCATTACCGTTCTTATGATTACGAATCTTATGTTTTTTTAGTGTGTCCAAATACCCTTGCGCAATATAATATTTATCATCAACATTATTCTCAAGTATCTCATTGATATCTCTATAAATAATTTCATTTGATGACTCTGGTAACTGTTGATTCAGGAGTTTAATTGCCTTTCCGTATTTTCTTTTACTAAATGCCATAATATAAGCCCGCGGACGATTTTGAGGCAGACCAAAATATCTGGTATTTCTGACTAAAGAGCTTCTGCTATACTCATATTCTCCGTTCTCATTAACCATCACACCGATAACACGATACTCCAACTCATCTTCAAGCGTTTTTATTATCGTCTTGATTGTATTTCCCTTATCATGTGAGACAAGGTTCTCAACATTTTCAAGGAAAACAGCTCTCGGATTTGTCCTCGATATAATATCCGCTATATCAAAAAATATTGTTCCTCGGGTTGTATCTCTGAATCCTAGTTGTTCCCCGATTCTGCTGAAAGGCTGACACGGAAAACCTGCTAATAGGACATCATACTCCGTTTCTACAACCTTTTTTTTGAATTCTTCTGAAGTTAAATCATTTGTAGGATCTTCCCTGAATAAATGCTTATACGTCGCAGCTGCGGCAGTATCAATTTCTGCCGACAACACATTTTTAAACGAACCGGTCAGTTCAAATCCCTTTCTGATTCCTCCTATCCCGGCACACAAATCAATCGTCTTATATATCATCATTCCCTCTTATTGTTTTTCACAGCAGTTTCAATAATGTCAGCACATTTACAAACATCCTTTTTAATCTCCTTACCCCAGAATCGAAGAACAGTCCACCCATCAGACTTAAGCATGTCAGTTACTTCTATATCCCTTTTCATATTTCTTTCAATTTTCGGAATCCAGAAATCTCGTCTGCTTTTTATATCATCCTTACGATGTTCCCAATCATATCCATGCCAAAATTCGCTGTCACAAAAAACTGCTACTTTTTTACCGATAAATGCAATATCTGGATGTCCGAAAACATTTTTTACATTTTTCCTGTAGCGTAAACCGCGCTTCCACAATTCTTTTCGCAAAAGCAGTTCTATCTCGGAATCTTTATTTTTAATTGCCTGCATATTCTTATGCCGTTGTTCCGGCGTAAGTCTGTCCATTGAAGACCATCTCCATATTTTCTGTATTAGTTATATTCTACCACGACCTTTTCTTTAAGTCACTTTATTCCATGATAAAACTAAACGAAAACTAAGCGTGTCTGAAATCCAAAAGATTAAACTCCTATATCACAGATTCTCTTTTTCTTTACCCAATCCCATTTCTCTATTTTTCTCTCTACCGAAATTTTTAATCATATCCGTCATCAGAAGTATCCCCACTTGCAATCCAATCTCCATATACACACTGGCCGTCTCACTGCTTACTTCATTACACAGATCCAACAGCTCTGATGTCTTACTCTTATCATATTTTTCTACAGCCTTCTCAAATTTCATATACGGTTCATCCAACCGCTCCTCATAGCTCCGATCATCCTCATCCGGTTCCAGCCCAAACAAAAGATAATCTGCTATTCCCCGTATTGTTGCCCTTTCAAATATTTTATCAACGTACATTCTCTGCCCTCTCCTTTCTTTATAGCGAAACTTTTCGTTATTACGAAACATTATAATCTGAATACTACATACAATCAAGATATATTTCTTTATTACGAATTTTCAGGAGTAGTTCAGATATGCAGAAGATCAGACCTGACATGGATATCGGCCATAATATCCAACGCCTAAGACGAAATGCAAATATGACACAGGAGCAGGTTGTTGCTCACTTACAGCTTATGGGAATTGAAATCTCAAAAAGCACTTACGCCAAACTGGAGACCAACCGGATGAATATCAAGGTCAGCGAACTCGTAGCACTCAGCAAGATCTTTGATGCTGATATCGCCGAATTCTTTTCCGGATTGCTTTAAATTATTTACGCCAACTTATACAATTACAGCCGGAACAGTCAATGCCATTCCTAAATTTCTGATCATTGACTGTTCCGGCTGTTTTTCTAAAGACAATCTCTATTATGATTCCGTTTTCGCTCTTTCCTCTGTTGCTGTGCTACTTCCCGTTTCTTTTCTTCCAAGCGCTCATGAATGCTTCTCTTTTTTGTCTGCTCCGGTCTGTTCGCCCGGATTACCAGATACATTTTTTCTGACGGCTTCATTGCCTGATCCCACGCATTCTGCTGTTTCCGCACCTTGTCCAGTTCTCTCTTTGCAGACTTGTAAGCTTTCTTCACTTCCAGTGCATTTTCATATCCATTCATCCGTGGTATCTGACTTAAGGTATCCTTTGACTTGCTCAGCTCCTGCTGTTTCCCGGAAATTTTCTGTTCCAACTCTTTCTTTTCCTTTCCGTGAAACCACTTCTTCTGTACTTCCTTCAGTTCCTTTTCCAGTTTAATTATTGCCTGTTCAATGGCATAGATCCTCTGCTCCGTTTTTTTCATCTTCAGCAGGATATTATCAAGTTTCATGACTTCAGCTTCCTGTCTTTCTGAACTTGGTCTTTCTCCTCCGGCTATAGGCGGGAGAGGTTCCGGCGTCACATCAATCCTCAGATCATGACCGAGCAGCGGATTTCCGTTTTCGTCAAATTCCGCATTTCTGGTTTCTTTGATATACTGGATAAACCCTCTCAACCTACCAATTGCTTTCTGCAGGATTTTCCTGAACAGATCCGGTTTCCAGCCCTCACTGCGGATAGATTCGGCAACAGGCTCAACTATATCTGTTTTCTTCGTGATACAAAGTTCTTCTTCCGTAACACCTTCCACCACAGCCCTGTCCACCATGTTGTTCCATTCCTGCCGGAGATAATTGTCGATCCGGATTTCTTTTTCTTTCGGATTATTCTTCCCGATCTTTCTGGTCGGCAGATACGGGCTGTTCTTATCAAACACCTTCAGTCTCTCTGCCGGATTCTTTACCAGATCATTGATGATCTCCGTATAAAAATATTTCATATCCTCTGTAAATTTCTTCGACTTGAACTCAGGGTTCTTCGGCTTGAAATAATGTTTTTCATAGACTTCCCCTTTTTTAATGATCTTACATCCGGAGCGGATTTCTCCACTCTCATCCAGTATCTCTTTCTTCGTCCGGACATGTTTCCCGTTTTCATCGTAGAACATATTTCTCGAAGCAATCTTTTCTTCCGGCGTTTCAAATGCCTGTCTTTCCGAAAAGATCAGATGGATATGAAGATTCGTTTTCCTCTTATTGTGATGAAGGGCACTTGCCACTGCCACGTCATATTTTTCCACAAACTTTGCCGTAAAATATTTCAGCAGCATATCATGATCGTATCCGATCAGGCTGGGCGGCAGCATGATGATAAGTTCCCTTGCTTCGATGCATTTTCCTTTTGTTCCGCTCCTGATAAAGTCTGCCTGATTTTCTTTCGACAAGTATCGCCAGAACTTCGGATCCACATTGCTGTAGGTGGCATACAGGTTTTCCTGTCTCTTCGGATCCGAAATATAACGTACCCTGCCCCTGACGTGTGGCAGTTTGACCGTCTGGATAAAGCAATTCTTTCCATTTGCCATAGATCTCCTTTCCGGCGGTGGTACGTCAGATCAGCCCGCTGTTTACAGCGCTGATCAGCCCCGCAGGGCCTTCCAGAGGAACCCTTTAGGAAGCACCAAAGGCAGTTTCCTAAGGGGAAGAGCTCGACGCAGTCGCGAAATACACAGAGCATAGACCGTCCGGTCTGTGCGATGGGTGTATTTCGCTCTCAGTCGCCGAGGGCTGAGTTTCCGGCGTACCCGCCTGATATTTTGTGCCCGCATCCGGGCTTTTTCTTCTTCTGAAGATTTTAACTTTCAAAGTTTTTCTCCTCCTGTTTACGCCTTTCTGTTTACAAATTTCACTCTCTTCTGTAAACGGACTTTTGTAAACAAGGCTCAAAACATTTGAAAAGTTATCTTTTACTCAAAGGGCAGCTTTGCATCTTCATCTACTTTTACAAAACCATCCCTGTCTTTTTTCGGATGGATCCGTTTCCAGGAGCGCTGGATTCCAAGCCCGCCGGGGAACCGGTGAGTCCCGTGTTTCTCCCAGCCTGAGATCTCATTGTCCATCAGATCCCCGATTTCTTTTGACTGCCATTTCGGTACCATCCCTTCCTGATGAAAGACTTCCTGATAAATGATGGTAGAACATACATAGTCCTCTTCATAGCGGTCCAGAAACGCCTGGATCATTCCGGTCTGGGTATCTTCCGGCATAAAGTCCTTCTGCAGGGATTTCACATAATCTTCCATATCCAGAGAAAATGTCAGGAGGAAGCCGCCGCTGCGGTAGATCTCCATAGCCTCTGCCCACGCCTGAATGATGTATTCCCTGGAGCCTTTTTCATCCCGGTATATGGCGGTCTCCGCTTTCTCCGGACAGACCTTTACCGGCCCGAACCGCCGGTTTCCCGTCCGGTCAAAAGGCAGGAAAGCAAGGTCATTGGAGGTACCACAGAATACACACTGACGGTAACGGTCTTCCGCCCTTCTCTCATAGGGGATCCGGTAAGTGTCCTTCTGTCTGCTCAGGAAGGATTTGGTCTCCTCAATGCTTTTGGCATTCGCCACCGCATTCATTTCCGACATTTCCACGATCCAGTGTCCCTGAAGATATTCATATACCTTCTTATCGTCCAAGCGCTTCACGTCATCAGTGAACCATTCATCTTTTATCGCCAGACATTTGAAGAAAGTCGATTTTCCGGTTCCCTGACCGCCCACAAGACAGAGCATGATATCGTACTTTTTCCCGGGCTCATACAGGCGGCTGATGGCAGCCAGCATGTGCATCTTCATAACCTCCCCGGAATATTCCGGATCCTCCGCCCCAAAGAAATGAGTCAGCATCCCGGCAATCCTCGGCCTGCCGTCCCACTTCAGGCTTTCCAGCAGGTCAATGATCGGATGGAAACTGTTGTCGTTCGCTACAATATCTATCGCCTTGGTGATCACCCGGTCGCTTGTCAGCCCGTAATTCTTTTCCAGATACAAGGACAGGTTGTTCATATCCGTATCCGTCATCTGGACGCCCCTTCTCTTCCATGGCACTTTTTTCTTAATGTCGATCTGACAGGTCATCTCATTTCTGCAGATGGCTCCCCGCAGGCAGGGATCATGTTCCAGAACATACTTGCAGTTCTGGATAGACTGGCGGATCCTGCCTTTCTCCGTCACTTCCAGACTGTCCCGGATTTCTTCCGGTGTCAGCATTTCCTGCTCTACAATATTCTCTAATTTCTTCAACGACTCCTCGCTGATATTCTTCCATTCGCTGCTCAATCTTCTCCACCTCCTTTCGTTTGTAAATGAAAAAATCCGCTATTTCCTCTCCGTCGCCGGTCAAAAGGATATCCAGATAATCATTGATCTTCCTCTCATTATCCAGCGCTTCCAGAAAGCGTTCCTGTTCAAAAGGATCTGGCTCAGCCCCGTAAAACTGTTTCCAGAACCGGATCCATGACAGATAGTCAGTCAGAACCTTTACGGCATGATTTTTCCAGGTTGTAACCTTACTTTTTACCGAAAAATGATACCGACTTTGTACCATTGATGGCTTCCTATTTCCGAACTTCTTTTGAGTGCTCTTGTGCTTTACTAATTTGATCGGAAGTCCGAAGTCTCCAATCAGTTTTCTGGCTGCATCAAACTGAGAGATTCCAAAGAGTCTGGCAGTAAAATCTATCACATCTCCTTTGGCTCCACAGGCGAAACAGAAATAGTTCTGATCGATCTTCATACTTGGATGCCGATCATCATGAAACGGACAACATGCCATTTTGTTCCTGTTGATCTTGATCCCATACTGTTCTGCCGCTTTACCAGCCGAAACAAATGTCTTAATTTCCTGAAATATGTTCACGTATAGCCTCCTTCTTTGAAATTTTCGATTGTATTCCGCAGAAGTCTTTGCTATACTTTATTTGCGAGACAGAGCATATCATTGACTCTGCGGAATTTAGTCCTTGCCAAACTATGCAAGGGCTTTTTCTTTTCTTACATCACGGAAATATCCTGTTTCTTCCCAGACTTTCCGATCCGGGCAGTAATAGCTGAACTCATTTGAGTTTTCCATCTTCATTGCAACGCCAAATTTAAAGATTCCCTGCCGAATCCCGAGCCGGATATAATGCGGATCTTTGCCGATTGCCTGTGCAATTTCTTTGATCGGAACATTTCTTCCCGTAAAGGGCGGGAGTTCAACATACAATTTGTTTTCCATTCACATCACCTCCTTGTCCTGGCTGCATTTCTCATAATTTCCTATTCCAATAATTCCTGCATATCGATATCAAGCGCCAGTGACAGCTTATATGCCACCTGTGGAGAACAGCTTTTTCCTGCTTTGATGCAGGATATGGTCTGTCTTGACACAGCACTCTTATACGCAAGTTCTTTAATGGTCAGGTTTTTCTTTCCCATTAAAATCTGCATTTTTAATGCATTAACTCTCATAATATCACCTCTGTTTCTTAAATTTATGAATTATTAGTTCGTATTTTATTATATGCACTAAAAACACATATGTCAAGATACTTTTCTATAAATACGTACTTGCAATTCGTATTTCTGTGTGTTAATATGGATGAAAGAGAGGTGAAATCAATCATGAAATATGACGCAAAACAGATTGGACTTAGGATCCGAACTGCCAGGAAACAAAAAGGCATGAATCAGACGCAGTTGGCAAATGCACTTGGCAAATCACTTCGCACGATCCAGAAATATGAAAGTGGTGAAATCGAAGTATCTATTGCCATGATCAATGAACTTGCCCGCTTGCTTGACACAACTTCTACCTATCTGATCGGATACGAAACTGGTAACAGACCACTAACATATATGTCAGATGTTATGAAGTTTTTCTTTAAGCTCGATCAAATTCAGGAACTGGGCTTTCGCATAGATGTAAAGCGTCCGCCTGAGTACAGTAATTGGGAGTGTTCTATTACATTTAATGGTAAAGACATGTCGGCATCAGAAAACGCAGATATGTGCCTGTTTTTAGAGGAATTTAACGAAAACAGAGAAGAATATGCCTCTTACCAGCACACTGCAAAATCCTATCAGGACTGGAAAGATAAGACATTAGCCTACTATTCCACTATCCCATTATCAGAGAAAGAGCAGGAAGAACTTTCAGAGGAGGAACGTATAAAACGAAGAAATGCTATTTTAAACAAACAGTTTGGAGAATAAGTCTCGCCAAAAGAAAGGAGACTTAACTTTATGAAATTACCAAATGGCTATGGCAGCGTAGTAAAATTATCCGGAAAAAGAAGAAAACCATATATGGTTCGAAAGACTACCGGATATCATATTGATCCTGTAAAGGAAAAGAAAGTCGCTGACTATATTATTATCGGATATACCGCAACCAAAGCAGAAGGTCTGCAGATGCTGGCAGATTACAATCATAATCCGTATGATACCAGAGCCGCAAAAATGACTTTTTCGGAAGTATATGAAGAATGGTCTAAAAAGAAATATCCGACTGTATCAGAAAGCAACGTAAAAGGGTATTCAGCATCATACAAAGCCTGCACCATTCTTTATTCCAGAGTCTTTAAAGACCTGAAACTGGCAGACCTTCAACAGGTCATCGACACCTGCGGGAAAAACTATCCGACACTGAAGAAAATAAAGATACTGTTTAATCAGTTATATGATTTTGCTTTAAAAAATGACATCTGCAACAAAGATTATTCTTCTTTCGTTGATATCGTTCAGTACAAGGACAGAAATCCGAATAAGCACAGTAGGAATAAATTTACAAAAGATGAAATTGCCAAAATCTGGACGATGAAAGATGATAAATATTATCAGATCATCCTTATGCTTCTCTACAACGGTACACGTATTTCCGAGTTTCTTTCCTTAAAAAAGGAAAACGTGCATCTGGATAAGCAATACTTCGATGTGATTGAAAGTAAAACAGAGAATGGCATCAGAAAGGTTCCGATCGCGGACAAACTTCTTCCGTTCTATAAAGGCTGGTATGAATCCTGTCCAGACTGTGAATATCTTCTGCATACAGAGGATGGTAAGCCTTTTAAGTACCGCAATTATTATGACAGTTACTGGACACCGCTTACAGAGCAGATCGGAATTAACCGGACGCCTCATTGTACCAGACATACGTGCATATCCATGTTATCCGAGGCAGGAGTCCAGGACACTACTATCAAAAAAATTGTAGGTCACTCTGGAGCTATGAGCCTGACTGAAAAGGTTTATACGCATCTGGATGTACAGATACTTGTTGATGCCATAAACAAAACATTAGCGGAATAACTTTGTTGCAAACGTGTTGCAAATGCGTTACAAACGGAGCAAATTTCACCCCGTTTCACGACATTCCACAATGTTTCCGGAGAACTGAAAAACCCCGAAAACATAAGGAGTTTCCAGGGTTTGTAAGCATTTCGATATTCTCTTTTGATTATCTCTTGGAGAACTGAGGCGCGCGACGGGCAGCCTTGAGGCCGTACTTCTTTCTTTCCTTCATACGTGGGTCACGTGTCAGGAAGCCAGCTTTCTTTAATGTCGGTCTGTAATCAGCATCAGCCTTTAATAATGCTCTGGAAATACCATGTCTGATCGCACCAGCCTGACCTGTGAAGCCGCCGCCGTGAACATTAACTAATACATCAAATTTGTCTGTTGTGCTTGTAGCTTCAAGAGGCTGACGAACGATAACCTTCAATGTTTCAAGACCGAAGTAGTTATCAATGTCTCTTTTATTAATTGTGATATTACCTGTGCCTGGTACAAGATATACTCTGGCAATACTTTTCTTTCTTCTTCCGGTTCCGTAATATTTTACTGTTGCCACGGTTTTTCTCTCCTTCTAATTAAACTTTATGGACCGCCATGAACTTGGCCTGTGGTCGCTTAAGTGTGATAATTAATAGTTGATCTCCATTACTTCCGGTTTCTGAGCGTCATGTCCGTGCTCTGCGCCGGCATATACATGAAGTTTTGTGAGCATCTGTCTGCCTAAAGGTCCTTTGGGAAGCATACCTTTAACAGCAAGATAAATAACGTCTTCCGGTTTCTTGGCCATTTTTTCTCTTAATGTTGTTTCTCTCATACCGCCAACATAATCAGAGTGATTATAGTAAATCTTCTGATCCAGCTTCTTGCCGGTAACTTTAATCTGATCTGCATTTATAACAATAACATAATCACCTGTATCCATGCTCGGTGTGTATGTCGGTTTATTCTTACCTCTTAATACTTTAGCTACTTCGGAAGCTAAACGTCCTAATGTATGTCCAGTAGCATCTACTACATACCATTTTCTTTCAATTGAAGATGCGGTTGCCACATAACTTTTCATGATTGAACCTCCTTGTGGTAAATCCATTCTTTGGCATAATCTCTTTATTATTTATCTTTTACATAATCGTTCCAACATGTCCGCTATATTTATAAATACTGCTTCCGGGGCTTTGGATGACAGCATTTATAAGCATATCGCCACAATTAAATATTATATGGGATTCCGCCGTGTGTGTCAAGGAAATTTTTATCAAATTTTTACACATTTTCCGGCGATGTTCCCTTAAAAATAAAATACTCATAATCTTTGATTTTCTCGCCGTTTTCCCAGCGGTAGCTTCCCTGGATTCCCTGGATCTGCCCGGAATTATAAAACCACTGGCCGACCGCCTGCCGTTCTGAATTGTATTTTTCCGGCTCCCCGGTGATTTTTAAAGTTTCAAAGCAATCCTTTATAGCAATAACAGAATCATAAATATCCACAACAGTTGTACTCATTGGCGTATCGCCATTGTGATCCCTGCGGTAGGCGTCTACAAGCGCCTGCCACTCCTCACTGTCATATTCCGGATTAAACTTGTTCCATATATAAGTACCGTCAAGATTCTCTCCGGCCACTTCAATTAATTCCTCTGTATACGCAGAAAAGGAGCCGGTAATCCGGCGCCCTTCGTCCACGCCTCTGCGCCTGAGTTCACAAAGGATATTTCCGTAATCTTTAGCACTGAGCAGGGAAATATAGCCGTCTGCCTTCATATTTAATGCCTGGATGGCACATTTCATGTACTTATGGTCCGACGTATCCGCAGAAATATCTACAACCTCTATAACTTTAAGTCCAAGCTCCGTCAGCCGCTTAGTCATTTCTTTTGCGGTTTCAGCTTTTGATGTGTCCATAGAATCTGTAAAAAGGACAACATTTTTTATATCTGGATTATCTTTAGCCCACCGCCTGACGCTGGCCCATTCTCCAAGGTCAGAATTACTCATATAAGATACCCCATAGGGCGCCGTTATTTCCAGGGCTTCATCAAAGGAATAGGTTCCGATACTTAGTATTTCATTGGAGGCAATTTCTTCGGCAGCCGCAAAACTTTCCGGGGCCGTCACAGGTCCGATCACAAACAGCAGCTTCCCCTTAACTTTCTTTACAGCGCTGCGTGCTTTGGCAGTATCGGAATCTGTATTTTGTACAATAAGTTCAAGCATCTGCCCATTGACACCGCCCTGGTCATTGATCCGCCGGACGGCATATCCGGCCGACCAGCTTGCCGCTTCGCCGACATAAGCATAGGAGCCGGACAGGGGGCATATAAGTACTACCGGAATATGCCCCTCCTCCTTGGCGGCCTCGATTTGGGCCTCAAGATGAGTCACCGAGTATTGGCGGCTCATAAATACTGCTGCCACTAAAACAACAAAGCTGATCATAAGTGTTATTTTAATGATCCTGCGTTTCATAATCATTCTCCTTAAGTGCAAACCATATGGTCGTTCCTTTTCCCGGCGTACTGTCCACACCATAACGGGCATGGTGAAGCTTTAAAATCTGCAAAACAATATTCAGCCCCATCCCCATGCCAGCCTTATCCTTACTGTAAGGAAGTACCTGATAAAACCGCTCCCATATAAGATGAAGCTTTTCCTTTTCAATTCCAATACCATGATCTGTCACAGTGGCGTAAACCATACCGTCCTCCCTGCCAATTCGGATAGCCACATATTTATCCTCTGAGCAAAATTTTATTCCGTTATTCACCAGATTATAAAACACACGGTAAATAAGCTGGCGATCCCCATATACGACCGCTTTTTCCTCACCTTCGGCAACAAAGGTGAACGATTCAAGGTCCGGCCGTATCTTAAAGCCATCGACAGCCTCACGGGCCACATCAAATAAAGAAAATTGCTCCATTTTAAGCGCTATAGTTCCCGACTGCAACCTTGCCAGTTCCATCGTATCATTAATGAGCGCCGTCAGCTTATCTGTTTCTTTCATAATGATCTTTAAATGTTCCTCTCTTTTTTCAGGAATTTCCCCGGAGTAGGATTCCAGCATTTCCGCATAAGCCTTAATCACGGTCAGCGGTGTTTTCATATCATGGCTGATATTCGCCACAAAATCACGGCGCAGCGCCTCCGTTGCCTGAAATTCATCCCTGGCCTTCGTCAGGCTTTCTGAGAGCTGGACAATTTCCAGAGGCCCGCCTTTGGGAAATTCAACCTCCAAATTTCCCGACGCCATTTCAAGCGCTTTAAAATTCAGACGCTCAATTGGCTGTACATAAAAATTCGATAAAAATACAGCGATTACCGCCGCAATAACCATCACTGCGGTAATAACGATCACCGAACGGCTAAGGAGTACCCGCAAAAGCTGGTCGACATCAGCCATGGATTTGCTGACGACAAGAGCCTCCCGGTTTCCGTCAATGTTCGCAAGCACGACGGCCCACACCGCCCACTGCGAATTGTGAGGCTTATCATCCACATAGAAAAATAAATAGCCATTGGAATGATCAAGCTTTTCAAACAGCGCTTCCCCGGCAATTCCCTCCGGGCCGTCCTCAAGACTTGCCGCCTGCCCTTCGTTATTGTAATAGCGGCATATTTCATAATCTTTTTCGGATACCCACATAACAAAATAATCGTCCGAGCCGGCAATCACCGGCAGAGATGCTAAAAAATCCTTCTGCCCATATTTCCCGGCAAGGGTTAAAGCCGCCTGCTCCATCTTTCCAATCTCTCTGCTTTTGTACTGGTTTTGCACGGAATCAATGAGGATCAGCCTAAAGGCTATGGCAAGAATGGCCGCAAAAATAATAAAACACAGCCATAAGCTGACGGACATTTTACGAAACCCTGTTTTAATCTGTTTCAAATTTATACCCCGCTCCCCGGAAGGTCACAATAAACCTGCGGTATTCTAAAAGGGCATGGCGCAGCATTTTGATCTGGGCGTCCACAGTGCGGTCATCCCCGGCAAAATCATAGCCCCATACCTTTTCAAGAAGCTCTGCCCTTGAAAAAACAATGTTTTTATTTTGTACGAGGAAAAACAGCAAATCATATTCCTTCGGGCGCAGCTCCACTCTTTTCCCATCCACTAAAACCTTGCGTCCGGTAATATCGACCGTAAGCCCGTCAAATTTCAGCACCTTATCAAAAGCCCCTGCCGCATTTCCCGGACGGCGGCGGCTTACGATCACATTGACCCGGGCTAAAAGCTCTTTTAAAGAAAATGGCTTGACAACATAATCATCAATCCCCAGCTCAAAGCCGTACAGCTTATCATATTCTTCATTTTTCGCCGACAGCATGAGCACAGGAATGTCCTTTTGCTTTCGGATTTCCTTGTATGCCGTAAACCCGTCAAGCCTCGGCATCATAATGTCCATGATAATAATATCAAAATCCTCTTTCCTGCATTTTTCCACGGCCTCAATACCATCAGCGGCTTCAGATACTTGATGCCCCTGAAATTCTGAAAATTCCTTAACCGCCGTCCTTATAGCTGCTTCGTCATCCGCAATTAAAATTCTTGCCATTTTTATCTACCTTCTTATAACTATTTTTATTCCTGGCATTATAGCTATTATTTTAAAATATTTCCTTCCCCGATACAACTGACAATTCTAAAAAGGCAGATGCCCGCCAAAGCAAAAGCATCCGCCTTTTTATGGCACTGTCTTGTCCTACGGGCCGGACAATGCCGGCAATTCCGACAAATGGAACTGCGTTTTATGGTTATTGACGCGTACCTTCCCCGGTTCTTTTATCTGGAACCGGACATTTTTTACGCAAGCGCCGGAAAGGCCATAAGAATCAATGTCAGTACAACTGTACCGATCGTTGTATTAAGAACTGTGCAAACGCCAACATACTTATACGACTTAGAAGCCTCTACCTTAGCAATCTCCGTTGCCGCAATAAACCCGGCGTTGGTAGGCAATGTATCAAAGGTCGTCGCGGCAAAGGCTGAGATACGGTGAAAGGCGCTCATACTCACACCCATCTGGGCCATCACCGGCTGGAACATCGGAAGGCCGGAAGCAAGCCCTGCCGGTCCGGAACCACCGATCATTGTCATAAGCATCATGGCCATCATACCGATAAGCAGCGGGGAACCGCTTAAGGTTGCCAGCTTTGCGCTTAATTCGCCAAAGGCCGATGTTGCCGCAACAATCGTTCCGAATCCGGCGACGGCAGCCGCGCCGCAGGATACGATACATGTATTTGAAGCCGCATTTCCAAGAGATTTCATAATATCTTTAAAGCTCCCAAGATGCTTGAAGAAAATAATAAAGGCAGCAATAATACCGATCATCAGCGAAAAATTGACATCCAGGCGCACACCGTTAAACAGCACAAATACGATAACCATAGGGATCAGGCTTAAAATCGGATTCGGCAGCTTTTCATCCGTTCCATGAATGACGTCGCCTTCCACATCATAATAACGATTCCCGGCTTTCATCTCCTTCTTCGCCGCAAAATTCAGGAAAGCAACATTTAAAGCGAGAATCAGGATACCTGCAATAAATCCTGGAACCGCAGCGGCCATAGATGTTGTTCCAAGGTAGCCAATAGGCACGACATTCTGTACCTGAGGACTTCCCGGCATAGACAGGGCGGCCGTTGCAATACAGCCGAGAATCATACCAGGAACCATATATCGGGGGATTCCGGATTCCCTGCAAAGCTCCAGGGTCAGGGGCGTCATAACAAACATTAAAACAATGGCGCTCACTCCGCCGTAGGACAGTAAAATACCGGCCAAAAAGACAATAACAATCGTTACAAGAGGGCTTAAGTGCTCTTTTTTACCTCTTAAAATCCTCGAAATCCATTTTGCAATAGACGAAGCCGCCCCCGTAGTTCCATAAAGCTCCCCAAACACGGCTCCCCATAAGAAAATAGGAATCTGTCCGGTCAAAAATCCTCCCACGCCGGACATATAAGTCGTCAGATAGCCATCCACAAGATTGATTCCGTTAAACAGACAAACGATCAGCGCCGCAATAGCGCCGACAATGAGAAGGGGCCAGCCCTTCATTACCATGTAAATCAAAAAAACGAGAGCGATAAAAATACCAATTAATCCAACAACCATCGTCATCCTCCTCCGTAAAACTTGATAGATGTAATATATCACATCTATTTGACAGCTCATCGAAAGGAATGTGATGGCTCTGTGAAATATTAAAAATCTTCCATACTTATTCTAAGATCCTTCATTTTTTTATAGATGACCGAACGGTGGATACCAAGCCGTCTTGCCGCCTCGGTCCGGTTCCCCCGACATTCTCTCAGCGCTTTTATAATCATCTGCCGCTCCAGGCGCCGGGTTTCCCGGTAATAATAGCTCTCGTTACCGCACTCCGGCTCCTGCTCCATTTCCTCAGACGCAGCGCCCTGGGCTTTACAAATATCTCCCGGACAGTTAAGCTCCTTCGGACAGTCAAACGGCTCCGGACGGCTAAGCTTCTGGAGGTAATCCGGCAGGTGGCACTCAAGAATTTCCCGTCCCTGGCTCATAATCACCGCGCGCTCCATAACATTGCGCAGCTCCCGCACATTTCCGGGCCAGTCGTGCCTCTTTAAAATCGTCAGCACCTTCGGGCTTAAGGAGGCTGGAAAATTTCCCATATTATACTTTTTCTGCTGGGAAATGAGCAGGCTCATGCAAAGCTCCGGTAAATCCTCCAGACGTTCTCTAAGGGGAGGAATGTCTACGCTCACAACGCTTAAACGGTAATAAAGATCGCTGCGGAACATTCCTCTTGTCACAGACTCCGAAAGCCGTTCGTTGGTCGCCGCGATAATTCTTGCCTCCAAAGTGATTTTTTTATTTCCTCCAACCCGCTCAAACTCATGGTTTTCCAGCACTCTTAAAAGCTTGGCCTGCATTTCTAAGGGCATGGCGCCCAGCTCGTCTAAAAAAAGCGTACCGCTGCCTGCCAGCTCAAATTTTCCGATTTTCCCTTCCCGGCGCGCCCCGGTAAATGCCCCGGATTCATAGCCAAAAAGCTCGGATTCCAATAAATCCTTCGGTATTGACGCGCAATTTATACTGACAAAGGGTTCCTGGCAAACAAGGCTGGCATTATGGATCGCCTGGGCAAAAAGCTCTTTCCCTGTCCCACTTTCCCCTTGGAGCAGTACCGTCGCCTGGGTTCCCGCAACGACCTGGCACAGGTGCTTAAGAGCCTCCATTTTGGGATTAATCGTCTGAATATTGTCAAACTGATAATGGGCCTGATACATTTTTGCAAGCTCACTTTTGTAAGCCTTCATATTATTTTCGGCCCGTTCTACATAATGCCATGCCTCCGCCAGTTCCTTCGTATCTTTATAAATAATCGTTCCCGCGGCCCCAACCGTTTCCCCATCGAGGATAATTGGGATTCTATTGGCAATGACATGGTTCCCATGGATCTTCTGGATCTGGAACAGCTCCTTTTTCCCTGTTTTTGCAACAATATGAAGCCGGGTGTTTTCAATCACATCTTCAACCGCAAGGCCAAGAACCTCCTCCTCCCTGCGCCTAAAGAGCCGTTCATAATTCCATTTTACGATCCTGCCGTCTTTATCTACCAGGCACATGCCATAGTTTTCCGTATCGAGAATATCCGAAAGGACATCAATACTTTCTTTCAATTTTTCAAGATATTTTTCCCTGTCCATAAACACCCTTCCCATCAAAATCAGGAATAAAGCTTTCCTTCGCGGTTTCTCCTTCCTGGATAAATGCATTGCTCACGCCAAGATCCAGGGCAAATTGAATCAGCTTATTATAAGCTTTCTTTTGAACCCGCACATTTAATTCCGGATAATTTTCACTAAGCGACGGCAGCGGGGTATACTGATTCATCAGGCTCATATAAATACTGTCGCCCCATGTTTCATACAAATAACGCACAGCCTTTTTAGAATCCAAAAGACAGCCGGGCAGCATTAAATGCCGGACAATGACGCCCTTTACCATCCGGCTGCCGTCAAATACAGCCTTTGGAACCTGGCGGACCATTTCCTCAAGAGCCTTAGACGCCCGAAAAAAATAATCCGGCGCACCTGAATATTTCCCGGCCAGCGCCGGGTCTGTATATTTGAAATCCGGCAGATAAATATCCACATGGCCCTCCAGGCGCTTGAGTGTTTCCACGGTTTCATAGCCGCTTGTATTGTAAACGACGGGCAGGGAAAGTCCTTTAGCCCGCCCAAGCTCTAAGGCCCGTATGATCTGTGGAACAAAATGTGTCGGCGTGACAAGGTTAATATTCCATGCGCCCAAAGCCTCAAGCTCCAGAAAAATGTCCGCAAGCCTTTCCACAGACACCTTATAGCCTTTTTTCTGAGTGGAAATCTGATAATTTTGGCAAAAGACGCAGCGCAATGTACAGCCCGAAAAAAATACGGTTCCCGAACCGCACTCACCCGATATGCAAGGCTCCTCCCACATATGAAGAGCCGCCCGTGCAATAGTTACTTCATCACCCATCCCGCAAAATCCAGCGGCCTTTGTCCGGTCAGCACGACATTCCCTTGGACACAAGGTACAGCACTCCATCCCCATATCCCCATTTATTTTATTCTGTCCTGCCATTATAGCGCCTCTTCATAACGAATTTCCACAAGGGTCAGCCCGTTTGCCGGTGCTGTAGGCCCAGGAACGATCCGGCTGGCGCTGTGCAGCGCTTCCTGTATTTTTTCCGGGCTGCTCTGTCCAAAGCCCACATAAAGCAGCGCTCCTGCAATAATACGTACCATGTTATATAAAAAGCCATTGCCGGTAATCGAAAGGGTAAGCATATCGCCCTCTTTTTTAAGCTCTAATCCGTACACAGTACGTACTGTGTCGCAAACGCTCGTTTTCGTCGACGCAAAATTCTTAAAATCGTGGGTACCGCAAATATACCGGGCAGCCCTGCGCATTGCGTCAAGATCAAGGTTCCTTGGCACAAAATAGCTGTAAAGCCGCTCACAGGGTATAGGGATTTTACGGTTTAATATTCTATATTCATAGGTTTTGGATGTTTTGGCGTATCTTGGATGGAAGCCTTTTGAAACCTCTTTTGAGCTTTGAATAGCAATATCCTCCGGCAGCTTCTGATTTATAGCTAAAGCAAAACGGTCCGCCGGAATCGTACTGTGGGTGTCAAATACTGCCACCTGCCCCCGGGCATGGACGCCCGCGTCGGTCCGGCTGGCTCCCGTCAGCCGGATTTTTTCGCCGACTAAGTCTTCAATAGCTGACTGGAGCACCGACTGGATACTGACCCCATTGGGCTGCACCTGCCAGCCGCAGTAATTTGTGCCGTCATAGGCAATGACTAGCATAATCCGTCTCAGAGGCCGCTCCCCGGCGGCCTGTAATCGGTCTTTCATAAAACCTCCTGTATGTTCCCGCGGCTTACGGGATTAAAAGCTTTTGTATATCCGGGAAAAATATGTTCAGTAAAATGAGTACTGCAATATATATAAGAATCATCAAATAGCCGATATAATCTCTCCGGTAATATTTAAGCGGCTTCATTTTCGTCCGGCCTTCACCGCCGTTATAGCAGCGCGCTTCCATAGCCATAGCCAGGTCATTTGCCCGCCGGAAAGAGGATATAAATAAAGGGACAAGCACAGGAACAAGGCTTTTGGCTCTTTGAAACACATTGCCGCTCTCAAAATCCGCGCACCTGGCCTGCTGGGCCTTCATAATTTTATCGGTTTCTTCCATAAGAATTGGGATAAATCGGAGGGCAATGGACATCATCATAGCGATTTCATGGACGGGCACATGGATTTTTTTCAAAGGCCCAAGCCCCTTTTCCAATCCGTCCGTCAAATGGTTGGGCGTCGTCGTCAAAGTCATAATTGACGAGCCAATAATCAGATAAGTCAGCCGAACCGCCATTTTTAACGCCATAAGAATACCCTCTCGGGTAATATGAATAAATTTCCATTCAAACACAGGCGTTCCCGGGGTCAAAAATAAGTTGAGCACAGCAGTGAAAATTAAAATAAAAAATATGGCCTTCAGGCCCTTTAAAATATATTTTAAGGGCACCTTCGATATTTTAACAAGGCACGCTAACGCCGCTGTGGCTGCCACATAGCCGGCCAGATTATTAATGCAGAAAATCATAATAATAAAGACAAGTGTTCCCACAAGCTTTACCCTGGGGTCCAGCCGGTGAATCACCGACGGCGCCGGATAGTATTGTCCAATCGTAATATCCCGGATCATTGCTTTGCCGCTCCTTCCTGCTGCCAATTCAGCGCTTTGAGAATCGAATCTCTGGCCCCCTCTACAGTCGTAACGCTTTTATCCACCGGAAAACCGGCCTCTGCCAGCCGGTGCATGACGTAAGTGACCTGAGGCGCCGCAAGGCCGATACGCTCCAGTTCCACATAGCGCTTAAAAACCTCCGGAGGCGTTCCTTCAGCAAACACGCTGCCACGGTTCATTACAATCAGCCGGTCAACATACCGGGCAACATCCTCCATACTGTGAGATACAAGGATGACCGTCAGCTTTTCTTCCCTGTGGAGCTTTGCCACCTGGTCAAGAATATCGTTGCGTCCCTTTGGGTCCAGCCCTGCCGTAGGCTCGTCAAGAATGAGCACCTCCGGCTTCATAGCCAGCACTCCGGCAATCGCGACTCTGCGCTTTTGGCCGCCCGACAGCTCGAACGGGGATTTTTGCCAATGCTTTTCTTTAAGCCCTACAAGTTTTAGGGCTTCTTTGGCCCGCTGCTCACATTCTTCCAGGGATAAGCCCAGGTTTTTCGGGCCAAAGCAGACGTCCTTGAACACAGTCACTTCAAAAAGCTGGTGCTCCGGATATTGGAACACAAGGCCCACAAGCGCCCGAAGTCCCCTCAGATTGAATTTATCATCATAAATGTCCTCGCCATTATAATAAATATGGCCGCTGGTCGCTTTCATTAAGCCGTTCAAATGCTGGATGAGCGTTGACTTTCCCGAGCCAGTGTGTCCAATCAGGCCAATAAATTCTCCGTCTTTTATTTCTAAATTAACACCTTTGAGCGCCTGCTTTTTAAAAGCGCTGTCCGGGCTGTATATATAATTGACATTTTCAAGTTTAATCGACATGGATATTTCCGCCCTTCTGTAAGTGTTCCGGCTGTACACACTCCGGCTGCCGCATATTAAATGCGCAACCTCCTGGCAAAAAGCCGCCGGCCCCTCCTTCCGGGGCAATTTGGGCCAGGGCTTTGACAAACTCATCAATGGTAAGTATTCCATCGGGCAGGGGCAGGCCCCGCATTTTAAGCTCATAGGCCAGCTCAGTCACCTGGGGTACGTCAAGCCTCAATTTTTTCAGCAGCTCCACCTGGGAAAAAATTTCCTTCGGAGTGCCTTCCAGCACAATCTTTCCATCATCCATGACAAATACTTTATCCGCATGGATAACCTCATCCATGTAATGGGTAATCAAAATAACAGTAACTTTGGATTCCTTATTCAGCTCCCTTACGGTCTTTAAAACCTCCTTGCGGCCGTTAGGGTCAAGCATTGCCGTAGGCTCATCCAAGACAATACATTCTGGCCGCATAGCCATCACCCCGGCAATGGCGACGCGCTGCTTTTGCCCGCCGGACAGCTTATTTGGGGAATGATCCCTGTACTCTGTCATCCCTACCGCCTTAAGGCTTTCATTGACCCTCTCCCAAATCTCGTCCGTAGGCACGCCGATATTTTCCGGGCCAAAGCCCACATCCTCCTCAACAATACTGCCAATAATCTGGTTGTCCGGGTTCTGGAACACCATTCCCGCAGTCTGGCGAATATCCCATGTGGCGCTTTCATCCCGGGTATCCATATTTTTTATCCAGATCCCCCCGCCGGTCGGCAGCAAAAGCGCGTTCATATGCTTGGCCAATGTGGATTTCCCTGAACCGTTATGCCCGAGAATCGCGATAAAATCGCCGGCCTGAATATCCAGCTCCACATCGTCAATCGCCCGGCTGGCCGTTTCCTGGCCGGTATCATCATCTCTTGTAATATAATCATAAATTAAATGGACCGCTTTAATAATTCCCATGAACTCTCCGTCCTTTTCTAGTTTCAATACAACTTTATGCGCAGTGTATAATGTCCACTCTGTGGACATTATACACTATCCCACTTTTACAGGCAACGGGCAGTTGTGTATTTTTGTAACTATTCAGCCATGCGGCTGAGGAGGGCAAACATTGGCACAAGCTGGCTTGCAGAGAGGTTTTGACCTCCCAAGACATAGGGCGTTTAGCCCGAATCGAGGATTTAGCCGCGTATGCGGCGGTGAGCAGCGTTAGCTGCGTAAATCCGAGATGCATGGCTGAATAGTTACTATTTTTAGACAGGGCACAGTGTCAGGGTAAAGCGCAGGCGGCGGCCGGTAAGGCTGGCGGAAAGATCCGCCTGCATTTGCGATGCCAGCCGCTGTGCAATGGAAAGCCCCAGGCCAGCATTAGGGCCGCGCCTGGCTGTGTCGCCGCGGTAAAAACGGTCAAATAAATGTTCCATATCTATTTCTCCGGCATCTAAAACATCATTTTCAAAATAAATTTCATAGCCCTTCTGGACAATGAACAGATTTCCTGTGCCATGGGTCAGCGCGTTTGAGATAAGGTTCCTGAAAATACGCCGGAGGGTGGGCGCATCTGCTATTGCCGTAAGTGCTTCATTTTCAAATTTAATGCAGGGCTCCCGCTTTGATTCCTGGAATTTCTCGTAAAATACCGCCAGACTGTCACATAATGGGGGATAAATCTGTACCGGGCAGCACAAAATATCCACCGTTCCACTGCACAGCCTTGTATAAAGAAATAATTCATCTAACAGGCCTTCCAGATCTTTTAGGCGCGCGTGTATAATCCCGCAATAACGTTTTCGTTTTTCCTCATCTTTTGTACCGCTTAAAAGCTGGATATAGCCGTCAGCGCCAGTCAGCGGCGTCCGTATATCATGGGAAACGCAGGAAATCGTATATTGCAGCTCCTTTGAAGCCTCCAGCGCCGCAATGGCCGCTTCCTGCTGCTCATTCAGGCGGTTGTTTATGGCATCGCACAAACGTATAAAATCACTGCTTTGAACCTCCAAGGTTAATCTCTGATTGCTTTTTTGCGGCATATTCTCTAACTGCTTTGCCAAATCTGCAATCTGCCTTTTGTAACGGTAAAGGCTCCAAAATAACAATACGATAATAATGATACATATAACGATAGTAAATAGCATTTTATTATCCCTCCCATATAGCACATAAGAGCGTGTCCAAGCAATATGCTTTGGACACGCTCTGGCATATTCGTAACTATTCATTGCCCCGGATAAAATATTCAGGCAATATCCTTTTTGTTTAAAATAAACGCCGACGCCCCAGTATATGCAGCCAGCCACAGCACCGCAGCAGCAATAGACTGTGCGGAAAACTTTTCCATATAAGGCAGGCCTCGCAGCATTTCTCCTAAAAGAAACGGCGACAGATCGGCATTAAACAGCCCGGCTATAGCCTGTATTGCCCCGGAAATCACTCCTGCCCCGCACAAAATGGATAACACGCTCCCTGCGATCGCGTTGCGGGTCAGCATACAAAACAGAAGATTTTGAGCAATCAGCGCAGTAATAATAAGACAGCCGGCGCCAATCATCATAAGCAGATGTTTAGGACTTCCCAAAGATATATTAAATCCCATAAGTTTATTCAGACCAAGAATAACCAAAATAAATACTGCCATATAAATGACATTGACAGCAAAAAAGGCCAGCATTTTTCCAAAAATATAATGACCTCTTTTAATACGGCAGGAAAAAAGATTTTTTACAAAGCCGCTGCGAAAATCTTCACATACAAGAATTGAACTAATGATGACAATAATCGAAACCATCATTCCGCCGCTAAAAAGCATACTTCCAATAAGACTTTCCATACTTGCGCCCATAAGCTGTTTTGCGTCAGACACCTCATCTACAGAGGTTGACACCGTAATTCCCGCCTTAGAAAGCTGTCCGATCAACTCAGGGTCTAATGCAAGCTTAATCATAAAAAATGAAAATAACAGTAAAAGGACAATTACACCCAAAGTTATATAAAACCAGCGGGAGCGAAGGATTCGGCGCATATCCATTCTGAAATAATTAATCATTATCCTTACCTCCCATCAGTTCCAAAAAATAGTCTTCCAAATCCTGCCGGTGCAGGTAAATAGACTTCACAGCAATTTTACCTTCAGCTAAGGCAAAAGCCACGGCAGTACTTTCTGAAAAATCAAAAATTCTCAGTTCTCCGTCCGGGTGGACCTCATAATTTTTAATTGCAAGCTGCTCCTCTAAAATCACAGCGGCGCCTTTGGCATCGTCCACCTGTACACAAAGATAATCTTTGCATTTTTGTATCAATTCCTCTGAGGTAATCTCACGAACCATACGGCCATCCTTGATAATCCCGTAACAGGTCGCTATTTTTTCAAGCTCCCCTAAAATATGGGAGCTGACAATAATTGTCATTCCCTTTTTCTGGTTCAGATTTAAAAGTATCTGGCGCAGCTTGCTCATTCCCTCGGGATCTAATCCATTAATCGGTTCGTCCAAAATGAGTACGTCAGGCCCCCCAAGCAGTGCCATAGCAATTCCAAGCCGCTGCTTCATTCCCATCGAATACTTTTTTGTCTTTCTTCGGTCCGAAGGCTTTAGCCCGACCATTGTGAGAAGCTCCCCAATCAAAGCTTCCGGCTTTACGATACCAAGGCAGCAGGCCTTAAGCATCATATTTTCAAATCCACTTTTATCTGAATAAATCCCCGGAGTTTCCACAAGAACGCCAAGCCGTCTGCGTGCCGACGGGTCCTCCACAGGCTTGCCAAACAGGCGGACCTCCCCGCCTGTGGGCGCTGCAATACCACACAGCAGCTTTAAAGTCGTAGACTTTCCCGAACCATTTCTTCCGATAAATCCATAAATTTCTCCCTGGCGCACATGCATATCCAAATGATCGACCGCCGTTTTGCCGCCGTAAGCCTTACACAGGCCATTTGTACAAATAACATCCATTTTTTTACCTCCTTGCGTTATGGATACTTAAATGTCGTTGTATATATCTTCCTATAATCCCATTCAAAAATCGCAAAGAAATATTAAAGAAATGTTTAAGAAGCCGCCATTTTAAATCCAATCCCCCACACAGTCTGAATATAATTTTGTGTTCCTGTTGCCTTAAGCTTGGAGCGGATATTGCTAATATGGACATTAATTGTTTTATCCTCTACAAAATATTCCTGGTTCCAGACAGACTCAAAAATTTCCTGCTTTGTAAAAACCTTTTTGGGATAACGCACAAGAAGCTCCACAATCCCAAATTCATGGGGCGTCAGCTCGATCGGCGTTCCTTTAACCAAAAGCGTCCGGCCGGCAAGATCCACGGTCCAGTCTTTAAAGTAAAGCTGTTCGCCATCGGCAGACATTATCCCGCTGCGGCGCAGCCATACCTGCACCCTCGCCCACAGCTCTTCCAACACAAAGGGCTTAGTGAAATAATCATCTGCCCCAAACCCCAGTAAATTGACTTTATTTTTAAGAGCAGCCTTTGCGCTCAAAATAAGTATGGGAACCTGGCTTTTTTCCCGTATTTCCCTCGTCAGACATTCCCCCGTCATTCCAGGAAGCATAAGATCCATAAGAATAATATCAAATTTTTCCACAGAAAAAACCAGTCTGCCCTCTGTGCCAGAAAATGCCTGCACACACTGGCAGCCTTTATCTCCCAAAAACTCAGCGATCATATGATTAATCGTAGGGTCATCTTCTATAATTAAAATCCGCGGCATTTTTCTAATCCTTTCTATCAGCATTCATTTATAGCGGCGCCGCCGTAAGGCTGCATGTCCATTTACAGACAGTTTTGTTCCCGCCATTAACCAAACCGCGCTAACGCGTTTTTGGCTTCTTCTGGGCCGGCAAAACTGTTACGAACATTATAGTAACACAATTTTCTTCTATTGACAAAAAGTTTCCGCACATTCTAAAATAGATTATAATCGTTTATTTTGTTTTGATAACTCGTAAATCGAACTTGGGGAGGTGTCTGCTTTATGGAACAAATGTCGCTTTTTGACAGACAAAATGAGGCCTCCATGCCTCTGGCCAGCCGGCTAAGGCCCCAAAGCCTGGAGGAATTTGCCGGTCAGAAGCATCTGGTAGGCCCCGGCTGCATACTCCGCCGTTTTATTGAGAGAGATGAAATTTCCTCAATGATCTTCTGGGGGCCTCCGGGCGTTGGAAAAACAACGCTGGCCCGCATTATTGCAAATAAAACTAAAGCCGATTTTATTGATTTCAGCGCTGTCACAAGTGGAATTAAGGAAATCAAGGAAGTGATGCACCGCGCGGACAGCAGCCGGTTTATAGGGGTGCGCACTGTCGTTTTTGTTGATGAAATCCACCGTTTTAATAAGGCCCAGCAGGACGCATTTCTGCCTTATGTCGAAAAGGGAAGTATTATTCTAATCGGTGCCACAACAGAAAATCCTTCCTTTGAGATTAATGCCGCTTTATTATCCCGGTGTAAGGTTTTCGTGTTAAAGGCACTTAAAGAACAGGATATATTTGAACTTCTTTGCCACGCGCTAAAAGCCCCCTCAGGCTTTGGCAGCCAGCCTATCGGTATTACAAAACAACAGCTTCACAGCATTGCCCGATTTGCCAACGGCGATGCGCGGACGGCTCTGAATACACTGGAAATGGCAGTTCTCAATGGAGAAATCAGCGCCCGGCAAATCACTGTCACTGATGAGGCTTTAGCCCAATGTACGAGCCGCCGTTCTTTGTTGTATGATAAAACCGGCGAAGAGCATTATAATATGATTTCCGCGCTCCATAAATCCATGCGCAACAGCGATCCTGACGCCGCCGTTTACTGGCTGTGCCGTATGCTTTCCGGCGGTGAAGATCCTTTGTATATTGCCCGCCGTCTCATCCGTTTTGCCAGCGAGGATATCGGAATCGCAGACAGTCAGGCTCTAAGTATCGCAGTCGCCGCCTATCAGGCCTGTCATTTTAACGGGATGCCTGAATGTGACGTCAATTTGACCCATGCGGTTGTTTATTTATCAATGGCGCCCAAATCCAACGCTCTTTATACTGCCTGTGAAAATGCGAAAAAGGACATCCGTGAAAAGCCTGCGCAGCCGGTTCCCCTCCATATCCGCAATGCGCCGACAGCCCTTATGAAGGAGCTGCACTACGGCGAAGGCTATGAGTATGCCCATGATACTAAAGAAAAGCTGACAAAAATGACCTGTCTGCCCGACAGCCTTGCAGGGCAAAGATACTATATCCCTACTGAATCGGGCAGCGAAGCCAAAGTAAAAAAACGTCTGGAAGAAATATTCGACTGGAAAAGCCAGAAAACATAAGCTTATCTAAGGCAAAATTTGATCCTGTTCCTCATCGGATAGGAGAAGAATTTCTTCCCCTATCCGATGCGATACAACAGCCAGTATGCAATCTCCGTGGAATGTACACTGCCTTTTCTCGTTATTCAGCTCTTAGCTTATTGAGAAAATACGGTTTTCCCATCCTTAATTGTTTCTAATATATGAAGCTCCCGGATTTGTTCCGGAACTACCTCCAGGGGGTTTTTATCCAGAATGACAAAATCCGCTTTTTTGCCGGGTGCTATAGAACCCTTCTTGTTTTCTTCAAAATATTGCCGGGCGCTATGAATTGTCACAGCTTTCAATGCATCTAAAACACTAATCCTTTCCCCTTCTCCAAGAACAGCTCCGTTTCTTGTCTTTCGGTTGACAGCGCACCAGACCGTTTCCAGCATGTCCGGCCGAATGACCGGCGAATCCTGATGAAAGGTATAGGCAAGCCCTTCCTTTCCTGCACTCGAAGCCGGGCTAATCGTACTTGCCCGTAAAAAGCCGAAATTTTCAATATGTGTATCTCCCCAATGGTACACATGAGCCACAAAAAAGCTTGGAATCACGCCAAGGCCGCGAAGCTGCGGCAGTTGGTCAAGTCCAAGAAGCTGGGCATGAACCATCACCGGACGTACGGCCGCACAGCTTGCCTTCCCCTCCCTTTCAAGGCGCCGGTTCGCCAAAGCAATCGCATCCAGATATTGTTCTGCGGCCGCATCACCATTACAGTGTGCCAATATCTGCCGCCCCCGGCTGGCCGCATAATAAACGCAGTCGGCAACATAGTCTAACGACTGTACCGGATAGCCGCAATCATCCCCGCCAACATAGGGTGTGCGCATCCAGGCGGTACGGCTTTGCGGGGAGCCGTCAAGAAATATTTTATATCCGCCCAGCTTAAAATGATTCCGGTAATGTCTGTCACACGGTTCAAAAGCACGATATATTTCTTCTCCGGCATCCATTGATGGATAGCCTACAATATCCAGCCATAGTCTTTGCTCTTTGCATAAAAAATTATATAGCGGAATCATTTCCCGAACCATCATACCTTCCTGAGCCGTCGTAATTCCATTTGAGGCGTACATTTTCTGTACACTTTCAAAAGTATTCATTAAATCCTGCTGATTTGGCCCGGGAAGCCGGTGAAGTATTTGAATAAAGGCATTTTCTTCCATATAACCTGTAGGTATGCCATTTCTTTGTTCAATACGCCCGCCTTCGGGAGATGGTGTATCCTTATCAATTCCAAGTATATCAAGAGCCATGGAATTGAGGACGCCCACATGGCCGGACTTATGCTGGAGGACAATCGGATGCAGATTTGAAGCAGTATCTAAAACATACCGGTCGGGTCTGCCCCTTTCCAAAAGAACGCTTTGGTCATAATCGCGCACAAAAACCCAATGCCCTTTTTCAATATGATTTTTCTGTATATACGTCGAAATTTCCTGAATCATATCGTCAAAGCTTTTTGCGTTTTCTATAGAACACTGAAGCATTGCGTTGGCACACGCCGAAAAATGACTGTGCGCATCAATAAATGCCGGCATTAATGTCCGGCCCTCAAGATCAACCATCTGTACCTCTTTAGCCGCAGCCTTTACAGCTTCAAGTTCTCCTACAGCAGCAATCGTTCCATCTTCTGTCAAAACAGCCTGCGCATAGAGTTGTCTTTCCATCGTCAGAATATTGCCATGATAATAAAGCTTCCTTTCCATACAATCACTCTTCTTTCACAATATAATTTGTTGCCATAGTACAGGGCTTTGCCGCCATGCGTATTTTCGCACAGGGATTGGTTCGCTTACGCTCTCCATGCGAAAAACGCGGTACAATGTCTGCTTATGCAGACATTGTACCATGTGACACCTACAGTATTGCCGGTTTTATAAAAATTTAATAACTGGTTACTGTTTGCGGCTGGCTGTGAATCGTAACAAGGGCTATTCCCATAGGAATAGCTGTTCCCATAAAAATCCTCTTGACATGTTCTGTATGTTCCTGTACAATGACAGCTAATATCTCATTTTGTTTGAAAGGATTTTGATTAAAATTATGGACGACGCCGACAGTAGCGACGCTGACCGAAGTTATTTATATTGTTTTTTCATTAATATTATTGTTTATAGAGGCATAGTCTGCCCTCTCCCCTTTTAAGGAGGGAGGGTTGGCTATGCCTTTTTATGCTTTCACTGACTCTCGCCTTTAGAACTGCTTTTTGTGCCAGGCTTCTATACGGTACGGCGCGCATATCTCTTAGAATACTGTACAAAGCAGTTCTCTGGCGGTCAGCATAAATATTTTATAAAAGGAAAGGAGTGGTCTATCCTATATGGATAATCACAAGCAAATGCCTTGGCATTCACAAAATATCACGGAGGTTTGCCAACAACTCAAATCCAGTGACGAAGGTTTAAGTGATGCCGAGGCTTCAAAACGGCTCAGGGAAAACGGTCCTAACGAGCTGCGCCAAAAACCAGCAAAAACATTACTTCAAATGCTCCGGGCACAGATTATTGACCCTATGATATTAATTCTCATAGGCGCTGCAATATTTTCTGCGATTTTGCAGGAATGGACGGAGGCTACTGTTATCTTTGCCATTATCACGCTCAACGCTTTTATTGGCATTGTCCAGGAAAAAAAGGCCCAGACTTCTCTTGAGGCTCTGCGAAGCATGAGCGCTCCCACGGCCCGGGTCCTGCGAAATGGCGAAGAGAGCATTGTTCCTGCCCGGGAATTAGTTCCCGGAGACGTCGTTATTATTTGCGACGGCGATATGGTTCCTGCGGATATGCGGCTTTTAGATTCTGCTAATCTAAAAGTACAGGAAGCCTCTCTCACCGGCGAATCCGTTCCCCTCGAGAAGGATGCCGACGCACTTTTGGACACAAATTGCCCGCTGGGCGACCGAAGTAATATGCTTTATACATCATCAATCATCACCTACGGCCGCGGTATTGGTATTGTTACCGCTACAGGAATGGAAACCCAGGTCGGAAGTATTGCGAAAATGCTTGACAGCCAGGCCAAAACAGATACCTTGCTCAAGCAAAAGCTCAATGCCGTCGGCAAGGTACTGACCATTGCCGGGCTCATTGTCTGCATACTGATATTTGCCGTAGGCGCTATTTATCATAGACCTTTAATCCCTCAATTTCTCGTGGCAATCTCTCTGGCAATTTCTATTATTCCCGAGGGGCTTCCAGCGACGGCAACCATCGTTATGGCGCTTGGCGTCCAGAGAATGGCAAAGAAAAACGCCCTGGTCCGAAACCTCCCCGCGGTGGAAACCCTCGGCAGTGCCACAGTTATATGCAGCGATAAAACCGGTACGCTCACGCTCAATAAAATGACCGTTACCCACATTGCGGTAAATGAAGATTTTTATGCCCAAACGGCAGTTCCGGTCCAGGAGGGTGTAAAAAAACGCCCGCAAATGTATAAAGAGCTTGTCTATGCCGCCTCTTTATGCAATGATGCCAGCTTTGACCCGGATCAGAAAGGGGAAATTATCGGTGATCCCACCGAGGGCGCCCTTATTTATATGGCCCAGGCGTTTGGCTTTGACCGTGAACATTTGGAAAATACCTATCCCCGTCTTTACGAGCAGCCCTTTGATTCATCCCGGAAACGTATGACAACCGTTCATAACATTGACGGAGCATTGACAGCCTACACTAAAGGCGCTGTAGATGAAATGCTGCCTCTTTGCACACATATTTTTACCTCTGCCGCGGTCCGTCCTATAACCGAGGCTGATAAACAGCAAATTCTTTTCCTGTGCCAGAAAATGTCTAAAGACGCCCTGCGTGTTCTTGGTTTTTCTATGCGCCGGCTTGACGGCCTGCCGAAAAATCAGAACCTTGAACATCATATGACCTTTATCGGTATTGCCGGAATGATCGACCCGCCCCGCCTGGAAGTGGCAGAATCGGTAAGAATCTGCCGTGAAGCTGGAATACGTACAATAATGATCACCGGGGATCACAAGCTTACTGCCCTTGCCATAGCCCGGGAGCTTGGCATTTATTGTGAGGGGAACCGTGTCATTTCCGGTGTTGAACTGGATTCCATGAGCAATGCGCAGTTTGACGAGGCTGTAAGGACCGTTGCTGTTTTTGCCCGTGTTTCCCCGGCGGATAAATTAAAAATTATCGAAGCACTCAAAAGAAATGGTGAAGTGACAGCTATGACCGGAGACGGGGTTAATGACTCCCCGGCTTTAAAGGCTGCTGACATTGGCGTGGCTATGGGTGTTACAGGTACCGATGTTGCTAAAGACGCAGCCGATATGATTCTTCTTGATGACAGCTTTACAACCATCACGTATGCAATCAAAGAAGGCCGCCGCGTGTACCGGAATATCCAAAAGGTCATCCAATTCCTTCTTGTCGGAAATATTGCTGAAATACTGACGCTTTTGACAGCGACTCTGCTCAATTTTGAAGCCCCTTTATTAGCCGTCCATATTTTATGGGTCAATCTGGCTACGGCAACACTTCCTGCCCTTGCCCTCGGAGTTGACCCGGCAAGCAAAAATATTATGAAGCACCCACCGGTCAAATCCGGTACACTTTTTGAAAGGGATCTTATTGTCCGGGTAATCACCCAGGGAATTTTTGTAGCCGCAACAACAACATGCGCATACTGGGCTGGTGTTTCCCTGGCAGGCCATTTTGCCGGCCAGACCATGGCATTTTGTGTCATTGCCTTATCGCAAATGCTCCGGGCCTTTAATCAGCGCTCCAATACAGATCCTATCTGGGTAAGGGCAGAAGGTATAAATCCGTGGCTGTTTATTTCCTTTGCGGTTTCCGCACTTCTCATGGGCGGCATATTATTTATTCCATTTTTCAGGGAAGCCTTCAGACTAACGCTTCTTTCCCCAACACAGTGGCTCATTGTTGCCGGGCTGGCCCTGTTGTCCATTGTCCAGGTGGAGCTTGTAAAATGGTGGAAACGCCGGCCATTTTGCATCCTATAGAATAATAAACGCGGAGCAGGTGCCATACAAGCACCTGCTCCGCAGCCTGTTCACTATGAAGTATTGGAATTACAAAGGCTCTCCAGCTATGAGTCTGGCGCTTATTTTTTCAACTTCATCATTAATGATGTCGTCTACGCCCTCAAAAATCGCTCCCGGCGCCCCATAGGTCAGACACGGGATAAAATGGCCGCCCGGAACATATTCCCGGCAGGCGCGGCCAACTTCCGCACGAATGACTTTTTCATCAACCTGACGGTGATCAACAACGGCGGCGTCAATACCGCCCATAATAATCATATTGCCCTTAATATTTTTCTGGATTTTGGGCAAATCATTTTGCGGAAGCGCTCCCTGCCATATATCAATATATATATCTTCCAAATCTGAAGCAATCAGCTCTAAATGGCTGTCTGCATGGTGCATAATAATCACTCCCTGCTCGTGCAGGTAGCCGTAAAGCTTCTGATACGCCGGCTTAATAAATTCCCGCCATACATCCGGACTCATAAATAAATTGTTTTTAGCTCCCCAGTCATCATGGAAAAGCATCACATCGGGATGGACATTTTCTACAAGCAGCTTAAAATGTTCCAGCCTGAAATCGGTAATATAATCAATAAGCTCATGCATAGCCTCCGGCTCTATAAGAAAGTCTACAAGGGCTTCTTCAAAGCCAAGCAGATTGTGAAGAAGCTCAAAAATGCCGATCGGAGAAAAGCCCATAGCAAATTTCCCCTGGGCATGTGCAGCTTCCTTCTGTGCAAGCACTCCGCTGTAATCAAATTTTTGCGCGCGCAGGTCGGGAGCAATCACTGTCTTTCTCCATTGTGTAATATCGGGGCACACTAAATACTCCTCGCCCTCCATAGGCATAACCCCAGGCTGGTCCTCCTTCCAGGCCAGCGTCACCCCCCACACATCCTTTACGGTTGCGCCCGGCCTTGCCGGGGTGATAAATCCTGCAATAGGGTCCCATAATTGGAAAAACGGTTCCCAGCCATTGACAAGTCCGTCAATTTTTTCTCCCTTAAGCATTGCAAGTACCTTTTCTTTTCCAGTCATTTTAATACGCTCCTCTCATCATCTTTTATACAAAGTGTTGCTTTATATTTTTATTATAAACCCTTTCAAGTCAAAGAAACATACGTTATTTGACGATATTTTTATTTTCAACATTCGTCATAATGTAGTATAATAATTTCAGATACTTATTTAACCGCACCAGAACTGTTATAGTTACTGTTCACAGGTACCCTGCGAACAGTAACCTGTTATGCCTATAAAAAATGACGTTCCAAAGGAGGCGCTTTCAATGCCTATTAATATCGTTATTTTTCTCAAACTGTTATCCGATTGTTGCCCCATAAAAACCGGGCCGCGCTTTTCCGACACCTTTTTAGTCCAGGGGCTGCGACATTATTCTCCCCGTTCTTCTTACAAAGGCTATCTTGTAATCATCCGTCAGAACCCATGGCCGCCCGGCCCTATAACAGATGCCTTAACCGCACAGAAAAATGATGTTCTGCCAGAAAAAAACGAAATTCTCTCAGAAAACGTTTTAATTACCTGCTGCGAACAGCTTTTTCACGCTCTAAGTCCATATGTTCCCATGATCTATGTCCAAAATGTTTCATTTCAGCCCGGGCTATTTGAAAACATTTTATATGACCTCTGGGAGCGTCTGCAAGTATGGCTGCAATCGCTCAATGAAATCAGTCTGACTTGTAAAAATTATCAAACACTGATTGACGCCTGCGACAATATCATTGCCGAACCGGTCGCTTTGATCAACCATCATTTTTGTTATGTAGCTTACTCCAAACAGCTCTCAGAAAAACGCGGTTATATCGAAAAGTTTGTCAATGCCTCGAACACGGTTTCCATAGATATAACAACGCAGCTTATTGTCAATCCTGAATACAAACGGCTCATCAGCAAACAGGGCGTTTTTGAATTTATGGATGACTACCATTTTATCGCATGTAATATATTTTCCGAAAATATCGCTGTTGGCCGTCTGATTTCTATATGCACAGAAAAGCCTGATATTGATAATTATCAAAAACAGATCATTGCGCTTTTAGCGCCCTATATCGAAAAAATGTATAGCCGCAACGGCACCTTCTTTCTGGAAGAGCCGACGCTAACCAAGCTTCACCAGCTCTTGCTTAAAAGCCTGGAAAATGCCAATGTTTCAAAACAAGACTGGGCGCCCCTGGCTTCCGGTCTGGACTGGAGTACCGACGACATCTATCAAATCGTATGTATCCGGCCCACCTTTCGCTATGAAAAAAATCTTTATCCCAATTACCTGTGTCCTCAAATCGAACAGCGCTGGCCCTTTTCTGCTGCCGTTGTTTTTAACAATAACCTTGTTGTCCTCATTAATCAAAGTCACGCCAGCCCGGACTATACTCAGGAACTTGCGTACTTTCTGCGGGATAACCTCATGTGTGCCGGGGCCAGCCGTAGTTTTGATGACCTTGCAAAAATCCCGGACGCTTTTTCCCAAAGCTCACAGGCTCTCACATTGGGGCTAAGCAAAAACCCCCATTTCTGGTTCCATAGCTTTGACAGCTACGCGTTTGACTATCTTCTTAGCCGTGCCCAGGCCGGTTATGAAGCAAAACAAATCTGTCATCCGGCGCTCTTAAAGCTCTTAGCCCATGACAAACACTACGGCTCACAGTATTATGAAACCCTTTATGCCTGGTTTAAAAACCGTTTTAACAGTGTTGCAGCTGCCAAAGAGCTATTTATCCACCGGACAACCTTTATTAAACGCATGGAGCATATCCGTGAAATCACCGGCGCCGATTTTGATGATTGGGATACGCTTGTGTATCTGGCCTTATCCTTCAGGCTTTTCGACCTCGAAGCACAGGCACAGCAAACGCCTTAGAGAAACTGGCCTATTCTTTAAAATAACCCAAGACGCTCGTACTGTTCTTTGGGGGCATCGGCTTCCTTCATTAATTTTATGAGAAGTTCTTCCATCCGCTTCTCAATAGCAGGATCATGGAGAGACGTATGTTCCTGCGGGTCCTTTTCCAGGTCATAAAGCAGCGTTCCATATTGATACATAAAATCCGGGAATAGCGGTAAATCTGCTTTCATGCGAAGCACCGGAACCCCTTTGGTCGACGGGCGGCCCAAAACAAGCTCCAGATTTTGTAGTTTTTCTGCCGGGAACCGGTGAAACAGCTCTGTCGGCATAAGAAAATATGTATATAGAGGTCTATTTTCGGCATTTGCCGCGGCACGCATATAAACATAACGCCCATCTGTACAGCAAACATAGGAACCGTAATAGCCAAACAACGCGCCTTCGCAGGTGCCAAAACGAATCGGTCGGCCTAACATATTTTCCGGAAGCTCAATTCCGAAAAAGTCGAGAATTGTCGCAGGAATATCAATCATCCGGTTCAGGCAATGATCTGTTACGCCCTGGCGCCGGCTTCTAGGATCCCACACAAAAAGCGGCGTATGGGCAACCTCCTCAAAAAGAGGCTGGCGGTTTTTATTCCATTCCCCATGCTCCCCTAAAAGTGTGCCATGATCCGACGTAAGAATAATCATAGTATCTTCCCACATGCCATATTGGTCCATACGGTCTAAAAGCCTTCCAAGCTCATGGTCACATTCAAGCAGCAGCGCCCTGTAATCATTTCTCGTATCTTCCTCCCGGTCAGGGTCGCCGCCGCTGGCCATGCTGCCCCACTCCGAATCTTTTCCTATAATAGGTTTTGGCAGCTTTTGCCTAAACTCCGGGTAGGCAACAAAAGGTTCATGGGGAGTAAAGCTTTCAATCTGTAAAAACCATTGTCCGTAATCATGGTTATCATCGATAAATTCCATGCCAAGATCAAAGGTGCGCGCTAAAGTGCTGGATTTAAAATCCGGCATATATTTCCGATTAACATAATTTTGACGTATACCTTCTTTATTCCATACGAAGCCAAAATCAGGAACGTCCACAGGAGCAAGGCAAGCCTTCCACCGGTCGCACTCATGCCCTCTCACGCCCTCCCAACTGCTGTAACGGGTATGGTATGTCGCTCCTCCATCATCCCAATAATGATAATGGTCGGAGACAAGCCTTGAATGGATTCCGTTAAGCCTTAATAACTCCGGCATTGAATCATCATAAGGTTCAATCGGCCCCCAGCCCCGGTGCATAAAATTATATCTCCCCGTATGCAGTTCCCGCCGCGCAGGCATACATGGCAGGCTTCCCGCATAGTGATTTGTATATTGAACCGTATGAGCGGCCAGCCGCCTAAAGTTAGGCAAAAGTCCGGGATCGCCGCCGCAAAGCTCCAGCACATCATATCTCAAAGTATCCATCAGTATCAAAACGGCTCTCATTATTTATTCTCCTCCTGCTTCCATGTATCAAGCTGTGCCTGGTATTCACCGACAATTTTATCAATACCGGATAACTCCAGTTTTTGAACAAAGTCATTCCATGCGCCTTCTGGAGCAACGCCGGCGTTAAGCATTGGTTTGTACTCCTCAATCGCGTTAGAAACAGCACCAAGCTCCGTACTAAATACTGTTGTATCACATATAAAACCTAAATACGGGGAATATTCTGCCTGGTTTCGGGCTTCCTGCTGCTGTTTGCGCAAATCAGGGGAATCATTTTCCCAAGGCAGAGTTATAAGCTTATTGGGCCAGGTCACATCCCCGGTATGATAGGAAGGTGTTTCATTTCCAGAAATATAGCCTGCATTGCCATTATCCTTAATCTCATAGTCTATGCCTTCAATCCCCCAAGCCAGCAAATTGGCGATACGGCTGTCCGAATAAGCCATATTAAAAAATGTCAGTGCTGCTTCCGGTTCCTTTGACGATACCGGTATCGCCCACACAAATTTATTGACAGAGCTTGTGGAAATCGGAAGCTGTACGACAGGTACTGCCGTCATATCCATCCCACAGGTAATACTTACAGCCTGCTCTGAACCAACCTCTGTCTGGCCAAAGAAAGAAAAGGCTGTATCAGATCTGACAAGCGAGGTGGCAATTTCCTGGGTTGTCGCTGAATCCTTGTAAATATACCCTTTGTCATACCAATTCCTGGCACGTTCACACAGTTTTTTATAACCTAAAGAACTGTGAAAATTATACACCATACCTTCATCATCAACGCCTACAAGAAACATGCTGTCACCTAAATTATCAAAATAACCGCAATCTTCAAATTTATCCTCTGTCATCAAAGCATTGGCTACAGAAATAATTTCGCTATATCCTCCATTAGAAACAATGCCCGCCAGATAATTCCACTGGCTGCTGTTTTTTACAGCCTCTAATATTTCTTCATATTCTGAGAACGTTGTCATATTTTTTGCTTTCTCCAAAAGTCCAAGATCCTCAAGGACATCTGTGCGCATGTAAATATTTACATTTGTTACAAAAGCTTTATTGCATGGAATACCGTAAATTCTTCCTTCGACACTGGTTGCTTTTAATAGATCTCCTAAATCATCGCACACATTGCCGGCATATTCTGGCAGCAGTCCGGTAATATCCATAAGCTGGCCCTGTGCGGCCATAGAATTAAAGGATGCCGGCCCTCCCGGTGAGGTTACAATCAAATCCACCGGCTCTCCTGAGGACATCATTAAATTAATCTGCTGAGTATACGCCCCACTCTCAATATAGGTCAGAGAAACATGTGTATTAATTTCCTGTTCTGTAATTTCATTGACGGCCGCCTCTACATCCGCTGCCCCCGGCGGTACAGAACCTGTCACCATACAGACTACCTGAATTTCCGCCATATCTTCCCATGTTACATGATACGGAGAATTTCCTGTATCTTTTTGCTCAATATTGTCAGCTTCACCAACTTCAACGTCATCATCCGGCTTTTGCAAAGCTTCTTTACTTTCCGGCAGTTTCCCGCCTTCGCTCTGACATGCACCCAGAATCATCGTCACAGGCAAAAAAAACATAGCTATCATTCTTTTTCTAAGTTTCATTAAAACAACCTCCCCTGTATTTTATAGGTTTATTTTATATTTGTTTTTTTATATCGTCCAATATATAATATAGATATACTCATAGGTTTAAACCTATAAAATAGGGGGATTTTCTATGAATTTACTTCAACTGGAATATTTTGTTACAGTAGCTAAATGTGAACATATGACCCAGGCAGCTAATCTTCTCCATATTTCACAGCCTACACTCAGCCAGGTCATCAAAAACCTTGAGCTTGAGCTGGGTGTTCCTCTCTTTGAACGCCAAGGACGCCATATACGTCTGGGAATCCATGGTAAATATTTACTCGAACGGGCAGACTTTATTCTGGCCTACATTGAAGAAACTAAAAATGGGCTGGCGCAAGCTAATGCTTATAATGCTCCCCCTGAAATTCCTTTATGTATGCATACAGGACATCTTACTTTCCAAAAAATCATTCAAAACTTTCATAAACATCATAATTATGTCAACTTTAAAATTTTACAAAGTGATACATTACTTCCTGACGCGCTGAATATATGTTCAGACGCTATGCCAGGCAATGCCATGAACCGCTGCTATTTATTCGATGATGAAATTTATTTAATTGTTTCAAAGAAATCTCGTTTTGCCTATAGAAAAAGTATTGATGTGTCAGAATTGAAAGATGAGGATTTTATTAATAATGAAACCCAGTTTTTAAAGGAAATCACCCAGCCTTATTGTGAGCGGGCCGGTTTTGTTCCTAAATTTACTTATACAGTCCAAAAAAACTCCGAAGTACGCACGTTGCTTGAAATGGGCTACGGTATTGCTTTTTGGCCCAGGGTAGCCTTTGAAGAAATACTTTCCGACGAACTTTTGCCTATAAAACTCTCCCGGCCAATCTGTATACGAAGCATGTTTATTACCTATCCGCAAAATCGTCCGCTGACCCATATTGAACAGTGCTTTATAAGCTATTGCAGAGATTATTTTGCGCAAAATTAGCGGCTGTCAATAGCTTTCTCGGAAAGAAAAACACCGCAGTCCATATTTCTATGAACTGCGGTGCCTATTTCTAATACGCAATAGCAAAAGCGGATATTCGCAGTCCGCTTTGCTGCTTCCTTGATATAATTAAACTAATTCAATAAGAACTTCCATTGCTGCATCGCCTTTACGCTGGCCGATCTTTACGATACGGGTATAGCCACCCTTGCGGTCTGCGTATTTTGGTGCGATTTCGTCAAATAATTTCTGTGTAAGGTCAACAGACTTTGTATTTGCTTTCTTCTTTGCAGCTTCCTTTGGAACTTCTGTTACCGGCATAAGAACCTTTAACATCTGTCTTCTTGCATGAAGTCTGGATGGGTTGTCCTTTTTGATCTTCTTCTCAACAGTATCGAAAGCTGTAACTTTCTTGCCGTCAACAACCTCTTTTACTCTCTTACCGTCTTTATCTTTACGAGCTACCTTAGCCTGAACAGTTACTGTTTCAAAGTTATCTTTTTCTTTTACAGCAAGTGCGATCAGACCTTCGGCAATTCTTCTAATTTCCTTGGCCTTAGCTTCAGTTGTACGAATCTTTCCATGATATAAAAGACTTGTCACCTGATTTCTAAGCAAAGCTTTTCTCTGATTGGAAGTTCTTCCAAGTTTTCTATAGCCTGCCATGGTGTATCCTCCTTCTTAACCTTTATTCGTCGCTTGGATTTAACTGGAGTCCTAACTCTTTTAATTTGGCGAGGACTTCTTCTAATGACTTACGTCCAAGATTTCTGACTTTCATCATATCTTCAGCAGTTCTGTTCGTCAGTTCTTCAACTGTATTGATACCTGCTCTCTTAAGGCAGTTATAAGAACGAACAGACAATTCCAGCTCATCAATGTTCATCTCAAGAACTTTTTCTTTTTCATTATCTTCCTTTTCAACCATAACTTCCGCAGTCTTGGCGTTTTCAGAAAGATCTATGAATAAATTCAAATGTTCGCTTAATACCTTTGCAGCCAAACTAACAGCTTCGTCCGGTGCTAATGTACCATTCGTGTAAACGTCTAATGTCAGCTTATCAAAGTCAGTGATTTGACCCACACGAGTATTTTGCACGGTAAGATTTACACGTTCAACCGGTGTATAGATGGAATCTACCGGAATGACGCCGATCGGTAAATCTTCTTTTTTATTTTTGTCAGAGCTTACATATCCCCGGCCTTTTGTAATGGTCAGCTCCATGTAAAGTCTGCTGTCAGCTCCGCTTAAAGTAGCAATGACCTGATCTGGATTGAGAATTTCAATATCCGGGTCTGTCTGAATATCTGCCGCTGTAACGACGCCTTCGCCTTCAAATTCAATATAAGCCACCTTCGGCTCAGATGTTTCGCTTGTATTCTTAATTGCCAGGCTCTTGATGTTCATGATGATTTCAGTTACATCTTCCTTTACTCCGGGAATCGAACTAAATTCATGGACAACGCCGTCAATTTTTACATGGCTGACTGCCACACCCGGTAATGAAGAAAGCATGATTCTTCTTAAAGAATTACCAAGTGTTATTCCGTAACCTCTTTCCAGAGGTTCTACGACAAAACGTCCGTATCTATTATCATCTGAAATCTGTGCAATCTCGATTTTCGGTTTTTCAAAGTCAAACACTTTAGGGCCCTCCTTCTTTGGGTTATTAGATAATTGAGGGTATTATATAAACGCGCGGCCGCAGCGGGGCACAAGCTCACAGGCTTCGTGTAAAGCACTATGCGCCGCAGTACCCAAGCCAAAAAGCCGGAAACTTTTTGGCTCGCGGACTTCGCCCTATATATCTGTCCGAAAGACGATTTGGGGAGCTTGCTCACAAAAATCGTCTTTCGTCCATCTATACACTGCTCATTGCCTACGCGCACATTATTTAGAATACAACTCGACGATAAGCATTTCGTTTACAGGAACATCAATCTGCTCTCTTGTTGGCAGCTCTTTTACTGTACCGGAGAGAGCTTCCTGGTTAACGTCAAGCCATTCTGGAACAAGTCTTGCACCTGTTACTTCAAGAATGTCCTTGTATCTCTGGGATGATTTATATTTTTCACGAACTTCGATAACATCGCCAGCTTTTACTAAGTAAGAAGGAATATTTACCGTCTTGCCATTCACGCTGATATGCTTGTGGCCAACGATCTGTCTTGCTTCCTTACGTGTTCTTGCAAGACCAAGTCTGAAAACAACGTTATCCAGACGGCTTTCAAGCATGATCATTAAGTTTTCACCGTTCTGGCCTTTCATACGATTGGCCTTTTCATAGTAGTTTCTGAATGGTCTTTCTAATACGCCATAAATAAATTTTGCTTTCTGTTTTTCCTGAAGCTGCTGGCCGTATTCACTCTTTTTACGCGTTCCTCTAATAGACTGTCTATTAGATTTTTTATCAACGCCGAGATAAATCGGATCAAGACCAAGGCTTCTGCATCTTTTTAAAACTGGAACCATATCTCTTGCCATATCTAACTAACCTCCTATTAGACTCTTCTGCGTTTTGGTGGGCGGCATCCATTATGAGGAACCGGAGTTACGTCTCTGATACTTGTAACTTCAATACCGCATGCCTGGAGTGCACGGATTGCTGCTTCACGTCCTGAACCAGGACCTTTTACCATAACCTCTACGGATTTCAAACCATGTGGTAAAGCTGCCTTTGCTGCTGTTTCAGCAGCCATCTGTGCAGCATACGGAGTGGACTTTCTGGAACCACGGAATCCTAATCCACCGGCACTTGCCCATGAAATAGCATTGCCTTCTGAATCTGTAAGTGTAACAATTGTATTGTTAAAAGATGACTGAATATGTGCCTGGCCGCGCTCAATGTTTTTCTTTACGCGTCTTTTTGTCACTTTTTTTGTCACTTTCTTAGCCATTGACCAAAACCTCCTATCAGGATATTATATTACTTCTTCTTATTTGCTACTGTTCTCTTAGGACCTTTTCTTGTTCTTGCGTTCGTCTTTGTCTTCTGACCGCGAACCGGCAGTCCTTTTCTGTGTCTGATCCCTCTATAACATCCGATTTCCTGAAGTCTCTTGATATTCATTGCGATTTCACGACGTAAATCACCTTCAACTACCTGAGACGCATCAATAATATCACGGATTTTGGCCACTTCTTCGTCAGTCAAGTCTCTGACACGTGTGTCGGGATTAACGCCTGCTTCTTTAAGGATACGATTTGAGCTTACTCTACCGATACCATATACATAAGTAAGACCGATTTCAACACGCTTTTCTCTTGGTAAATCTACACCACTGATACGAGCCATGTAATTACACCTCCACTGGTTATTCTGTTTTCGTATGAGTTTCTTCTATATAACATGTACAGCTCCTGCACACGGTGAAATGCTTATACAGCGCCGACTCATATTCTCATAATTTCGTTACTGATTAAATGAATCGCTATAATTGAGTATGTAACAATTATAGCCTGGGCATAAAGGCTAATTCTTTATGCCAAGTCTGCTTTTATCTTTAGACATGCAGACAAGGTTACTGTAAACAGTAACCTGCAAGCCCCGCAAATAAATGACGGAATCTGCGGAACTAAACCGCGACGTACGCCAATGCTGCGCATAAGGCGCACATGCACGTATATAATAAAGTGATACAACACCTCCTGGTGTTTCTCACTGCAGCCGCATAAAAAATTTTAATGACGTTGTCATTAAAAGGTAAACATTACAAATAACAAGCCTGAAAAATCAGCCCTGTCTCTGTTTGTGCTTAGGATTTTCGCAAATAACGCGAATACTGCCTTTTCTCTTAATGATTTTGCATTTTTCGCAAATAGGCTTTACGGATGATCTAACCTTCACAACAAATCTCTCCTTTCAAAACGTCCGCTCTACATTATAACACCATAATTTGGCACATGTCAAGCGCAAATTTACTTATCTCTCCAAATAATTCTTCCTTTTGTTAAATCATACGGAGATAATTCAATTGTTACTTTATCACCTGGTAAAATTTTAATAAAATTCATACGCAGCTTTCCGCTGATATGAGCCAGGACCTTATGGCCATTTTCCAGCTCTACCTGAAACATGGCATTTGGCAGCTTCTCAACAACAACACCTTCAACTTCAATAACATCTGATTTCGACATTCTTATTCCTCCTGATTTATAACTTTGAAGCATATACTTTAATGGCTTTAAAAATATGGACGTTTGTCAGCCCATTTTGGCAGTCTGGCTCAGGCACCTGCAAAATAACCTCCAGTGTTTTCTGGATATGCTTATACTTTTTAAACTTCGGCCGCTCAAGCGTCCGTATCCGGCCATCAGACAGCCATACGCCATCTGCCTGCACTTTGACAACGGCATATATTTTTCCCTGGTCGTGTCCGGCCTTCGATATAACAATCTGTCCGGGTACGATTCCATAATGACTGATATTTACTTTCCTCATAGAAAACCCCTGACTTTACTGTAAAGTGTCTGGCAATAAGGTCAATATCTCGCAGCCGTCCTTTGTTACGAGAATCGTATTTTCATAATGAGCAGAAAGGGAACCATCTTCGGTAACAACCGTCCAGTCATCGTCAAGCCACTCCACATCATAGCTGCCAGCATTGACCATAGGCTCGATCGCCAAAGTCATTCCTGCCTGTAGCTTAAGTCCTCTGCCTCTCTGTCGAAAATTAGGAATCTGAGGGTCTTCGTGAAGATGTGTTCCAATCCCGTGGCCTACAAGATCGCGCACAACGCTATAGCCATGGGCTTCCACATAATCCTGAATAGCGGCGGAAATCTCATATAAATGATTTCCTTCTTTTGCCAGTTTTATACCTTCAAAAAAGCTCTGCTTTGTCACTTCGATCAGGCGGGCAGCTTCAGGGGCAATTTCTCCAATCCCCCATGTCCTGGCTGCATCCGAATGAAGCCCCTTGTAAATCAAGCCTGCATCCAGGCTGACAATATCTCCCTCCTGAAGAATATGGTGCTTTGAAGGTATTCCGTGAACGACCTCATCATTAACAGATACACATATGGAGGCCGGGTATCCATTATAATTTTTAAAATTAGGAATACAGCCAAAATCACGGATGATCGTTTCGCCAAGCCTGTCAATATCCCATGTAGACATGCCCGGCTTCAACGCTTTATGCAGCTCGTCATGCATGATCGCCAGCAGCCGGCCGGCCTCACGCATAAGCTCAATCTGCTTCGGAGATTTTATACTTACTGACATATCAGTGAACTCCTAAAACCTTGAGGATGTCAGAAAATACTTCATCCATAGCTTTCGTTCCATCTACCTCGACAAGAATACCTTCCTTTGTATAATAGTCGATTAACGGCTGTGTCTGGTCATGGTACACATTCAGACGGTTTTTCACAGTTTCCGGTTTATCATCATCACGAAGAATGAGGGCTTCGCCGCACGCATCGCATACACCTTCAACCTTTGTCGGATTATAAACCACATGGTATGTTGCTCCACATCCAACGCATGCACGGCGGCCAGACATTCTCTGAACAATATTTTCGTCAGGAACTTCAATATTAATGGCAAAATCCATCTTCTGTCCGATCGCATTAAGGGCATTTGTCAAAGCTTCTGCCTGAGGAATCGTTCTTGGGAAGCCATCGAGAATATACCCTTTTTCGCAGTCAGATTGTTGAATTCGATCAACAACGAGATCGCAGACCAATTCATCCGGTACAAGCAGGCCCTTGTCCATGTACTCTTTCGCCTTAGCGCCAAGAGCTGTACCATTTTTGATATTGGCCCTGAAAATATCTCCGGTTGATATATGAGGAACATTGCACACTTCTGCAATTTTCTTTGCCTGTGTGCCTTTTCCGGCACCAGGAGCACCCAGCATAATTATTTTCATAATAATTATCCTCCATTCATATGTCCAACAATTTGTTCCACCCGAATTAACGTAACCATTCCGGAGGTGGGTAAACAGAGGTAAAAACAAGCATCAAGCTTGCTTGTAAGCATAATATTGCCTCTGTTTATACATCAGATAGGCATCCGAAGCCTATTGTCCGGCAAAAGCCAGACAATAAACCACCATCGGAACTGTTACGGATTGCCGCTTTCACAACGCAACATTTCACTTGAGTAAAATGGCAGAAAAATCCGGGCACTGCTTTTAGTATAATACAAAAAGCATGTTAAAACAATACCTAACTTGAAAAGGTATTATTTCCAGTAACTATTCAGCTATGCGGCTGATAATACGTCATAATCGAGGATTCAGCCGCAAGAGCGGCGGTGGGCAGCGTTAGCTGCGTGAATCCGAGATGGCATGGCTGACCTGTGACTATTTATTTCTATTAAGCATCCGAGCCGCGCCGTGCACAGCTCCACAACATATAAAAGCTGCGCTATTTGAAACCCAAGGAGTCAAATACCGCAGCAGTAATGTTAATTCTCGTTGAGGAACCCTTTGTAGTGACGTACAAGCATCATAGATTCCACCTGCTTCATTGTTTCAAGCACAACGCCGACAATAATGATAATTGATGTTCCGCCGAAAGAAACATTAGCACCAAATACACCATTGAAAAAGATCGGAATAAAAGCTACAATCACAAGACCGCAGGCTCCGATGAATATGATATTATTCAATATTTTTGTCAGATATTCTACCGTCGGTTTTCCAGGGCGAATACCCGGTATAAAACCGCCCTGCTTCTTCATATTATCCGCAATCTCCATCGGATTAAAGGTGACAGCGGTATAGAAATAAGCAAAGAAAATAACCATAACAATATAAAGGATCAGCCCAATGCTGTACCACGGCGTTGCAGGCACGCACCAGTTATTGCTGTTTAATCCTTTCAAAATATGGCCCCAGAAGCCGCCTGGAGTCTTACCGACAAAATTCACAATAATGCCTGGAAGAGACAAAATTGATGAGGCAAAGATAATCGGAATAACACCGGCAGTATTTACCTTCAAGGGAATATTTGTGGACTGGCCGCCAACCATTCTTCTTCCGACTACTTTTTTTGAATACTGTACCGGAATCCTCCGCTCACCGCCCTGAAGATAAACAACAAGGACAATGGTAAGAACGATCACTGCAAGAATCACAAGAGCAGCAAGCCCACCTGTGACTATATTGCTGGCTCCGGAAATAAATTTGTCATAAAGCAACTGGAAATCTTCCGGTATTCTTGACACAATATTGATTAACAATACGATTGAAATACCATTGCCTACGCCCTTTTCAGTGATCTGTTCGCCCATCCACATAAGCAGGGAAGAACCTGCCGTAAGGGTGAACATAACAATAATCACACCGAGTGCATTATTATGGCTCAGGTATCCGGCTCTTGCGAATCCGATACCCATAGCAAGACCTTCGATCAAGGAAAGGCCAATCGTTACATAACGTGTAATCTCACGAATCTTCTTACGGCCATCCTCGCCGTCACGCTGCATTTCCTCGAGCTTTGGAATAGCAATGGTTAAAAGCTGCATAATAATGGACGATGTAATATATGGGGTAATGCTTAATGCAAAAATTGACATCTGTGTAAACGAACCGCCAGTCATTGCATTAAAGAAATCCAGAGCACCGCCTGTATTTGCAGTTTGACCTGCAAACCAGGCGGCAAAAACATCACTTTTCACTCCAGGTGTCGGTATTGCGGCACCCAGTCTGACAATGATGAGCATTACAAAAGTAAATAATATACGGGAACGTATATCTTTTACTTTGAATGCATTTTTAAGTGTTGCCAGCATTAGATCACCTCAACTGTTCCACCAAGAGCCTGAATTTTCTCTGTTGCACCTGCACTGAAGGCATTTGCTTTAACCGTTAACTTTTTAGTAAGCTCACCGTTTCCAAGAATCTTTACGCCATCTTTTGGGTTCTTAACGATACCAGCTTCAACAAGAGTTTCAACAGTAACCTCAGCACCATCTTCAAATCTATTTAAAACGTCTACGTTAATTCCAACGATCTCAAGACTGTTGATGTTTGTAAAGCCTCTCTTAGGAATACGTCTATATAAAGGCATCTGGCCACCTTCAAAACCTGGTCTTGTAGCTCCGGAACGAGCTTTCTGGCCTTTGTGACCCTTACCTGCTGTCTTACCGTTTCCTGAACCATGTCCACGGCCTCTTCTGAAATTATCACTGTGCTTAGAACCAACGGCTGGTTTTAATTCTGATAAATTCATTTTTGCACCTCCTTACTCGATTTTTGATAAATTAGATTTCTTCAACCTTTACAAGGTGTTTTACCTGATTTACCATACCTTTGACTGCTGCGTTATTTGGCAATTCTACTGTGTGATGAAGTTTTCTAAGACCGAGAGCTTCCACAGTTTTTCTATGTTTAGGAACTGCACCAATTGTAGATTTAACTAAAGTAATCTTTAATTTATCTGCCATTTTTTATGCCTCCTTCTCACCCAAGAATCTCTTCAACAGATTTGCCGCGCTTTTTAGCAACTTCTTCCGGAGTTGTCAGATTTGCAAGGCCATCGATGGCAGCGAGAACAACGTTCTGCTTATTGCGGGATCCAAGTGTTTTTGTACGGATGTTCTTATAACCTGCAAGTTCGAGAACGGCACGGGCAGGACCACCAGCGATGATACCAGTACCCTGTGGAGATCTCTTTAATAACATGGAAGCACTTCCGAACTTTCCGATATTATCATGTGTAATAGAACCATTTTCATCCAATGGAACTTCGATAAGTTTTTTGATAGCGTCTTCTTTGCCTTTGCGGATAGCTTCAGGAATTTCCGTAGCTTTTCCCAAGCCTGCGCCGACATGTCCGTTGCCATCACCAACGACAACTAAAGCTGCGAAACGAAAATTACGTCCACCTTTAACAACCTTAGTTACACGTTTGATTGATACTACTTTTTCTGTTAATTCTAATTGACTAGCATCAATGATTGTACGTTTCATGTGTTTTCCTCCTTGCTAGAATTGTAATCCAGCTTCTCTAGCTGCATCGGCTAATGCCTGAATTTTTCCCTGATAAATAAATCCGCCTCTATCGAATACGACTTCTGTAATACCTTTTTCCAAAGCTTTCTTTGCGATAGCTGTGCCGACAGCGGCAGCGGCTTCAACGTTGTTTGTCTTTTCAACGCTGGCTTTGATTTCTTTTTCCATTGTGGAAGCAGCTACGAGAGTATTACCAACCGTATCATCGATAATTTGAGCGTAAATATGATTATTACTTCTGAATACAGCTAAACGAGGACGCTGTGCAGTTCCAGCGAGATGGTGGCGCATACGTCTGTGTTTATTTTCACGAATTTTACTTCTTGACTCTTTGCTAACCATTATTATTCACTCCTTTACTTATTTCTTACCAGTCTTACCAACTTTACGTCTGATAACTTCGTCAGCATACTTAATACCCTTGCCCTTATAAGGTTCAGGTCTTCTCTTGTCTCTGATTTCAGCCGCATACTGGCCAACCTTTTCTTTATCGATACCAGAAACTGTAATTTTAGTCTGACCATCAAGTGTTGTGGTAACTCCGTCAGGATCTACCATTTCTACAGGATGTGAATACCCTAAAGATAAGATTAATTTGTTGCCCTGCTTCTGAGCTCTGTAACCAACACCGTTGATTTCCAGATCTTTTTTGTATCCCTCAGTAACGCCGACAACCATATTATTGATAAGTGTTCTTGTAAGACCATGTAAAGATTTCATTCTCTTTAAATCATTTGGTCTTGTAACAACGATGTGTCCATCTTCAATTTTGATGTCCATTTCAGCGGGTAAAACTCTCTCAAGAGTACCCTTAGGACCTTTTACAGTCACTTTATTATTTTCTGCTATATCTACAGTAACACCTGCAGGGATAGCGATTGGCATTCTTCCTATACGTGACATGCCCGTACCTCCATAATATATGATAAATTAATTGAAATTTGTTGATAAAGGAAGTTCTTCTCGCTGCGCTCGAAGAACGACCTTCACACTAAGCTCGAAAATACCTCGCTAAGTGTTCAGGTCACCACACAAACGCTAAAACTTCTCCGCCTACGTGGGCTGCTCTTGCTTCTTTGTCGGTGATAACGCCCTTGTTTGTGGAAACGATGGCTACGCCAAGACCGCCAAGTACCTTTGGCATGTCATCTGCGTTTGCGTATACACGAAGACCTGGCTTGGAAATTCTCTTAATACCTGTAATTGTCTTCTGATTTTTATCCTGACCATATTTTAATGTCACTTTGATGGTGCGTGCAACGCCCTCACCAACAATTTCATAGCTTTTAATATAACCTTCATTAAAAAGGATCTTTGCGATAGCTTCCTTCATTTTAGATGCAGGAATATCTACTGTATCATGTTTTGCAGTATTGGCATTACGGATTCT
>JAGZDD010000228.1 GCA_018369015.1 Clostridiales bacterium | reverse complement strand
TTTGCAAATCTTCATTGCTAAGCTTTGCAAAATATGCCCCAAGGGACCGGGCCGCCGCCAGGAACGGCTTTTGTGGGGTGTCCGCAGAGCTTACCGCACCGATAATATATTTAAGCATATCACGGTCGCTGGCATCAAAATTTTTCAGATAATCCTTACACTGGCGGTAAATATCCAGCGTTTCTTTTAAATTGGGATCACGGTAGGAAGCAAAAAAGGCATTCCCATTTCTTGAAAAGCCGCTCATACAGCCGTAAGCGCCGCCTTTTACCCGCAAAGCTGTCCACAAGTATTCATATTCCATAATCACCTTGAGGACATTTAAGCCCCCGTGGTACGAATATCCGGCTTTCACAAAGTTTCCGGCGCATACGTCATACTGCACCATTCCCGGAGTAATAAAGCCTTCGTTTTTATGGCAGGTTTCAAATGTAAAGACTTCTTTTTGGGGAATGTCCGCAAAGAGCCGCCCGTCAAAGCCCTGCAAGGCTTCGTTTGCAATAGCTAGATCCTCTGGACGTCCGGTAAAGTCCACCATCATATTATCTTTACGGAAAATAAAACGGGCGGCCTCCCTCAAGCAGGCAACAACTGTATCGGCACAGGAATCAAAGTTTTTCGCAAGCTCCTTCATAAAGCGATAGTAATCAACGCCAGTGAGCATTTCCTTAAAAGCACCTGACTCTGAAAAATAAGAAGCCGCCCGGCTCACGGCAACAGCATGGCCCGCGGAATTTACCGCCATCTGCATACGCGATACATTTTCATCAACAATTTCTTTCAGGCGGCCCACATCAGTAAGCTTTGAGTTAAACAAAATCTCAGACATCAGCCCGGTAAGCTTACCCACCTGGTTCATCATCGCGCGGCCGCTGATTTCAAAGCGGGGGTTATAGCCGTCAATTTCCGGAGCGCCGTAAACCGAAGCCGCTGTATAAATCCCCCCGGTGTGCATGCTGATTTCATTATTTAAGTCCTGGTATTCGTAATGGTCCGTATCGATATTTCCAAGAACAGAGGATAAAAGGCCCACATAGGGAATCAGCCGTTTTGGAATACCGCTGATATCAAAAAGCAGTTTAAGATAGCCGATCCCTTTTGTTTCGTAATTATGGAACAGGCCGTCAAAGCCCGCAAAAGCCCGCTCCTCATTGACTAGAGGTACCGGCGTTTTATCAATGTCTTCCAGGGAAAGCATTGGAATAGACTTTAGCTCCTCCTGGGTCGACGGCGTTTCCTGATATTCCTTCAAATGCTTTGTATCTTTGATAATGCGCTCAATTTCTTCACTGTTCATTGCTGACTTTTTCTCTGCCAGGTTTTTGGCAAGCTGACTTTCGCTCCTGGAAGCAAGTCCTTTGACAGGGCTTAAAATAAGCACCGACCCGTGGGTATTGTCTAAAAGGTACTCTTTGATAAGTTTTTCAAAATATCCTGTCGATATTTGTTCTCTCAAATAATCAAAAGTTTTGAAGCATTTTAAATGGGTAAAGGGCCGCGTCTTATCGTAAAGCCAGCTATCCATCATCTGTATGCCATACATCAGGCCGCCCGGAACCCATCCGTAGTCCGCTTCCCGGAACTTAAATTCCATTGTATTCAGCGCCGCTTTCAGAGAATTTTTATTGATCCCCTCGTCCACAAGCTTTGTCAGCGTGCTGCGGATAATTTCCATAAAGCGGTCTTTTTGGGATTCGTTGCTGTTTTTGGCAATAATAGATAGATAAGGCTGACGAATCGACCTTTCGTATTCACAATAGGCATCTTTTGCAATGCCGCTGGAAATAAGCGCTTTCTTTAAAGGCGCGCCGGGGCAGCTCATCAGGGCGTAGTCAAGCACCTGAAAGGCGGCATACATGACAGGGTCCTGGCTGTCTTTTAAAACCACATTGTAGGCAAGATAGGTATTGTCCTTTTCCTCTTCACCGCTGCCAAGAGAATAGCTATAGGAAAACTCCCGGATTTTGTCAAAAGGCTTCTGAAGGGCAATCTCAGAATCTACGTGAAGCGGTTCAAATTTGCTCAAATATTCTCTGTCGATAAAATCCAGTTTTTCCCTGACATCAAAATCGCCGTACATATAAATATAGCAGTTGGATGGATGATAATAGCTTCTGTGGAAATCCAAAAATTCCTCATAGGTTAATTCCGGGATATGATCCGGGTCGCCTCCGGATTCCTGTCCGTAGGTAGTATCCGGGAAAAGAGTTGCTGTAATTTTCCGTGACAATACCTGCTCCGGCGATGAAAATGCCCCTTTCATTTCATTGTAAACAACGCCGTTAATCTTAAGCTCGTCACCGGCGTCTTCCAGGGCGTAGTGCCAGCCTTCCTGCTCAAAAATTTCCTTACGGCTGTAAATATTCGGATAAAAAACACTGTCCAGATAAACATGCATTAAATTCTGGAAATCCTTATCATTGCAGCTTGCCACCGGATACATTGTCTTATCAGGGTAGGTCATGGCATTTAAAAATGTATTCAAAGAGCCTTTTACAAGCTCTACAAAAGGGTCTTTTACAGGGAAATGCTTTGAGCCGCACAGCACGGAATGTTCAAGGATATGAGCTACGCCGGTACTGTCCTTTGGCGGAGTCCTGAAAATAATATCAAATACTTTATTTCTGTCGTCATTCGACAGCACTGCAATACAGGCGCCCGTTTTATTATGGCGCAGCATTGCCGCCTGGGATTTAACTTCATCAATATATTCCTGAGAAACCAACGTATATGCCGGATGGATGTTCTCAAATTTTTTTTCTGTCATGCTATTGCTCCTTTCTCTGATTCATAACCTTCTTATTATACTACCATATCCCCCGCTATATTTCCACTAAATATTACCGGATTGAAATTCAAATATACCCCGATGCTTTCATCGGGGTATTTGTCTTAATTTATTAATAATTCTTTTAGCTTCGGCGCCGACAATAATGACTGTACATATACCGGTCACGGCAATAACAGCCGGCGCGGCGCCTGCCGCTGCTTCCGCAGCAATAAAAGTCACACCTAAAATCGTACCCAAGATCAGCCCGGCATCAGTGTACCCCCAATTTTTTGAAACGCCCGATTTATTGGGGTTGTTATGACTTTGGGTATTTACTTTTTCTTTTTCCTTTGAAACAAATGCCTGGGAGCGAAATCGCTCTCCCATGTCGGGCACCTCTTCCTGGGCCAGTAAATCATCCAGTGATTTTACACGCTTTCGCTGCTTTGCACTATCCACCGAGGACTTTGGCCTGCGGTCTGCTTGTCCGCCATTCCTTCTGCCCCTGCCATTGTCTGACCCCCAAAGCATTGTTCCGTTGTCAGCCATGCTGCTTTCCATTTTTTCTGGATTTTCAGTTGCCTGTGCGCTCCGCCGCATGAGAGCGGATATAACCGCCGCAGAATTTTTGCATGTAACAATCTCGAACATGCTTTCCCTCACTGCCTTTTCCGTTGACAGCGATGTACACAGGGATATCCTTTCCCCCTTAAGCGCCTGCTCAAGGACATATTGCAGCAGCTTATTGCGCAAAGCCGGAGCATCCTCAAGGATAAGCTTTTGTGTCCTGCTCCTTAGCTGCTCCTCCATAAAATGCCCGCCGCTGATTTCATACTCTGGCACATCTAATTCCATAGGCACACTAAGCTTGCTTTCAAAGCACCCAGGTTCGCCTGGGCTTTCATTCCAGCGGTCCTGTACCGCATATTCATATAAATCAAGTAAAATAGAATCTGGAAGCTCAAAGGCTTTGGCCACCGTTCCCACAGGAACCGCAATCCCTACAAATCCATAGGCCAGGCGGCCATTTTCATGGTCCAGATGGACATATTTTTGTTCTCTTTGACAGCTTTGGTATAAATCTCTAAAGGATACCATTTTACCAACAACCGCCACCCTGCCATTGCCATAAATCAAATGTCTGCCATCTGCTGGAGCCAGCTCTCTTTGCTGGGTACTGTCCGCAGCCATTTGATAAACAAGCCGGGCCTCTTCATCATTAAAAATTTCCGGCCGGACAAGAAGCCGGGAACGAAAATCGACATTATAGGTTCGCGCATGAAGAACCGGCATACATTTTATTTTCATAAATCAATCTCCATTCCGCCGCCTTAAGGCGGCATATCCGCTTATTCTGAAACATCAATAAAGGCATTTCTATAATATTCCTGAAGCTTGTACTTCTCGCCTTCAATGTATATTGTTTTTGTTTCTTTAAAAAGTTCCAAAAGCTTAAACGCATCCCCGGACCATTTATCTGCAGCCTCCCCCAGCTCTCGGACCATTTCGTGCATCTCACGGATTTTTTTGGGGTTAAATATACGGCCTATTAACTTGTCATGCTGTTCCAGATAGGTCCGGCCTCTGTTTTTTCGATTCTGAAGCTCTTTAATATATTTTAGAAGAATCGTTAAAACCGCAAAAGCAATCGGCTGTTCTACGCAGAAAGGTTCGGGAATAAACCCGTCTTCAATTTCTCCGCCTAAAGAAACAGACATCAATAATACAACTCTTTCCAAGCCCTCAAAAATTTCTTTAAAAGAATCCCGGATAACTTCGCTAAGAGCCTCCTGATATTTGCCCTCGATCAAATCGCACTTTGTCACAACAAGGCCAATCGGCGGCAGTTGGATCCCGTCAGCGGACAGACGCATAAGCATTTTTTGTTCTTCTCTGAATCCCCTGTCATATTTAATCTTCTTTTTAAGCTTCTCTTTATACTCATCCAAATCACTGGCTGCTACAGCAAATTTTTCGCCGTCCAAAATAAGCAGCAGGCAATCCGAATCCTTAATATCCTCTTCCAGCTTTTCTCTGTATTCATGGCTTGGGTCTGCTAAAATACCGCCCGGATAATCCAGCCATTGAAAATCGCATACCGGGGTCAGATTATGGGCGATGTGAAAATCATATTTTTCCACTCTGCTGCTTGGGTCCGGCTTTTGCCCATGACACATCATATCCCACAAATTTTCCAAATACAAATCCATATCCCGATCCTTTGCAAGGAGAGAAAAATGCTTGACCCCCATGCT
>JAGZDD010000227.1 GCA_018369015.1 Clostridiales bacterium | reverse complement strand
CATCCGGCCAAGCGAGCTTGCCCGTCTGTGCGTCCGCTTGCCGAGCTTTCATAGTAAACGGACATGCCGCCGTCCGGCGGCATCACTATAAATGAAAGCTCAGGATTGCTCCGTGCTGGCGGCACTCCCGCAATCCTGTTCCAAAGTATTCGCACTTTCCGTTGCCTGACGGCAACTCGTGCTCATACTTTGGGGTTATCAAATGTGCAGACGCAGGGTCAAGTAAACTTGCCCCTGTGTCTGCCCACTTGATAGCTTTCATAGTAAAAAATCCGGGAGGAATCTTTTACATTTAGATTTCTCCTGGACTTTTTCATTTTTACATAAATAGTTTTTCTAATGTAACAAGAACACCGTCATCTTCATTCGAGGGGCATACATGTTTTGCCGCATTTTTCACATTTTTGGGAGCGTTATCCATAGCGTAACTATATCCGCAGTATTTGAGCATTTCTATATCATTTCCTCCGTCCCCAAAAGCGGCACATTGCTCCGGCAAAATCCCCCAGCGCTTGACTAGCCGTTTTAAACCGGACGCTTTGTGGCAGCCGGGGATAATTAAGTCAATCGATCCATGCCCGCTCGTTGTAGGTTCCAGTTTTCCTTTAAGCTCCTTTATAAAAATATCATAATAAAAATATGTCTTTTCTTCGGGAACTGTTGGCGCAAATTTTAATATCCTGTCGTTAACCTGCTTAAAATCATCCACCCATTTCAGACGATGATAATAAATCCCCGTTAGTTCAAAAAATTGCTGGCTTACTGAGCCTCTTTCACAATATGCGCTTTGTACTCCACATAAAACATTTTGTATTTCAGGATATTTCCTACATATATCAATCGTAAAATCTACTGTTTCCTTTGGTATATCTGCGGTAAAAACAAGCTCTGTCCGGTCTTTTACCAAAGCCCCATTTTCTGCCACAAAGGATAATTCATCATAATATCCTGGAAACAAATCCCTGAGCTGATAATATTGATTTCCACTTGCCACAACAAATTGACAGCCTAAGTCTTTCATACGGGATAAAATGCGCAAAAACCTGGGAATATCATACGTATAATCCGAATGTACAAACGTACCGTCAATATCAACCGCAACTAATTTAATGTTATTTTCCATTTTACCCAAACTCCTTATGTCCTTGGACACCCGGTTAATTTACAAACATTATATTCTTCTAATAGAGCTATTGTAATATTCTTAGCGATCACTGAAGCTTGGACACAATTCTCCTCAAAATTTTCAATGCCGCTGTGTTTTGCGTTATCTGTAATACATCGAATGGAAAGAAATGGTATAGAGTTTACGTAACACACATGAGCCACGCTTGCAGTTTCCATATCTACTGCCAGAGGAGCAAATTCATCATTTATTCTTTTTCGCCCGTCGTCCGTGATAAAAGCCTCTCCAGTAACGATCCTTCCCCAAAATACACTGCCTTCCTGCTTCATTTTTCTTACAGCTCTTTCAGATAGTTTTATCAGCCCATGATCTGCCTCAAAAAATATGGACTTCATCCACGGATGAAATTCCGTCAGAATATCCCTCGCGACATCATGGTAACAGACCTCCGTAGATATAACTGTATCCAGAACTTTAAGCTCCGGAGCCATTCCTCCTGCTGTTCCTGAATTAATAATCATACCCACCTTAAACAAATCAATTAAAATTTGTGACGCTATGGCAGCGTTTACCTTGCACACTCCTGAAAACAGAGCGACCACTTCCACACCATGAATTTGTCCTTCGTAAAATTTAAGCATTGCTTTTTCTGTCACTTTACAATTCACAATTTCAGGTAAAAAAGGGGCAAGTTCATCATCACTGGCACATATAATTCCAACCTTCAAACGTATTTCCTCCTGACTTTCATTCTATAAAATATCAGATAAAATATGATAAAATTGTTCACATTCTACTGAAACGGCAACTTCAACATTTCCATTCAAATCTGCTGAAAATGTGGTTTCACCCATATTGTCCTTTTTATTTGTTTCAACATAGACATTTCCCCTCTGGAAATGACATATATTCGGGTAAAAAATAGAAACGGCTGCTAAGGGATCATGCAGCGTAAGCTTTTTAGAGCTTTCCAGCCATTTATTTCCAAAGTCTAACACTGCGTTCATCAAATGACTGCCCGGCATAAAAAATGTTCTGGCTTTTTCAGCCATCATTGTAAGCCTATCCGTTACTTCCAGCGGAATTACCCGGTGAACCGCAACGCTCGTTTCAAATACAATTTTGGAAGCCAGAGGATCAGCCCAACAATTCCAATTGTACCACGGTTCTGGCAATGGTTCTGCACCAAAGTAGCCATTCATCACATAAAGTCCTTTTAATAAATTCGCAGTATCTGGATAATTCTGAAACATTGTTGCAATATTTGTCATATTTCCAATACCAACAAGAATAACTTCATGCGGATTTTCTTTTATTTTTTCATACATAAAAGCAGGAGCATCTGCTTTTTCAAAATGACTATGTGGCCAGTGGGATAGAGCACCTGCGCCTTCGGGAATCGGGTAGACAGGAACTGCCTGCAATGTCGTGTCTAATCCAGCTATAACCGGAACGTCTTTCCCCGCAGCCTTGCATATTGCATCCGCTACGGCAGCCCTCTTTTCTGATTCCCCGCAAACTGTTGTAATACCAAGTAGCTTACATTGCGGCTCTCTTAATAAATATGCAAGACAAATAGCATCATCAATATCACCGCCAATATCTGTATCAAGTAAAATTTTCTCCATTTATTAAGCCCTCCTGTATTTTATTTTCGATACAAGAGAATTGTGCAAATACCCATGCGAAATCTCCTTTCAAAATCGCACCTTAAAGCAGCTGCCTCAATTAATCAAAGTTCCCATTCCAAGCCCGTCGGCTCAGCTCACTGCCCGCGGAAATAAAAATAGTTATATTTATTTTCGTTTACGTGAATATTGTATCACAATATTCCAATATCGTCATTTCTTTTCTGCTTCCGGCGCTTCCTGCTTTACCCGCTGCTCGCCAAAATAAAGGAAATGGTGTATAATAGATTTCATTATGTATAGAAAATCCAAATGAGAGGAAATTTTATGATGAATACATGTTTATTTGATTTAGACGGAACACTGCTTCCAATGGACCAGGAAGAATTTACAAAGCTTTATTTTGCCGCCCTGGCAAAGCGCTTTGAAAAGCAGTATGATGTAAAAACGCTCATTAATACGGTCTGGGCCGGAACAAAGGCTATGGTCGCCAATGACGGCACAGACACAAACGAAAATGTTTTCTGGAAGTGTGCAAAGAAGCTTATGGGGCTTGACAAATCCGTATGTGAGGCCGAATTTCTTAATTTTTATGAAACAGATTTTTCCATGGCCAGGGGAGCGACGGCCGCCCGGCCGGAAATTATCCGCTGTGTCCACCGTTTAAAAGAAAAAGGATACACGATTGTCGCCGCTACAAATCCCCTCTTTCCCCATGTGGCAACCAGGAACCGCCTTCTTTGGGCCGGCTTTAACCCTTCCGATTTTGACTACATTACCACCTATGAAAACAGCAGCTTTTGTAAACCAGATATTGGCTACTATAAAGAGCTTTTAAAAAAGCTTAACCGCACGCCAAAGGACTGCATTATGGTAGGCAATGACAATCAGGAGGATATGTGCGCCGAGCAGCTTGGCATGCAGGGGTATCTGATTACGGACTGCCTTATTAACCGCGACAACGCCCCAATCACATGTCACTGGCACGGAAGCTTTAACGAATTTGCGGCGCTTGAGCTTTAAGCGCCGCTTAAAAGCCGTTTTTGTCTAAAAATTCGCTGGCAACAGCGCTCTCGCTTTTTTGCAGCTCGTCAATCTGGTAGTTGAGATCCTGCATAACTGTTTCAGTAAGCAATGGGCCAAGCTTGTCAAAAACATTTTTTAATTCCGGGTATTTTTCATAAATCTCATTGCGGATGACTGGAACCGGATAATAGGGCGGAAAGAAATCCTTATCATCCTCAAGCACTGCCAATTGAAATTTTTCTAAAAGCCCGTCGGTGGAAAAAGCGTCGATAATATCACTCTCTCCGCTCATCAAAGCAGTATAGCGCGGGGCGCCGTCAATGCCGATTTCTTCGGAAAATTCCAGCCCATAAGCTTTCTTTAGCCCGGGAAGCCCATCCTCCCGGTTCATAAATTCCAGTGTAGGCGATATAATAAATGTTTCACCAAGAGCGGCAAGGTCACTGATAGTTTTAAGCCCATATTCCTCTGCCAGCTCCGGCTTTACAGCCAGCGTATATGTATTGTTAAACGCAAACTGGTCTAAAACTGCCAGGTTATAGGATTCCATAAAATCATTTTTGACTGTCTCAAATACCTCATTCATATCTGAAATGGGCGGATAGCCCAACGTTTCTGTGTATGCGGTTCCCGTATATTCAATATAAAGATCCACATCCTTGCTTTTCATGGCGTTAAAAACAACCTGGGTTCCTCCAAGATTATTTTTTCTCACCACATGAAGTCCTGTTTCCCGCTCAATGGCCTGAGAAACAAGCTCACAAAGAACTCGCTGCTCTGTATAATTTTTTCCGCCCACGACCAGGCTTTCCTGTTTTTTTCCCTGGCTTCCCCGTACTCCCGAAATCACAAGGAACAAAGCAATCACCGCCGCCGATACAATCAGCAGGATTTTGCGGCGCCGTCTCTGTCTTTTCGCTGAGGCGCTGCGCATACTTACAGGAGTCGTCAGCTTTTCAAGCTGTCCAAGCAAAAAATCTACAAGGAGCGCCAGAATACAGGCTGGAATCGCCCCTGCAAGAATCTGGCTGTTATTCACTGTGCTGATTCCTGAAAATACAAGATAGCCAAGGCCGCCGCCGCCAATAAAGGCTGCCATAGTCATTAAACCAACGGCTGTCACCGCAGAAATTCTTATACCTGCCATAATCACAGGAAGGGCGAGAGGAATTTGCACCTTAAACAAAATTTCTGATTTTCTCAGGCCAATACCCGTAGCCGCCTCAGTCAAGTCCGGATCGATCCCCTGAATCC
>JAGZDD010000226.1 GCA_018369015.1 Clostridiales bacterium | reverse complement strand
AACTACAATGTTTCTGCAGCAGAAAAAATGATTCCGGCAAAGATTGTGGATTTGACTGGAATTACGGATGAAATGGTAAAGGATGCACCCAAGGAAGCAGAGGCATTACGGCAGTTTTATGAATTTATTGGTCCGGACGCCGTCTTGGTCGCTCATAATGCGGATTTTGATACCGGATTTATTGAAGAGCAAATGACGGTATAAAGTGACAGAGGGTAAGATTTATGCTTAAAGGAATGTTTAAAAAGACAACCTATATCAATATTACAAGCGATGTAAAAAAGGAGGCCGCAAAAGTGCCGGCGGGCTCTGAAAATGTGGAGGTGCCGGAAGGCCTGTGGACAAAGTGTCCGAAATGCGGCCATGCCCTTTATACAAAAGAGCTTAGGGATAAGCTTTTTGTATGCAGCCATTGCAGCCACAATTTAAGGGTTGGAGCAAATGACCGTCTTCAAATGATTCTGGACGAAGGGAGCTTTACACCGTGGGATGAGGATGTTGAAACAGGGAACCCTCTGGATTTTCCCGGCTACTCTGAAAAAATCCAGAGTGCCAGGGAGCAGACCGGGCTGCGGGAGGCCGTTGTTTCTGGCTGCGGATGTATTGATGGACAAAAAACGGCTATCGCTGTCATGGATGCCTCTTTTTTTATGGCGAGCATGGGAACGGCTGTCGGAGAGAAGATTACACGCATGATTGAGCGGGCGACAAGCCTTTCCCTTCCTGTCATTTTGTTTTGCTGTTCCGGAGGAGCCAGGATGCAGGAAGGAATGTTTTCCCTGATGCAGATGGCAAAGACAAGCGCGGCGCTTAGCCGCCATTCTGACGCAGGGCTTCCCTATTTTACGGTATTAACAGATCCGACCACCGGCGGCGTCACCGCCAGCTTTGCTATGCTTGGGGATATCATTTTTGCGGAGCCGGGAGCTTTGATCGGATTTGCAGGGCCAAGGGTGATTGAACAGACGATTGGGCAAAAGCTTCCCAAAGGTTTCCAGCGCTCTGAATTTTTACTAGAGCATGGCTTTATTGATGCCATTGTTCCAAGGGAGGAGCAGCGGGAGGTTCTTGCAAAAATGCTTCGATGGCACAAACCGGGAACTGGGAAGGAGGCGCCGGAAAAATGAGTCTGACTGCGTGGGACAGGGTAAAGATTGCACGGGGCAAAAACAGGCCCACGGCAATGTTTTATATTGAGAGTATATTTGATGATTTTTTTGAACTCCATGGCGACCGGTATTTTAAGGATGACGGCGCCATTGTCGGAGGGCTTGCCTCTATTGACGGCCGGTCTGTGACAGTGATTGGCCAGCAAAAGGGCCGGACGACGAAGGAAAATATTTCCCGCAATTTCGGGATGCCTTATCCGGAAGGATACAGGAAAGCGCTGCGTTTGATGAAGCAGGCTGAAAAGTTTAAAAGGCCGGTGATCTGCTTTGTGGATACATCCGGCGCTTATTGCGGGATCGGGGCCGAGGAAAGAGGCCAGGGAGAAGCCATTGCCAGAAATCTTCTGGAAATGGCGGCTCTTACGGTGCCTGTATTATCAGTGATTATTGGAGAGGGCGGCAGCGGCGGCGCGCTGGCGCTGGCAGTCGCCAATGAAGTATGGATGCTGGAAAATTCCATGTATTCGATTTTATCGCCGGAGGGCTTTGCATCTATATTATGGAAGGACAGCAAGAAGGCGCCGGCCGCGGCAACAGCAATGAAAATTACGGCCAGGGAGTTAAAGGCTCTTGGCATTATTGATAAAATTGTCGGTGAAAAGGAATTGCTGACACCACAGACAAGTGAGCTTGTTGTGGCAAAGATGAAGAAGGGGATTGTGCGTTTCTTAAAATCCTATGACGGAAAGTCTGGGGAAGAAATTGCCAGTGAAAGATATGAAAGATTTCGCAAATACTAAACATGGTTTTTCCATTGGAGACCGGTATATTTCTCTGCCGCTGATTCAGGGAGGTATGGGCGTTGGTATAAGTCTTTCCCGGCTTGCCGGGAGTGTTGCCGGGGCCGGAGGCGTGGGAGTTATTTCCACAGCCCAGATTGGCTTTGACCAGGAGGGCTGGGACCGGTCGCCGGTTGAAACAAATTTAAAGGCAGTACAGATGCATATTGAGCGCGCCCGGCAGATTATGGCTAAAAAACAGAGCAGGCCGGAATTTAAGGAGCGCTGCGGTATGGTTGCCGTTAATATTATGGTGGCGACACGGTTTTACGAAAAGTATGTCCGGGCGGCAGTGAAGGCAGGCGTGGATCTTATTATTTCCGGGGCCGGGCTTCCCGCCCAGCTTCCAGAGTTTGTCCGCGGCACAAAGACAAGAATTGCTCCTATTGTTTCTTCCGTGAAAGCTGCCAGAGTGATTTTAAGACTTTGGGATAAAAAATATAAGCGGGTTCCGGATCTTGTCGTTGTGGAGGGGCCTTTGGCCGGAGGACATCTGGGCTTTTCGGCAGAAGAACTTGTCCATATTGATATGGAAGCCTATGACGGAGAAATACGGGGAATTATGGATGTTACATCAGAATATGCAGATAAATATGGCTGTAAAATTCCTGTGGCCGTAGCCGGGGGAATTGACGATAAAGCAGCAGTAAACCATTACCTTAGCCTTGGCGCAAATGCCGTCCAGGTGGCGACCCGTTTTGTGACAACGAAAGAATGTGACGCGCCTGAAGCCTATAAACAAGCGTATATTCATGCCTTTAAGGAGGATATACGGATTGTTAAAAGTCCTGTGGGAATGCCAGGGCGGGCCATTTATAACGATTTTATAGCCAGGGTAGAGCGCGGCGAGCGCTTCCCTATCCGGTGTCATAGCTGTATTGAAAAATGCCAGCCGGATAAAATTCCTTATTGCATTACCGATGCCCTTGTCAATGCGGCCCGGGGCAAAGTCGATGACGCTCTGCTGTTTTGCGGTGCAAATGCCTGGAAAGCGGAAAAAATACAGACCGTCGACGAGGTTATTGATGAGCTGTTCGGGTAACAGTTCAGCATGGCTGAACTGTTACCTGTTCGGCTGATATTTGACGAAATCCGGTTGACAGATTCCATACTTTGGCGTAAGGTAAATATAGAACGCCGCATGACGGTTGGCTTTAGCCCCAGGCAGTGTCTGCTGCCCGGGGCTAAAGCGTTTAACGGCGGAAGGATAAAGTATGGAAGGAGCGGATGGGATGATATTTGCATTTGGGGAACAGCTAAAAGAAATTACTTTGGAACAGGCGACAGAAGATAACATACCATCCATATTTATTACGACATCCGCAAATTGCTATGAAATTTTGCAGAGAGCCGGAATTAACTATGAGGGTGAGATTAACCTTGATGACGCCTATTTTTGTAAGCTGGAAACTCAGCAGGACTGTCTTTACGGTACATTGGCGATTCCCCGGCTTTTAGATGTGCTGGGCGACCGTTACCGTATGCTTTTGTTTGTGAACCGGAATTATATTGTCATTGTGGATGACCAGGGGTTTGCCAAGCGGCTTCTTATGCGCATCAAAAAGAAAAAGCTTCATCAGGGTGAAACAAAGGAACACTTTTTGTATAATTTTTTTACTGAGTTTATGAGCAAGGATAATATGGTTCTGGAAGATTTTGAACGGAGCATTATGGATATGGAGGATAATATCCTCCATGAAAAAAATCAAAATTACCAGAAGCAGATGATGCCCTTAAGACGCCAGCTCCTTATTTTGCGAAGTTATTACGAGCAGCTTGTAGATATGGGAAAAGCCTTTGAGGAAAATGAAAACCGCTTTTTTGCCAAAAAACAGTTGAAGTATTTTGGAACACTTACGGACCGGGCTGACCGGCTTATGGGCCGTACCGTTCATCTCATTGATTATGCCAAACAGGTGTCAGACGCTTATCAGGCCCAGGTTGATGCCAAGCAGAACAATAATATGCAGTTTTTGACGATTATTTCCACGATTTTTCTCCCTTTGACATTAATTACAAGCTGGTACGGGATGAACTTCAAAAATATGCCGGAGCTTGAGCGTGGATACCCGGTAATTATAGCACTATGTCTTCTTGTTATTATTATATGTATTATTGTCTTTAAAAAGAAAAAAATTTTATGATTTTTGCAGCTGTTCAGCCATGCGGTTGAGGCGTTTTGCAGCGTTAGCTGCGTGAAAGTACGCATTGCGGTGAAGCTCCTCGCGGCAGCCGTCAAAGTCAAGCGAGCTTGACTTTGGCCCGTTGCCCGTGAAAATAAAGGACAGCCTCCTGGTACCAAGGTGCAGGAGGCTGTTTTTTACGCGATAAGCCCGGAGGGCGGCCGCCGTGCTTGCACGAGCGGGCAGCCGGTGGGCAACGTTCATCGGTGTTGCGTGCCGGATCGGATAGGGGAAGAAACTCTTCCCCTATCCGATCTCCTTAGTGAGCAAATGCTCGAAAAAGAGCCCGGCGCCAAACCAAAGAGGCGTATAGGCTAAATTAATTAATCCCTTCACATTGGCTTTCTGGCCGCTGTAATCCCATGGACAGACATGATATTTTTTTAAAATGGAACCTGTAGTAAACTCTGTGGCAAAAATGCATAATGTATATATACCTCCCCGCAGCATAAAATTTTTGCCTTGTAAATGTCTGCTGATGGGGCGTAAAAGGGCCGCCATGCCATAGATTGGGAACATCCAGACAGAAGTCTTACAGGTCAGCTTGGGGTCACGTGACATTATGGAGTGCAATCCCGTCCATAATACTTCCATACACCAACCTGTAAGACCACAAAGAATAAAATTTTTCTTCATAAATATAGTATGCCATAGGTTGTCCGGTTTATGCGTACTTTTTGAGGCTAGTCTGTTGTGAAAGTATGACAGTTCGATGAAGTGCTTGCGAAATTTGTCAGGGAATGATAAAGTTAAATTACTATGAAAGCTATCAAGTGGGCAGGCGCAGGGGCAAGTTTACTTGCCCCTGCGTATGCACATTTGATAACCCCAAGGTATGAGGACGGGCTGCCGTAGGCAGCGGAAAGTCCGAATACCTTGGGGCAGGATTGTGGGAGTGCCGTAGGCACGGACC
>JAGZDD010000225.1 GCA_018369015.1 Clostridiales bacterium | reverse complement strand
GGCGCTTAGCAACGCAGGCACGCAGCGCCGTGCTTTACGTTTCGCCTACGGCGCAACTCGCACTCATACCGTCTTGTCGGCAAATGTCCGCGCATCCGGCCAAGCAAGCTTGCCCGTCTGTGCGTCCGCTTGCCGAGCTTTCATAGTAAATAAAATGGCCCCGAAAACAATCTCGGAGCCTCATAAGCTAACGACGTGACTTGAACACGCGACCTGCTGATTACGAATCAGCTGCTCTACCGACTGAGCTACGTTAGCCAACCGTTTATTAGTATACACGGATTTTGAAAAAATTTCAAGAGTTTTTTATTCTTCAACACTCTTTTTTATTCTTCAATATCTCTTTTAGCCATATAATCCTCTAGACTCGCCAACAGTGACAGTACCATAAACAGCGCGATCATTGCCGGAGTACTCATAATCTCATACACAGCGTCCGCAGGCATTATATTATGGCACACTTTATAGGACGCAAACAGATTAAAGGCCATAAGCAAAAAGGCAAAGACAAAGCCCAGAGCCAGCAGAGCCATGGAAGCCACATGGAAATCCTTGAAAAACGAAGTAAAGCCCCAGATACACATATAAATAAACCATAGGACAGCTGCCACAGCTACTCCGACGCCGGCAATGGTCACAAGACCAAGGGAGCCGCCGCCAAGCGCCGCCGCTGTGTTTCTGACAGTCAGCAGATAATACGCGCAGTATCCGGCGCCAAGCACCGCCATACCAACGCCTGTAATGAGAAGGACTACAGCCTTTAATATGCCAAGCCCCTGGTTTTTTACAAAACTGTGCAGTACGATCAATGCCGCTGCTACAATCACTGTAATGATCACTATAGCGGCAACCTCATAATAAAGGCGCCACGTAACATCCAGGTTATGGGAAAAATAAGTAATATCATTCATATTATCAAGGAGCAAATTCATATCTCCGGCAAAAAACTGCCGGATCAGCGTTAAGCCATCCGATGTTTTAAAAATCATTGCACACAGGCCAACCGCCGCCGTTCCTAACAGCAAAATAAGAATATCCAAAGCGCCAATCCTGTGCTTTCTTCTTGGCCGCTCCACATCCGGGTGTTCCTGAAGGAACCCATTGGGGAAATATTTCTCTTTGGCCGGCCTTATCGGCGCGTCATGCCTCCTGCGGCTCTCTGAACTTTCGCGGCGGCCGCCATATCCTCCGGCGCTATCCAATACCTCCCGACCGCTGCCATAGCCGCCATCACTATCTAAATTTTCCTGGTCGCCGCCATATTCTCCGGTGCGTTCCCCCGCTTTCGGGCCGTTTCTGTACGCCTCACTATTTTCTAAAACAACGGTACGGTCGCCGCCAATCCCAGCATGTTTTTCCGTCGTTACAGGCTGCCCTGGCATTTCTATACCATAAGGGTCGCTTCCATAAATATCAAAATGATCAAACTTTTTAAAATCCTCCGGTGAAAATTCCATCTGCGGATTGGTCCTCATCGTTGTATCGGCTGCCGCCCCAGAAGCCGCATGTTTTTTTTCGCCGGAAGAACCGCCGGGCAGCGGTGTGCCTTCCCCAAAATCGGGCAGGATCATCGTTTTGCCTGCCGTATCTGCAAAGGAATCCTTCCAGTCCACTTTTGTGTCATCGGATACGGAAGGATTATTGTTCAGCGGCGCTTTGCATTTCGGGCAAAAAGCTGCCTCGGATTCATCCGGTATTTTTGCTCCGCATTTTATACATATCATAGAGATTCCTCCAAACATAAATCCTCTCAAACAATTATCAGATTTATTATACACGACCTTTACAAAAAACGCCATTGTTTCCTTTAATTTGCCTGCCATGCAGCGCGCGGCGCCGCGGCTGAAATTTACTATAACAGATATTCTTGTCTCAATAGTTCCATAAACCGCCTTGTACTCTCCGACGGGTTTTTCGGGTACATCACCCCGTAAGGTATTGTATAATCCCAATCCACAGGGATGGTGCCAAGCGCGGGGTGAATGTGCGACCATATGTCTAAGGATACGAGAGGAATCCCGGAAATTTCGCACTGGTTAAAGATTTCTATATCATAATGGGGCTGATATTCAATCATCTGAATCCCGGGAAAACGCCGGCATATATCTGCTTTCATTGAATCAAAACACGGGCTGTTGCCAGATTTTGTTATCAAAAGCTTTTCCCCGGACAGCTCCTTTGCCAAAAGCTGACGTCGGCCGTAAAAAGGATGGCCTATGGGTACAGCGATACAAAAGTGGCATTTTCCCATAGGCAGCACGCTGAAATTAAAGCTCTCTGCTTTCTCATCGTAGGCTCCCGCAAGTATGTCAAAATCTCTGCCAACCGCTTCGTACGCCCTCGCTCCCATTGACATGTCATCACGACATTCCACAATCTTTACCTTAAATTGTGGATAATCCCCGCTAATCCTGTTCCAGAAGTTCAAAAGCTGACCGCACGGGTGCCTGAGGGAGTTGCCCACACGGACAATGCAGGGAGCTTTCCCGGCCTCCTTAAGCGTTTTTAAAAGCGCCCTGTTCATCTCTTCTGAGAGACGTTCCATCTCCCGGCAAAAAACTTCACCTGCCGCGGTCAAACAAACTCCATGCCTCGTCCGTTCAAAAAGCTTCACCCCTATCTGGTTCTCTAACTGGTTTATCCGCTTCATTACTGCCGTCGGTGAAATAAAAAGCTTCACAGCCGCCTGATTAAAGCTCCGCGTCTGAGCTACTGTCAAAAAAACTTTTATCCCTTCATCCAACATCGCTTTTCCTCCTGTATGAACCTATTGTTTATACTATTGTAAACAAACGAAAGATTCCTTGTCAAGGCATATGCAGATATAATATCTGTAGGTTAGTAACAGTTTAACGGGCTGGGCTGCCACATTACCTACAGCAAGGAGGAGATTATGCCTTATGAATAAAAAAAATGATTTCAGCCAGGGAAGCCCATGGAAAAATATTGTCAATATGGCCATCCCCATGACCCTGGCCCAGCTTATTAATGTTTTATATAATATCGTCGACCGCATTTACATCGGCCATATTCCAGAAAGCTCCACAAATGCCCTTACCGGTGTAGGGCTTGCCCTTCCGGTAATTACAATGATTACTGCCTTTGCCAATCTTTTTGGCATGGGCGGGGCGCCGCTGTGTTCCATTGCCCGGGGCGCCCATCAGCAAAAAAGAGCTGAAACGATTATGGGAACATCCTTTTCCATGCTCCTTTTAAGCGGTGTAATTCTTACATTATTTTTTGAAATTTTTCAAAAACCGCTCCTCTATCTTTTCGGCGCAAGCTCCCAGACGTTTTCCTATGCCAGCGCCTACCTGACAATCTATGTGGCCGGCACTCTGTTTGTTATGGTCAGCCTTGGCATGAACAGTTTTATTAACTCCCAGGGATTCGGAAAAACCGGAATGGCCACAGTGCTTATTGGCGCAGCTCTTAATATCCTTCTCGACCCGCTGTTTATTTTTATACTGAATATGGGCGTCCAGGGTGCGGCCTTAGCTACAGTGATCTCCCAGGGCGTTTCTGCTCTATGGGTACTGCGTTTTCTAACCGGAAAAAAGGCTCTGCTGCGCTTAAGCCGCGCGTCCGCAAAAATTTCTCTGCCTATTTTAAAAGAAATTATCTCCCTTGGCCTGTCCGGTTTCGTCATGTACATATCTACCGGTATTGTCCAGATTGTATGTAATATATCCCTTGCCTGGCACGGCACGGATTTGTACATCGGGATAATGACCGTGCTCACATCCATCCGCGAGGTTGTATACCTGCCTCTGACCGGCCTTACAGGCGGCGCTCAGCCGGTCATCGGTTACAATTACGGAGCAAAAAAATTTGACCGTGTTAAGAGCAGTATCCGCTTTATGACCATGGCCTGCCTTATCTTCGCCCTTGCCGCCTGGGCCGTCATTCTCCTTTTCCCGGAAGCCTTTATCCGGCTGTTTAACAGCGACGGCACCATGCTAAAAGCAGGCGTTGGCGCCATGAATATCTACTTTTTCGGGCTTTTTATGGCAGCCTTTCAATTTTCCGGGCAATTTACCTTTGTTGCCCTTGGAAAGTCAAAACAGGCAATTTTCTTTTCCACCCTGCGCAAGGTCATCATCGTCGTTCCCCTGGCCCTCATTCTTCCAAATATTGCCGGACTTGGCGCCAACGGCGTCTTTCTTGCCGAACCAATTTCTAATTTTATCAGCGGCGCGGCATGTTATATAACAATGCATGTAACTATTTTGAAAAAGATGTAATCTTCTTTTATCATGTATTCAGCCATGCTAATCGTATGGCCGCATTAAAATTTCTGGCGGCGCTTAAAAATACAAACAGCCAGAGAAACCACCCCAATAATTATCCAGCTTACCATTGTCACATTCCATCCGGCCCGCTCAACCATAATACCAATGGCAAATGTGGAAATAGCGCTTCCCACATATGCCGCCGCATTTAAAAAGCCGGAAATCGTCGAAACTTTTTGATATTTGTCAAAATACAAAGGTATAAAATTAATATATAATATATTAATCGCCATCATAACTGACGTTATGACGGCAAAAAACAGAGCAGTTAAAATAACATTCATTTTCCCTAAAGTCATCAGCAGTACAAGGGCCACAACTGCAATATTCCAGAAGATCGATGAAACTTTGACTTCCGGGGCTTTTGTCTTTTTTATAGCGTAGCGGGCCATATATGCTCCTGACAAATTAATGACGGGCAAAAGCATTGTGATCATCACAGAAAAGGAGGCGGTCACATTAAAATTTTCATAGATATATGTAGGAACCCACTGGGTCATACCGTCCTTTAAAATTCCGTGAGCCATCACCGGAAGCAAAATACCGGCCAGGCCGCTTTGAATCACCAGCCGCGGCAAAGACGCTGCTCTCCCATTCCTGCCGTCTGCTTTTAACGCTTTCTCCCCACCTTCGCCTTCTTTCCTGTCAAGAACTTCCTCCTGCGGCGTTTTGGCACTGTCATAAGCAAGGCGGCGTTCAATTTTTCCATATCCGGCAAACCAGACAACAGAAAAAAAGAGCAGGAGGCCGCAGGCCATGACAA
>JAGZDD010000224.1 GCA_018369015.1 Clostridiales bacterium | reverse complement strand
GATAGCGGTTTTTATCTTCGAGCTTGTGGGTAATGTAAGGCGGCAGGGGCATTTCCCCAAGACGGTCAAGAATTTCTTCAAAAATACCATCGTAAATAAAATGAATGCGGCGGTTGCCTTCATCGACAATATCAAGCACTTCTGCCCTCAAAAGTCCGTCTCCAAAGGAGATTTTTGCGCCGGGGCGCAGCTTTTTGCCTGGCTTTACAAGGGTTTCCCAAACATCGTTTTTAAGACGCTTTAAGAGAAGTACCTCCACATGGGCGCCGGTGTCTTCCTTGACGCCGTGCAGCCTGGCCGGAATTACCTTTGTATTATTTACAACAAGGCAGTCGCCGGGGTTTAAAAAGTCAATAACTTCTTTAAATATATGATGGGAAACCTCCCCTGTCTGGCGGTTTAGCACCATGAGCCGGGAACCGGAGCGGTCTGTAAGGGGATCCTGGGCGATAAGCTCCTGGGGCAGGTCGAAATAAAAGTCCGATGTTTTCATAAGAATTTTCCTCCTGAATATAAAAAGGATGCGCCGCAGGGCGGCGTTTGGCATATAACTGATTGCTCCATGCTGCGCACTTTTGCAATCACAGGTGGTATATCTACGTTCCTCCTGCGGTGTAACCGCACTCATACCACCTCGCCCCTCCGATGGCTATGAGCCATTGCGTGCAAGCACGTCCTGGCTCACAGCCGCCGTCCGGGGCTTTCATGGTAAACTATTCTAGCACAGCAGTTTTTATTTATCAAGAAAAACAACGGGGAATTTTTGACACAGCTTTGTGTAGCAAAAACATTCCGGCTCATGGTCGTTGATGATTCCGCAGGCCTGAAGGTGAGAGTAAACCGTTACTGAACCAAGATATTTAAATCCCCGTTTTTTCAAATCAGCACTGATTGTATCGGAAAGATCATTTTTAGCCGGCATATTTCCATGCCAATGATTTTTATAGACAAGCATTTTTCCGTGGGAGAAACCTTCCAGATAGCTGCAAAAGGAGCCAAATTCCTGTTGTACATCCATAAAGCGCCGGGCATTATGGATAATGGCCATAATTTTTCGGGGTGAACGGATCATTCCGGGGGTGGAAAGGATTCGTTCAATATCTGTTTCATTATAGCCGGCAATTTTTTTGTAATCGAAATTGTCAAAGCATTGTCGGAATATTTCCCGTTTTTGAATCATCATATTCCAGTTAAGACCGCACTGCATGACCTCCAGCATTAAAAATTCAAATTGTTTTTGGTCATCTTTAAGCATTACGCCCCATTCCTCATCGTGGTAATGGGTCATTTTTTCGTTGATTAAGCACCAGGCACAGCGGTTCATTATTTTTCCCTCCGTGTATTTTTGTGATGGAGCCGCGTTTTGCGCGGCATATTTACTTTATAGTGTGTATTCTTTGGCGCAGCGGGAAAATTCCCGGCGTGTTAAACAAGTATAGCGTTTCTAAACGAACCAGACAGTATACTAATTTCTATTCTAGCATAATTTGCAGGGCTTGTGTAATGGTTTATACATTTTAACATAAGTGTTCAGCCACCTAAACGGCAATGCCATATTTGCCGTATATCAGCTCGATGAATCACCTGGCTGAACGGGTGAGTTTGCGGATGACTGTGAAGAGTAACGATTGGGTACGTTTTTGTACAGTTTTTCAGTAAAATACTTGACCTCAAGTAAACTTTAGGTATTATTATAAGCTCCGGCGAACCGTTTGGCTTTTTTGGCCGGAGCTTTTACAGTTCAGAAGGAGATACTTAATTTTGGATATGAGGAGGAATTATATGGAATACCGAAAGTTAAAAAGAGGCGGGGAGAATATCAGTATTCTTGGGCTTGGCAGCAGTTCTATAGGAGCAGCAGGAGATTATGAAATTGAAAGAACAGTGACTTATGCGCTGGAAAATGGCGTCAACTATTTTGACATGGCGTCCGCAGACGCAGCGCCTTTTGCCGCTTACGGCAGAGCCGTTTTGAAACAGCGCAGCAATGTGTATCTTCAGATTCATTTCGGCGCGGAATATGAAAGCGGAAAATACGGATGGACATTAGATTTGGAAAAGATTAAGCGTTCTGTAGACTGGCAGCTTACCAATTTAAAAACCGATTATATTGATTTTGGATTTATCCATTGCATTGATGAAACGGCGGATTTGAAGGCTTTCAAGGCTCATGGAACACTGGATTATCTTCAACAGCTAAAGAAGGACGGCGTTGTGCGCCATATTGGCCTGTCTTCCCATACCCCGGAGATTGTCCATAAGTACTTAGATACAGACTTAATTGATATGGTTATGTTTAGCATAAATCCGGCGTATGATTACCGGCATGGTGAATATGCTATTGGGAGCGAGGAGGAACGGTCGGAGCTTTACCGCCGGTGCGAGGCCAGGGGCGTTGGCATTTCTGTGATGAAAGCTTTTGGCGGCGGCCAGCTCCTTGACGAAAAGACATCGCCTTTTGGCCGTGCGCTGACAAGATATCAATGTATTCAGTATGCTTTGGACAAGCCAGGGGTTGTGACAGTGCTGCCCGGAGTCAGGGATTTGGAGGATCTGAAAAATATTCTTGGATTTATTAATGCCCCATTGGAGGAAAAAGATTATTCGATTCTTGGAACCTTCGCGCCCGCGAAAGCTTTAGGCCGCTGTGTCTATTGTAACCATTGCCAGCCATGTCCGGCAGGGCTTGATGTGGGGCTTATTAATAAGTACTATGATCTGGCATTAGCCGGGGATTCATTGGCGGCCAAACATTATGCAAGCCTGGAGAAAAACGCGCAGGACTGCATTTCCTGCGGCCACTGTGACTTGCGCTGTCCATTCCATGTAGCTCAGTCACAGCGGATGAAGGAAATTGGCCAATATTTTCAGCTTAAAGTTTGAGAATGGTAAAAATCATGTATAATCAAGCTTGCGGTTTACGCTGTGCTCCGGTCGGCGCAGAGCAGACGTCCACCGGACGTCTTGCGCCAAAGTTTGTTCCCTCAGCCGCATGGCTGAATAGTTGTTACTATTCACGGCTTTGCCGAGAATAGTAACTTGTCAGGCTTATTTAGAGTTTTGCTGCGCACCCGTTGACGCTTCGCTTCAACGGGTCGCGGCAGTCGCCAAGCTGGTGAGCAAGCTCCCCGGTTTGGCTCATTGCTTCGCGCAAAAGAAGCCTGCTCATTCCTGAATCACTGTCAGGCCTGGCTAATCAGCGAGTGATTAGTCAGGCTGTGAACAGTAAAGATAGTTACACGATTTTACGTTTTTTTTGTGAAATATATTGACATTCAAAATATTGTGTTATATAATCAGTAAAAATTTAATATGATAAACCGTTGAAGCGGAGATCAAAGCAGTTGTGCGCGCACAGAGAGTCCGGGAAGGTGAGAGCCGGGTGGAAATGCAGGCTGCCAAATGGACCGCTGAGGGCGCAGTGAACGAGAGTCAGCTTTCAAGTATTCTGCGACGTAAGGCATACGTCAGTTGCCGGGGATATGATTGTATCCTGCAGAGTGTACGAACCCATTCGTAAATCAAGGTGGCACCGCGGAATTTTTATATTTTTGTTAAAAGTAATTTTATCCGTCCTTGACATGGAACCCTTAAGGTTTTGTGTCAGGGGCGGATTTTTTATTTACTATGAAAGCTCGGCAAGCGGACGCACATCCGGGCAAGCTCGCTTGTCCGGATGCGCGGACATTTGCCGACAAGACGGTATGAGTGCGAGTTACGCCGTAGGCGAAACGTAAAGCGCGGCATGAAAGTTTACTATGAAAGTTATCAAGTAGGCAGACACAGGGGCAAGTTTACTTGACCCTGTGCCTGCACATTTGATAACCACAAAGTATGAGCACGTTGCTAAGCGCCGGTGGCGCTTGTCCAGCAACGATCGAAGCGGAGCGGAGACCTGCCGCCAGGCAACGGAAAGTGCGAATACTTTGGGGCAGGATTGCGGGAGGCGCGTTCGTACAGAGCAGAAATTTGTCGCTAAAGCGGCCGCACCCGGTGCTGGAGTTTGAAGAGAGGAACTCTCTGTTCCTTTATAGAAAAGCTATTTGTTAGGAGGGCTAATGATGAAACCAGATTATGATGAAATAAGGCATTTGGCAAGGACGGGAGCTTACCGGAGGATTCCGGTATATCGGGAGCTGCTTAGCGACAGATTTACACCGGTGGAAGTCATGCGTACATTAAGGGCGGCAAGTACCCATTGCTATTTACTCGAAAGCGCGGACAGCCATCAGAGATGGGGGCGCTACACTTTTTTGGGATATGACCCGACGGTGGAGCTGACTTGCACGAACGGGCGCCTGAGGCTGATAGGAAGTGCAGTAAATGCCCCTTTGGGAATGAAGGAGGGGGAATTTGACGTTAGCCATCCGGGAGCTATGATTCAAAAAATACTTAAGGCGTATAAAAGCCCGGGGCCAAAGGACAGTCCGGCGCTTAAGGAGCTTCCGCCATTTACCGGAGGGCTTGTAGGGTATTTTTCCTATGAATATATCCAGTATGGCGAACCTGCGCTGAAAAAGCTTTTTGATGAAAGAGGAGACTTTTGTGATGTAGACTTAATGCTTTTTGATAAAGTCATTGCTTTTGACCATTACCGCCAGAAAATAATCCTTATTGCCGGAGTGAATACGGCGAAGCTGGAAGAATCCTATAAGGAAGCTATGGCGGCTCTGGACGGTATGGAAAAATTATTAGAAAGCGGGGCGAAGGCCTATTTTAAGCCGCTTTTTATGGAAGGGGCGCTTACGCCTGTTTTTTCTGAGGAACAGTTTTGCTCTATGGTCGCGCGGGCCAAACATTATATCCATGAGGGGGATATTTTTCAGGTGGTTTTGTCAGACCCCATGGAGGTAAAAGCGTCAGGAAGCCTGTTTGATGCTTACCGGGTGCTTAGGACAACCAATCCTTCGCCTTATATGTTCTATTTTTCAAGCGATTCGATTGAGCTTGCGGGAGCGTCTCCGGAAACTCTTGTGAAATTGGAAAATGGAAAGCTGTACACATTTCCTTTGGCCGGAACGCGGCCGCGCGGGAAGGACGCGGCTGAGGACGAAAGGCTTTCAAGAGAACTGCTGGCCGACGAAAAGGAGCGGGCGGAACACAATATGCTTGTCGATTTGGGCCGCAATGACCTTGGAAAAATA
>JAGZDD010000223.1 GCA_018369015.1 Clostridiales bacterium | reverse complement strand
AGCAACGACCGAAGCGGAGCGTAGACCACGCGTCTAGCAACGACCGGAGCGAAGCGTAGACCTGCCGTAGGCAGCGGAAAGTCCGGCGCTGCGTGCCTGCGACACGCGTTTAGCGCCGACCGGAGTGGAACGTAGACATACCTTGGGGCAGGATTGCGAGAGTGCCGCAGGCACGGAGCAATCCTGGCTTTCATCCGTGGTGGAGCCGCGCGTAGCGCGGCATGAAAGTTTACTATGAAAGCTCGGCAAGTGTCCGCACAGACGGGCAAGCTCACTTGGCCGGATGCGCGGACATTTGACGACAAGACGGTATGAGTGCGAGCCAAAGCCGGGCCAGCCGGACTACATGCGGTTTCCCCAGGATGCCGCATGCTTACGCATAGCTTTATCATAAACGTCCTTTGGCACTGCTTTAACAGCCTTTGGATAATTTTTCTCCATAAATGCCATAAAATCCATATATTGTACGCCCTCTAAGGGAATGACACATTCTGCGCTTTCAAATACAAGGGTAAGTTTTTTAACAACCCTCATTTTTTTAAGTGTTTCAAAAGAAAATTCCTGTTTTTTCCCCGGACGGTCAATATAAATCCACTTTGGCCCGTAAACAATAAAACCGCTCTGTTTTTTGCTGACCAGCCAGAGGATGAAACACAATATGAAAAAGGTTCCGAAAATTTTGACGCCCTCCAGTGCCTCCCTGTTCACCACTGCAGCCACAGCCAAAAGGAGCAGACATACAGCACCAAAGGCCATAAGCATATAGCGCATCATAAATGATGTCTGAAACCCAAAGCAGTTGACATAATAATCCTTTCCGCAGACCAAAGGCCCAAAAGCCTGCCCGGCGCTGCCAGTATCCTGTGCCGCGCTCTGCCTGCCGCCATACTGACGGTTCAGCCGGCAGGCCGTTTCCCTGATTTCCGGCATCAATTTTTTCTCAAAATATTTTGCAATAAAATTTTCCAAAATTTTATTTAAGTCCATATTCATTCTCCTGTCTACTCCTGTTTTAAGCCTCCTTAAACAAAAAACAGAGAGATAAAGAAAAAGGAGCCCCTTAAGCTTCGGAGCTCCCTGTGTGTTAGTTTAGTAACTATTCAGCCGCACGGCTGAATAGTTGCTTAATTTTCTTCTTCCGGCTGGGTATTGACCCATTTCAGATAGGCATTTATAAATGGGTCAATATTCCCATCCATCACGCTGTCCACATTGGCAACCTCTGTGTTTGTCCGATGATCTTTTACAAGCTTGTAGGGCTGCATAACATAGGAACGGATCTGGCTTCCAAAACCATTTTCGGAAATCTCACCGCGGATTCCGGAAATCTTTTCCATATTTTCCTGCTGTTTAAGCATGTACAGCTTTGCCTTTAACATCTGCATGGCCTTGTCCTTATTTTGGAACTGGGAACGCTCATTTTGGCACTGTACGACAATTCCCGTAGGCAAATGGGTAATACGTATCGCTGATGACGTCTTATTGACATGCTGTCCGCCAGCGCCGCTGGAACGATAGGTATCAATGCGCAAATCGTCTTCATTGATTTCCACATCTAAATCTTCTTCAATATCCGGCATAACATCGCAGGAGGCAAAGGAGGTCTGGCGCTTGCCGTTGGCGTTAAACGGGGAAATACGCACAAGACGGTGAACGCCCCGCTCTGACTTAAGATAACCGTACGCATTTTCGCCATTAATCTGAATCGTCACACTCTTGATCCCGGCCTCGTCGCCGTCGAGATAATCAAGTACCTCGGACGAAAAGCCGTGCTGCTCCGCCCACCGGCTGTACATACGGAAAAGCATACTCGTCCAGTCGCACGCCTCGGTTCCGCCGGCTCCGGCATGAAGGGTAAGAATTGCATTGTTATTATCGTATTCTCCCGAAAGGAGCGTAGAAATTTTTAAAGTTTCAAATTCCTCAACAAATGTATCGAGCATTTCCCGGATTTCAGGAATCAGGCTTTCGTCATTTTCCTCATAGCCCATCTCGATCATTGTTTCCACATCCTCATAGGACTGTTCGAGCTGATAATATTTGTCCACAGTATCTTTGAGGTTTTTAAGCTCCTTCATAGCCTCCTGAGATTTATCAGGATTATCCCAAAAACCAGGTTCCTCCATAATATTATTCAACTCCTGAATACGAGCTTCCTTTGCAGCTAAGTTAAAGTGAATCCCTCACTTCAATTAGAGGCTGCGAATAGTTGCCCAGTGTAAATTTAAACTGATCTAATTCAACCACTAAAATCACCTCTTTCTTTTCTAATAGTACCGCCGCAGGACGGCACGAAGATTTAATATATAGCAGCGGCCATGTAACCGTTCAATTTTCCAAACAGTTCACGGTACCGTTACAGGATCGGATAGGGGAAGATTCCTCCCCCTATCCGATTACTGCGATACTCCGATCATCTCGCGGCTTTGCCGCTCGATGACCGTTGCCGGTCAGATGCCCGCCCGTGCAAGCACGGCGGGCGCCTGACCGGCGTATCGCGCAAAAGCCAGACTATTTGTTCCGTCCGCAGCACTGTTTGTATTTTTTGCCGCTGCCGCATGGACACGGATCATTTGGATAAACCTTATCCGCACTGCGGCGCACAGGAGCCTTCGCCGCAGATGTATCCCGGTTTGTTCCCGTCACCTTGGCAACCTCTTCACGCTCTGCCTTCTGCTCGATACGCACATGCATAAGCACGGTTACGGTTTCCCTGGAAATGCCTGCGATCAGCTCATCAAACATATCATATCCGGCAAACTTATATTCCACGAGAGGATCTCTCTGGCCTAAAGCCTGGAGACCGATTCCCTGGCGGAGCTGGTCCATATCGTCGATATGATCCATCCATTTACGGTCAATCACCCTCAAAAGAACAACCCGCTCAAGCTCTCTTAAATGTTCAAGCTCAGGAAATTCCTTTTCTTTTGTCTCATAAAGGGCAACTGCCTTTTCTTTGATATTTTCCACCAGCTTATCTTTTGTCATTCCTTCATAGCTGCTCTTATCGGTGTCAAGAGCTTCTATCGGAATCATCGGCAAAAGCACATTGTTAAGCTCGGCAATATCCCACTGGTCGGACGGCGTGGAATCATGGATAACCTTATCCGCAGCCTCCTTCACCGTGTCGCCAATCATTTTTATAACAACGCCCCGCATACTTTCGCCGTCTAATACCTTACGGCGCTCAGCATAAATGATCTCGCGCTGTTCATTCATAACCTCATCATAATCCAGAAGGTTTTTACGAATACCATAGTTATTGGACTCAATCTTCATCTGAGCCTTTTCCACGGCCGAAGTCAGCATCTTATGTTCAATCGCTTCGCCTTCAGGAAAACCAAGAGAATTAAAAATATTCATCAGACGCTCTGAACCAAACAAACGCATCAGGTCGTCCTCAAGAGAAATATAAAAGCGGGATTCACCAGGGTCTCCCTGACGTCCGGCACGCCCGCGGAGCTGATTATCAATACGGCGGGATTCATGGCGCTCTGTTCCGATAATCATAAGGCCGCCAGCGTCGGCAACACCCTCGCCAAGCTTAATATCCGTACCACGGCCGGCCATATTAGTCGCAATCGTTACTGCGCCATACTGGCCTGCCTGGGCAACAATCTCAGCTTCCATTTCATGGAATTTCGCATTGAGCACTTTGTGAGGCACTCCGCGCTTTTTAAGAAGGGCGCTGATTTCCTCCGACGCCTCAATGGTAATCGTACCTACAAGCACCGGCTGACCCTTCTCATGGCAAGCTGCAATGGCATCGATAACCGCACTGATTTTTTCCTTATGGGTCTTGTAAACCGCGTCGTGATGATCTTTACGGATGACCGGTTTATTTGTAGGAATTTCAATAACGTCCATTCCATAAATATCCCTAAATTCCTTTTCCTCCGTAAGCGCAGTACCTGTCATACCACATTTTTTCTTATATTTATTAAAGAAGTTCTGGAAGGTGATGGTCGCCAGCGTTTTGCTTTCCCGCTTCACCTTCACGCCCTCTTTTGCCTCAATGGCCTGGTGAAGGCCGTCGGAATAGCGGCGCCCGGGCATAATACGTCCGGTAAATTCATCGACAATAAGAACCTCGTCATCCTTGACAACATAATCTTTATCACGGAACATCAGATTGTGGGCGCGCAGCGCCAGTATGATGTTGTGCTGGATTTCCAGATTTTCCGGGTCGGCAAGGTTTTCTATATGGAAAAACTTTTCAACTTTATGAACGCCGTCCTCTGTAAGGTTAATTGTCTTTTCCTTTTCATTGACAATAAAATCGCCGGTTTCTGTAATCTCTTCGCCCATAATCGCGGTCATTTTTGTCATCTCACCGCTGGCCTCACCCCGCTCCATCTGCCGCGCCAAAATATCGCAGACACGGTAAAGCTCTGTAGATTTGCCGCTCTGACCGGAAATAATCAGCGGCGTACGGGCTTCATCGATTAATACAGAGTCCACCTCATCGATAATGGCATAATGAAGATCTCTCTGAACAAGGCGTTCTTTGTAAATAACCATATTATCTCTCAGATAGTCGAAGCCAAGCTCATTGTTTGTGGCATAGGTTATGTCACAGCTATATGCCTGCCGGCGTTCTTCCGGCGTCATACTGTTTAAAATCACGCCGACCGTAAGGCCCAAAAATTCGTGGACAGACCCCATCCACTCAGCGTCACGCTTTGCCAGGTAATCGTTGACTGTAACAATATGGACGCCTTTGCCTTCCAGAGCGTTGAGATAGGCAGGTAATGTTGACACAAGAGTTTTACCTTCACCAGTACGCATTTCCGAGATACGGCCCTGATGAAGAATAATTCCGCCGATAAGCTGTACCCTATAGTGGCGCATGCCAAGCACGCGCTCGGCCGCCTCACGGACAACAGCAAAAGCTTCCGGCAAAAGATCATCCAGAATTTCTCCCTTGCCTAATCGTTCTTTAAATTCCTGTGTTTTCGCCCGGAGTTCTTCGTCAGACAGCTTTTTTATATCTGGCCCCAAGGCTTCAATTTTGTCAACCAGGGGATACACACGCTTGAGTTCCCGCTCACTGTGTGTTCCCAGGATTTTTTCCATTAATTTCATTAATTTCACTCCTATTTACTATGAAAGCTCGGCAAGCGGACGCACATCCGGGCAAGCTCGCTTGTCCGGATGCGCGGACATTTGCCGACAAGACGGTATGAGTGCGAGTTG
>JAGZDD010000008.1 GCA_018369015.1 Clostridiales bacterium | reverse complement strand
GGAACCCAGTCTTCGAGATTATCAATATTAGCGACATCCCAACTAAAGCATACACCGTAGCGTCCGGATTTTCCTTTGGAAACATAGGTTGACCATTCCTGTGTAAAGGCTTCCGGGTCAATAAGATTCTGCTCATACAAGGAATGAAGCCATGCGATACCGTCCTTAAATCCCATGGAGGTGGCGGCGCATACAACCTTAAGATCGTCAGTAACAGCGATATGTCTTGCCTTATCCGCATCACCATAGCCTTCGCCAAAGCCATTAATCAAAATACATGGGTCCTGATCTCCGTCATTTACAATACAAGACATTGGGATAATGCTTCCCTCAATGTTAAACTCTGCCTGCAATTCTGACGCATGGTCACGAAAAGCGATCAGAACATCCTCAAATTCGTCTACCGTTTCCGGAATTTCCAATCCCAGAAAGTCCAGCCACTTTTTATTAATGAAGCTCATATTTCCCACAGTCTGAATCGCTGTTTTATCCGATCCAAGCTGTTCAATCCACGGCAGCCCCCAAATATGGCCCTCACTGTCCATGCACATTTTTTCATATTCCGGGTACTTATCAAAAATTGCTTTCAAATTAGGCATATATGCGTCGATATACTCCTCTAACGCAATAATAACTCCCTGATCAGCATATTTTAAAAGGTCGCTGTCGCTAAACCCGGCAGAAAAAACAAAATCTTTTAATTCTTTTGAGTTTGCCATTGCCAGAGAAATCTTATCAGCCCACTGATCCGCCTGAATTGCCGTCCATTCGATCTGTACGTTCGTTTCTTCCTGAAGCCTTTTAAAAATTGTCCGGTTATTTGGCTCGGACTCTGTGTTGGCCGGATAACTGATCATTCCTGTCAGTGTCGCCGTTTCCGCAAGAGGAAATTCCAGCTCCGACTTATCAACCTCTTTAAATTCCCCGTCATTTAATGTTGCTCCCGAACCAGAGCAGGCTGTCACCGAAAACACCGTACATGCTGCCAGGGCGGCGGCTGCCGCGCGTTTCACATTCTTATTCCACATAATCACATTCTCCTTTATCATTCATATTTTTTAATTTTTTTATCCTTTAATCGAACCCATCATAATGCCTGAGCTGAAATATTTCTGAAAAAACGGATACATCACCAGAAGAGGCAGGCTCGATATGATAATCGTCGCATATTTTAAAAGCTCCGCTAACTGAGCACGTTCCGCCGTACTCTGCATATCTGAAATCATCCCGGATTCCGGCTGATTCTGGATTAATATGGACCTTAACACAAGCTGAAGCGGCTGCTTTGCGGAATCATTCAAATAGATCATCGCGTCAAAATAACTGTTCCACATAGCGACAAACTGCCAGAGCGCCAGTACCGCGATCACAGGTGTACAAACTGGAATAAGTATTTTGAAAAAATACAATATTTCATTGGCTCCATCCACCTCAGCAGCCTCCCGAAGCTCCCCAGGGATTCCACGATAATAAGTTCTGGCAATAATCATATTCCATACGCTAAATGCCCCGGGTAAAATGACTGCCCACATACTATCTAAAAGCCCCAAATTGCTGACCAGCAAGTATGTAGGAATCAGCCCGCCGCCGAAAAACATCGTAATAATGAAAATGACGTTGAAAAATCCTTTACCTTTAAAATCATTCCGCGACATAGGGTATGCTGCCAACAACGTTACAAAGACAGATACGATAGTAAAAACAACGGAATAAATCACCGCGTTTTTAAAACCCACCCAAATCTGGGTATTCGAGATAACGCGCTCGTAGGCGGTCAGCGTCCATTTGCTAAAATCAAAGGTAATTCCCCGATTTTGCAGTGTCACGGGATCCATAAATGATGCAACCACAATATAAATCATCGGTACGACAATTGCGATGACAAATAAACCAAGTAATATATAACCTATGGACAACAGCAGCTTGTCCGGCAGAGAATATCTGGCAAATCTGCTCTTTTTCCTCATCGTGATCCCTCCCTATAAACCTTTACCATCATTCATCTTCGCCACAACCTTATTTACCGCAATCAGTAAAATGACATTAATGACCGTATTAAACAGGCCAACCGCTGTGGAAAAACTGTAATCTCCGTCTAATAAGCCTTTTTTGTAAACATATGTGGCAATAATCTCGGATGAAGGAAGGTTCAAATCCGTTTGCAATGCATAAGCTTTTTCAAAACCGATACTCATAATATTTCCGGCCTGTAAAATAAACTGAATAACAACAAGATCTTTAATCGCGGGCCACTCTACAGCTTTGATCTGCTGAAAAATATTTGCCCCATCGATAACCGCCGCTTCTTTAAGATCCTGGCTGGCATTAGCCAAAGCCGCCGTATACATAATCGACGCCCAACCGGCCCCCTGCCATATGCCGCTGGCAATGTAGATCGTCCGGAAAGCCTCAGGCATTGTCATAAAATTAATTTCTGATCCAAAAAGCATATTCACCGGGCCTGTCACAGAAAGCAAAATCCGAATAATACCGCAAAGGACAATGACCGATACGAAATTTGGCATATACAGCGCCAACTGTATTTTCTTTTTAAGCCGCGTACTCTGAATACGATTCAGCAAAAAGGCCAAAATAATCGGCACCGGGAAGCTCCATAGGAGACCGTATACACTCAGCTTTAATGTATTTACAAGATAGGTCATAAAATCCGGTGACGACAAAAATCGCTCAAAATATTCCAGTCCTACCCACTCGCTTCCGAAAAATCCCCGAATCGGATTATAGTCCTGGAAAGCGATTAAAATCCCTCCCATAGGCGCATACTTAAAAATCAATGTCAGAGCCAGGGCCGGCAATAGGAAGATCACATAAAGCTGCCAATGCTGTTTCATATAAAAAAGCACTCTATGTTTTCCCATTTTTTTGTTTCCCGGTTTCTTTTTTGAAACCGCTGTGGAATTTACACTCATAGTTTCAAAATATCCTCCCTTCCACAGTCATACATTTATGGTTTTATTTTGCACCGTTACTTTTTCGTCCGTTGCTAATATGTTACATTTGCCCCATATTTTATATGTATAACCGTGCATTTGTAAAATATTTGTTGCTTTTATGGCCTTATAATACCTCTTGTTTTTACATTTGTCAATATACTTTTTTTATTTTGCACAATTTTATTTTACGTTTTGCCCAATTAAATTTTACATTTGACACACAAAGATTTATGCATTATAATAAACATGGACATAAAATTTAACGTATTTACCGCTGACGATTCATCTTTTGATACAATAGCAGCATTTATTTATCATCTATCGAAGGAGGGGCTTATGGCCGACAGAATAACTATACAAGATATTGCAGATGCCCTTGGCGTTTCCAGAAATACAGTTTCCAAGGCAATCAATAATACCGGCATCCTGGCGGATGCCACAAGAGAAAAAGTCCTGAAAAAAGCTATGGAAATGGGATATAAACAATTTTCCTATGTTACAGCGTTAGACGCGCTCAAACAGGAGACAGAAACTATCAAAACAGCGCCAGGCAAAGAGATCGCGCTTCTGACTACTGGTTTCCTCGGGGAATCCCATTTTTCTTCAACGATGCTGGATCATTTTCAAAGAGAGCTTTCCCAAATGGGCTACAGCCTTTCGATGCACAGGATTTTACCAGAAGAGCTTAAGGCCGGACGGCTTCCAAGTTCCTTTAATACCGACCGGACATCGGGCATCCTTTGCTTTGAAATGTTTGATCATGCTTACAGCCAAATGCTGTGTACCTTGGAGATTCCTCTTCTATTTGTAGACTCGCCAGTTATTGGCATGGGTACGACCTTAAAAGCAGACTGTCTGTATATGGATAATCAGTCGGGAATTTTTTCTTTCGTCCGTGAAATGGTTCGCCGCGGAAAAAAGCGCATCGGTTTCATCGGAGAATTTTTACATTGCCAATCATTTTTTGAGCGGTATATGGCTTTCAGAAATATTATGTATTTACAGGGGCTTCCCTATTCCGAGGAGCATTGCCTGATCTATAATAAAGAAGGGGTGGAGTTTCCCAGCTCTGACGACTATAAGGATTATCTGACTCAAGCTTTAGGCAAATTAAAAGATTTACCGGATGTTTTCATCTGCGCTAACGATTTTGTTGCCATTGACACAATCAGCGTCCTGCGCAAGCTTGGTTACAGCGTGCCGGAAGATGTCTATTTATGCGGCTTCGACGATTCGCCGGAATCAAAGATTATCACGCCAGCTCTGACAACCATTCACATTCACAGCCAGATTATGGGATATGCCGCCGTACATCTTTTAATATCCAGAATTGAAGAGCCGTCGCTAAATTACCGGTCACTTTATACAGAAACCGATCTCATTTACAGGGAATCTACAGAAGGTTAAAAATTCCCAGAGCACAGCCGGAGCGCTTTCTGGCATAGAAGCAGCGCCGCTAAAAAGGAGGATAAAACCTATGAAAAACTTATTAAGCCCGGACAATCCGATCATGCTTTTTATTACAAAAATTGTTTATTGCGTTTATCTTAATATTTTGTGGTTTATATGCTGTATTCCCATTGTTACAGCAGGTGCAGCAACCACGGCGCTTTTTTATGTGACATTAAAGCTTGCCAAAAATGAAGACGGCAATATTACAAGAGCTTTTTTCCGCTCCTTTAAGGCGAATTTCAAACAGGCTACCGTGATATGGCTGATCCTTCTTAGCGTTGGCATTGTCCTTGGAATTGACGGTTACGTCCTTTACCATATGCGTTTTGAAAATACATTTTGGACAATTATCACAGCAATTTTCATCGTCGCTGTCATTGCCTACGCTATCATCCTTATGTATATCTTCCCGCTGCTGGCACGTTTTAATAATACAACCCGGGCAATGTTTAAAAATGCCGCGGTGATCGGCATACGCTTTTTACTGTGTACAGTTTTAATGGCTGTCATCTATGCGTCTATGGCCTTTGTCATCATCAATATATTCACACCTGCCATTATCTTCGGAGAAGGGCTCTGCGCCTTCCTGTGCTCCTATTTTCTTTCTAATATTCTGAAAATCTGCCACGAAAAAAGCGCCGGCACTCATACGGAGCCAAAAGAAAAACAGCAGGATACGCTTCCTGCTGCCTGATAGAAAAGAGACAATTATGAATGCTTCAAGAAAAAAGCACTGGCTGGCCCGGGAATGGGAAAATATAAAACAAGTCAAAGGCCGGGCACGCTGGCGTTATTTATGGGATTACTATAAATTCCCTTTCTTGGTACTGTGTATTTTCATCTATATGGCCGCCTATATTATTTACGGTCAGTTTACCCGAAAAGAAGCAGTTCTTTATACGGCCTTTGTCAACGTAGCGCCGGGCGAGGAAATCACCCGGCAGCTTAGCACAGATTTTCTGGAATCCCAGGGGATAAATCTGAAGAAAAATGAATTTTACCTATACTCTGGCTTATACCTTACGAATGATAAACATAACCCTTATCACGAGTATACCTATGCCTCCCGCATCAAAATTCTAGCCGCCATCGATAATGAACAGCTTGACGTTATTCTTGTAAATAAAGAAGCTCTCGACGCGTTTTCCCAGAGCGGCTATTTATGCAGCTTTAAAGAATTATTATCCGGGAGCGATACTGCTTTGTATGAACTAGCGGCGCCCTATATCACAGCCGACGGCTTCGGCCTTGATGTATCCAGGCTGCCGCTCATAAAAAATGCCGGCTTTAATGACACCGTATATTTGGGCATTATTGCCAATTCTCCCCGCTTAGAAATGGCAATCAACTATTTGCGCTATTTAACATCCAGCACCATCTCAAACGGCTCAGTCTTTGTGCAGGCCGGCCACACTGGGAGCCCCGCGCCGTTTGGATCGCCGTTTTTCATAAAGTTCGTCCAATAGCTGACCATGCGCTCAGATAAATCGTAATCGCCTTCGGTCATGGGCCGCCAGCAGCTTTTAAGTGTTCCAAGCATGTACCACAATTCCGAAGAATGGAAGGCTCCGGCGTCATCCCCGGGCAGATCTCGGGTAAAAAAATACACATAGGACGGCTTATGGCCCACTTTCTCCATTTCTAAGGCCCAGCCCTTACAATATTCCTGGAAACGGCTGTACCCCTTCTTAATCTCACTGGCGCTCACTGTAATGTCATTTTTGGTAGAGCCAATCATTGTCGGAACGTCTGTTGTCAGCCCATTCCTTGTCAGTTCGTCATAGGGTGCTGTTCTAAAGGTTCCATTAAGTACAGGCGTAAAGGCCAGGCCCTTTCCAGCCATCATCAGCTCCATCATTATTTTCCCCTGAATTTCATAAAAACGCTCTGTCGGAACTTGGCGAAGATCTTCAAGACTTCCGGCCCCAGCTTCTGATACGACACGCTCCCCATAAGTAAAGGCGTCTTCAAGAGTAACCTCCCTTTGGATAATCACCGGATATCCTGCGCCGCTTTGTAAAATAGCTTTGGCAAATTTCCCTTCGGCATATGGCGTAGAAAGCAACGTCTGCACGCTCATACAGCCCGCCGACTGTCCAAAAATTGTAATATTTTCTGGATCTCCGCCAAAAACGGAAATATTTTCCCTCACCCAGTCCAGGGCCGCGATCTGATCCATAATGCCGTAGTTCCCGCAGGCAGCCTCATCTTCAGCGGCCAGCCACGGATGAGCAAGGAAACCAAAGACGCCAAGGCGGTAATTGATCGTTACAAGAATCACATCTTTTTTCGCATAAGCATTTGTTCTAAATTCCAGTTCATGGCCGCAGCCGCCCATAAAGGCCCCTCCATGGATGTAAAAGGCTACCGGAAGCGGCTCGCTATACGCCTTATCCGGCACCCATAAATTTAAGTAAAGGCCGTCCTCCGAAATTGGTGTCGCGTAAATTTCATCTTTGTAAAACTCCTTTGTATACAAAGAAGCGTCGTCCAGACGTTCCATCTGGGCGCAGCGGTTGCCGAAATGATCCGCCTTAAATGTACCTTTCCACGGCTGTACCGGCTTTGGCGCCTTCCAGCGGTTTTCCCCTGTTGGCGCCATAGCATAGGGAACTCCTTTAAATACGATACAGCCGTCCTCCCGTACGCCTTCCATAAGGCCATTTTTTGTGTTTACAATCTGTTCTGTCATAGCGTACCTCCCAAAAAATCCATTGTCTGGTTTAGAGCAAGCTTAAAACCGGAATAAATTTTAAACTTGCTCCAATATACAGCTTTTATTATATACCACATTTTTCCCGATGTATATAAAATGGCCGGGGCTTTCATAGTAAATTTTTCCGATAATCCGATGGCGATATGCCACAAATATTTTTAAATATCTTCATAAAATGCTTATCATTTTCATAGCCTACCTTGTGGCCGATGTCTGCAACCTTCCAGTCGGTTTCCGCAAGCAGGCGCTTCGCTTCTTTTATGCGGATATTTTTCAGGTAATTTACAAAATTAACGCCTGTGTATTCTTTAAATGTCAGTGAAAACAAAGAATAATTCATGCAGACATAATTCGATACCTGGGCCATATTCAAATCCTTTTGGTAGTTTTCATGGATGTACTCCAGCGCTGCCCGGATTTTTCGCTTGTTCTGGTCATAAAGATATTCGTCTGAAAGACAGTTCACAAAACTTAACATCCACGACTTAAGCTTTGATATAAATTCTGAAGAATCCACACAGGACAACGGAGATTCCAGCCTCAAAATTTCTTTTTTATGCTCTGGAACAACTGACTGATAGACTTCAACAACCATTTTCTCAATATTTTCCGCGATATTGAGCACCTGCCCGGCAGGGCGTTTTCCATGGCAGGCTTCAAAAAACATAGATTCCAGGCGTTTCAGCGCATCTTCCCATTCTTTTGTCGAAAGCTGCCGCACGAACTGCTCAACAAACTGTTCAGCCTCCTTCGTTTCGTCTTCCGATGGTTCATAAGTCCGAACATCCCCGGCCTGTACACAGGTCTGGCAACGCATAAAAGCTTCAATCCGGGCGCGAAGAGCTTCCTGGTAAGCCATAATACTACATTCGGAAAATGAGCTGTGGAAACAGCTCACGCCAAAACAACGGCTGCTTGTCTTTGTTTTCCATGTAAGATATAATTCCTCTGGCATAAGCAAAATGTCCTGCCCTTTGATATTTTCCAGAAGAACTCCCAAAAAATCATTCTCTGAAAAGTCCCCCCCCTGGGGTACACAGGCAATAACATAGGGGGAATCATCATAAATATCCCTGTATTGTTTCTGTGCATTTTCAATTTCATCCGCCGACATATTTGAAGAAAGCATAAATTTAATCTGATGGTACAAAAGCTGAATTTCCTTTTTCACCTTAACAGCATTTTTTTGCTGCTTTGCCTCCAGCTTCACGAGAAGATCCTCTATCGTTTCCCTCTTAACCGGTTTAAGAACATAGTCAAATACTCCATGCTTAAGCATTTCAACCGCATAATTAAAATCATCGTACCCGCTCAAAACAACAACATCCGGTTTTTCTTCCAGCTCATCAATATGTCGGATAAGCTCCAGGCCGTCCATTTTAGGCATACGTATATCCATGAACACAGTATCAATACGCCGGGCTTTTAAAATTTCCAAAGCCTCTGCGCCATTTCTGCTCTCAATAATTTCATCAATATGGACACAGCATCTTGCTGCCATGGTGGCAATTCCTTTACGGATCAGCTTCTCATCCTCCACAATTAATAACGTCTGCATACTTTCCTCCTTGGACTTGTTTTTTCTTCGCCGGCTTTTCCTTATTGTCCAGAAAGATAGCCGGACGGCGGACTGCTGCTGCCGCCCTTTGGCTCTGGTTTCATCGGCAACAGTACAGTAATTTTAGTATAGCAGCCCTCCATTGAATAAACCTTAAGGCCATATTTTTCCCCAAACTGCATTTTTATCCGGTAATTGACATTTTTAAGACCGATTCCATGCTTACTTTCCTGATCGTCCATCTCGCCATTGATCTTTTTCTCCAGCACAAGCCGGTGTTCTTCATCCATTCCCACACCAGAATCGGTAATCGTTATTTCAAAATCCCCGTCAAGCTTTGTCGATTTAATATAAATTGTTGCGTCCTCGCCAAGCTCTGCGATACCATGCAAAATGGCATTTTCAACAATGGGCTGGAGCGACATTTTTGGAATACTCTGACGGTAAATGTCTTCGTCAATATTCACCGATAAAATAATCACAAAGTCATATCTTAAGTTCATCAGCCGAATATAATTTTTAATATAGGCAACCTCTTCACGGATCGTCACGTTACTCGATACCCATTTCAGATTATACCGGAGCAGCTCACCCAGTGCCGTAATGGCGTCGAAAATTTCATACTTTTCATCAATTTCAGCCATCATTTTAATAGATTCCAACACATTGTAAATAAAATGGGCGTTAATTTGATTTTGCAGGGCTTTAATCTCTGTATTTTTCACAAGAATCTCCCGGTCCAGCTTATCCTTCATAAGTACCTGAATACGATCCAGCATATGATTAAGCTGCACGCCCAGCTCTCCAAATTCATCGCTGCCGCCAGCCGGAATCCGTTCATCAAGCTGGCCATCCTGAACCTTCCGAATAACGCCCAGAATTACATAAAACCTTTTAAACAATACTTTGACAATAACATTTATCACAAGGACCATTATAAAAAAGACAAGGGCAATAAACAAAAAATTTTGAATCTGCTGCAATACCATCTGCCTTAGCTGCTGTGAAAGGTCCGAAAGACAAATATAGGTTCCCGGAAAATCTTCAAGGTACTTTTCTACAAGAATAACTTCCTTGCCTCCAATATTTGTATGAACATATCCCTTTTCATTGGATCCCATAATCTCAGAAACAATTTCATCCCTGTATTCTTCCCATAAAGAATCCCCTCCCATCGAAAAAATGGTGCCATCCTCCTTTACAAAGCAGCTCCAACTATCGGCACCACCAGAATAAATACGGGGAAACATGTCATCCATGGAAATCACAGCTTCGACAACACCGACAGCCTCTCCGCGTTTATCAGTCATGGTACTGACCAAAGACATAAGATGCTGCTCATCCCGGGAAGATTTCAAATAATCTGGATAATCGATCTGCCATGTACCGGATTTAAAGCTATCCGACCAGGGAAAAGCCTCCATGCGGTCCATATGGTATAAAATGGGGTCCATTTCAGGAAAGCTGTTATTATAAGCATAAATACGGATCTGGTACAAATAGATATTGCTGTTGACCATCCCTTCCATTGCGTTCACATGGTTTTTAAAAAAATCATAATATTCCGCAGAAGACATTGTTTTTCCAGCCTTCAGATCTGCCAGAAAGTCCTGAAGCTCCCGGTCCTCAATAAAAATCTGAGAGGACATATAACACAGCTCAATCATTTTTTCAATAGATGCTTCATCCTCGGCTACCCATCGCAAAGCCTCCTGAATACTCTGCTGAAACATTATTTTTTTTGTTGTATTAAATGTATTAACCATAAAAAAGGAAAGGCAAACTCCAAGTACTAACAAAATAACGATTGTAAATTTTTTATTTAGTTTGTAGCCGCTAAAATGCTTCTTAAGCTCTTTTCCTTTAACCTGCTTCATTCCTCTATTCCCAGCTTCTCTTTGTTCATTTTAAATTGTTCGGTAGCCGCCGCCTTAAATTCCTCATAGCCTTCGGCCTCTCTCTCCCGGACATAAGCATCCATAATTTTGTCAAACTCTTCCTCACTCTGAGATAAAAGCAGTTTTGGCAGGGTTTCTGCCCAAAGATACTGCATCCGGTCGTAAAGAGCCGCCTTTTTTGAATCTTTAAAGCTTAAGTCATATTGTCCTGTATAGGCGGTATAGGGCTTTGTCCATTCCCTAAGCTGACCAAAGCAGGCCAGCGCTGGTACCGGCCACTGCAACTGGCTCACACCGTTTTGCAGCATCCAATACGTATCATCCGCACCGTAAATGTCTTCATATGTCTTTCTGTCTGTATTCATAAGCTGCCAAACCTCGGGATTAATCACAGTTGTTCCGTCCTTTACTGTGTACATCGTACCTTCCTCCCCAAGGTAAGCCAGCTTTTGCCCTTCCTCGCTTAGCAGAAAGGTTATCAGCTTTATAGCCTTAGAAGGCGCCGAACAGTTTTTAGATACATAGGTCTGTGTCCAGCCGTTAATCCCCTGCACAGGCAGCACAGGATCATCGCCCTTGGAATTTCTTGGGCCTTCTACTGCCATATAAACTCTTTCCGGCGCTTCATTATAAATCTGCTTCTGCGGCTCTTCAATATCCTTGCTCTGATAAATGAGACAGAAGTATCTTCCTTTTGTCAGCTTTTCTTCAAGCTGAGAACGCCGGTCAATAAAAATCTCGTCCTTAAGATAGCCTTCTTCCCCAAGCTTGCGAAAAACCTTTAGCCAGCGGATATATTCCGGATCTGTATAGCGGTCATAATATTCCCCGTCTTTTTCATAAGGAACTGCCAGAAAATTCATCAAATAGCTATCAAAGGATGTACAGCCATTTGTTGTAAAAGAATCCGAGCCAATAGGAATCAGAGGTTCCCCGTCGACCTCAGGAAACATTTCGGCCGCTTTTTTTACTGCCGCACAAAAGCCCTCTGGAGTGGTCATATCCGGGCTTCCAATAGCTTCATAAATATCTTTGCGCACAAGAAAGTTCTGATGAGAGGTCATATTGTTTTCCTGAAAATCTTCGTAAGTAAATGAATAATTCGGATAACCGTAAATATTTCCATCATCCTGGGTATACCACCGCATCCGGCTCTCATCCGCCACATTAAAAAAGCCCGGCTCATATTGCTTAGCCAGGTCGTTAAGGGCATAAACAAGATCCTTTTCAATCATATCCTGGTTTTGCGTTTCCCACCAGCCGATAGTTATAAGATCTGGCAGTGTATCTGTATTAATCATAGAATCCAATTTCTCGCTCTCTGTTCCCTTAGGCACAATAAATTCAATTTTTACCCCGGTCGCTTCTGTAATTTTTTTTGAGACAATATTTTCTCCCCATTCCGAATCAAACCAAGAATAGTTAATATACCAGGTCAGGGTTGTAATCTCCTCATCCTCCGCCTCTGAAACCGAATATACGTCCATATTATCCTGAGAACGTATCACTGTCACAGCCGCAATCCCGGCCAGAGCAGCAATAATAAGAGTCGCCAGCAATAGTTTAAATTTCATAGAAGCTTTATCCTCCGCATATCCAGACTGCATCGGCTCGGGGAAGAAAAATGTTTCCGATCCGCCGCGATGCCGCAGCCAGCTCACAGTATTGCCTGCTGCTTGCTGCCATTTCCCCGGGAAAGAGTGCTGTATTCCGGGCGTATCGATCGGATATGGGAAGAGTTTCTTCCCCTATCCGCTGCGATACTCCGATCATCTTGCGGCTTTGCCGCTCGATGACCGTTGCCGGTCAGCTGCCGCTCGTGCAAGCACGGCGGGCGCCTGACCGGCGTATCGCACAAAAACCGGCAGTCAATTTCATGTATAAATATTATACATCAAAATTGCCTGCCGGCCACTATTTTTTATAAACTTTTATAACTCTTTTCCGTTTTTTTTAATTCCGCGGTAGATTCCTTCGTCACTATTTGTCGTTATCTGTCGATGTGATCTGCTTCTTGTACTTAATAACAACTGCCGAATCAATATTGAGATGCAGGTCGTATCACAAAAAGCATGGATTAATCAGTCACTGATCTATTTATCCCGTTTGTATAATCACTTGGATGTGGGCGAGGACTATGATCATGCGCTGAAAAGTATCCATTTCGCCATTATTGACTTTCAGCTTTTTGAGCACGAAACCGTATTCTACTCTCAGAATCTGCTCATGGATAAAAATACCCACCGAATTTACAGTGACAATTTATGCCTGAATGTGTTATCATTAAAGCATATAGAAAATGCTACCGCGTCCGAACGCAAAAATGGCTTATATCAATGGGCGAAATTATTCGCTGCCAAGACATGGGAGGAATTAAAAATCATCGCCAAAAATAACGATATACTTCAGGAAGCAGAAGAAACTATGAAAGATTTATCACATAATTGGGCGGTGCAGCTACAGTGTGAAATGCGGGAATACGACCGGAAAATGCATCAGCTCGAGGTGCGGGATGCCTTTAACGAAGGCATCGCAGAAGGTACGCGCCAAGAGCACGAGCGTATGAAAGAAGTTCAGGCGAAACTGGAACAGGAAAAACGCCAGGCTTTAGATGAAAATCACCAACTCCAGGAAAAAAACAGGCAGGTTTTGGAACAAAATCAGCAAAAAGATATGGAAATCCAGAAATTGAAGGAACAGCTTAAAAGTTTTATTTCTTCAGACAATGAAATTCATAACGTCTGACTTCTATGTCAAAAAACGTGCGCCGCCAGGCACACTCAACGTCAGGCAGCCTGACAGTTAATTTCCTGTCAGGCTGCTTCTGAAAATTTCTGTAATTATTCCTTGTATGCAAGACCTCTGCTTTTCCTGCCCGTTACCGCCTTTGTGTCTTAAAAGCAACAAAAAACGGCAGGCAATTTCATGTATAAATATTATTTGAATAATGATTCAAAACAGCAAAATCGGTGGAGGTAGTCAACTGAAAACTTAATTTCTATATAGTTTCTTTTTTAATAGTTTTGGCGTTGCTTATAACTAACTTAATTTTCATCACAAAAATCAGGTTTAAAATGTAAATACATAGGTATACTATTACCAGACATATACCAAATCTGTGTATGCATATTCCGCAAGTATTCTACTAAAAATCAAATTAAATGCCAAATACCTTTCTGACAACTGCCAATTCATTTAGCCAAAAGCTTTATCTAAGCTTTCGCGTGCCAAGCCCTCCGGCCAGCAGAAAAATAGGAGCTACCCCTCCCTATCCGCGGACGGAAAAAGGAGAAACAGCTCCTAAAAATTCAACGACATTTTAACAAGCTTTAAATTTGCTAAAATACCCCTTATAGTAACAGTTCAGCCCGCGCCATTCGCAAAGCCGCGCTAACGCGCTTTGCGCCGCTGCCTTTGCTCATAACCTGGCGCTCCCTCAGCCGGGAGCAATAGGCTAAAAATCGTGTAAACACGATTTTTAACCCATCATTCCCGGCTGGCTGAACTATTCCCTTATATTTATTCCTTAACGCCTCCGGCGGAAATACTGCTGATAATGTACTTCGAGCAGAACGCGAATACGATAAGGATTGGAATAACGGAGATCGCAACAGCCAGATAAATGGCGCCCTGGTTTCTCGTAATATCCTGAGATGAGTTCAGGGAAGCAATCATTACAGGGAGCGTAAACTTCTCAGGCGTATTTAATAATACTAATGGCATCAGGTAGTTGTTCCAGCTTCCGATGAAAGCTCCGATGGACATCGTTGCAATACCAGGGGAGAGAATCGGAAGAATAATCTTATGGAAAATATGAAGCTCTCCCGCGCCGTCGATACGTGCGGCCTCCACAAGGGCCGGATGTACGGACACATCGCAGTACTGCCGCAGGAAAAATACTGTACCCGGTGAAGCAATTGCCGGAATAATCAAGGGCAGGTAGGAGTCTGTCAGCTTCAGCATTGTCATCAGGTCATAAAAACCGATGAGGCTTAACTGGGCAGGGATCATCATAAAAATAATAATACCAACGGTAATTACCTTATTGCCCCGGAAATTGTATTTTGCAAGGCCATAAGCCGTTAATGATGAGAAGTAAGCCGTCAGCAGGGTTGCCGGCACCGCTACGATAACGCTGTTTAACATACCTTTAAACAGGTTAAAATAGCCAGAAACAATTTTCCAGTTATTTGCCAGCGCCCGGCCCGGAATCAATGTAAACGATTTTACAATCTCACTTCCGGTACGTGTCGCGTTAATAATCATCAATAAGAAAGGAAACAGACAAAGAGCAGCTAATAAAATCAATGCAATATAAAGAATTGCTTTTTTAATCTTAAATGCCATTATCTTCTTTTACCTCCTTTCTTTTTTTCGGAGTACATCACCTTAAACTGGATCAGAGATACAATAAGGATGATGACGAACAATGTATAAGCGATGGCAGATGCATAGCCTACCTGGTTGTTCTGGAAACCGAACTTGTACAGATACATAACAACCGTCTGGGTCGACCCCGATGGATTTCCCATAGTACCGCCGCACATTAAGAACGGAAGGTCGAACAACTGAAGACCGCCGATCAGGGAAGTGATTCCGACATAAAGCATAATTGGCTTTAACAGCGGCAGGGTAATCTTCGTAAATACTTTAAAACGCCCGGCTCCATCAATAGCCGCAGCCTCATAATATTCTTTGGAAATACCCTGTACACCGGCCATGAGCATGATAAAGGAGTTTCCGAACCACATCCACGCGCCGATGACAGAGATAACATAAGGTGTAATTCCTGTATCAGACATCCAGTTGATACTTGTTCCAAGAATCTGGTTCACAGTACCATATTTCCAGTCCAGGAGTGTTTTAAACAGGAATGCAACCGAGGTGGCTGCAATCAGGTTCGGCAGATAGAACAACGCTCTGAATATGCTTAAGCCCCGGACCTTATATTTAATATCGCTAAATACGATTGTCAGGATAAATGCAAGCCCCAACTGAAGTATAATATTTACGCCCCAGATTTTTACAGTGTTCCACAAATCACGCCAGAAAAACTTGTCTGTAAATACCCGGATATAATTATCAATTCCATTAAAAATAGCTTTGCCATATCCGGGATAATCTGTGAAGCTTAAGAAAAGTGTACGAAAAACAGGATATAACGAGAAAATAACAAAGACAATGACAAAAGGAGCAACGAATAAATACCCTGTTTTATTGATGTCACGCTTTTTAGTTTTCGCTGGCTTTGCAGCCGCAGAATTTTTTTCAGATGCCATGGCACAATCTCCTTTCCGTTTGTAATTTTGAAGCTGCGGCATTTTTGTGCCGCAGCTCCTTTGAAAGCTCAAATCACTTACGATTCTTCTTATCTTTCAACAGTAATTTCCGGATAAGTGGATTCGATTGTGTCATAGAAGTTATTGATTGCGTCTTCTTTACTCATTTCGCCTCTCTGGATGGAACCAATGGCAGCATTCCATGCATCGTTGCACTGAGTATCATATTTTGTAATGCTGGAGTAATCAATATGCTCTGCAAGGCCTAAGAACAGCTCATAAAGCTTCTGGCCGCCATAATATTCATTTTCGTCATCTTTATGTTTTTCAATTGATGGAAGCCAGGAAACAATATCGCCTTCGGATTTGTCAATCCACCAGTCAAGTGTTTCTTCATTTGTTGTACAGAATGTAATGAAATCCCATGCAAGTTCTTTATCTTTAGAATTGCTATTGATACCAATAAATGTACCGCCGCTGAAGGTATAAGCCGGGCCTGTGCAAACGCCCCATTTTCCTGATGTATCCGGTGCGTTGTCACGCAATGTCAGTACGCCCCAGCTTGGAAGACCGAAAGCAAATACTTCTGTTGTATCAGCATCCTTAGCAGCCTCAGCCACAGCATCATCATCCCACATATCTACAGAATCATCTACCAGAGGAATTGGGCCGTTCATTGCCTGGTACCATGTCGTGGACCATGTATCAACATAGCAGGTAAGGTCCTGATTATAAAGCTCAATATTAACATCCATGAAATCCTTACGTGCCTGGGAAACATTCAGCTTGCCGTCAACAATCCATGGCTCGCTTCCAGCAAAATATCCAAGTTCACCAGTGGATGCGAAAATTCTGTAGCCAGCATCTTTCATTTCCTGGCCAGTCTGAAGAATCGTCTGGTAATCAGCAAATTTCTTTCCGATTTCGGTCGGATCGTCTGTTCCGTAAACATCCTTCGCAATATCACGGCGATAGAAAATAGCGGATGGTGTAATCTGATAGGAAATGGCTCTCTGGATACCATCCTTGTCCTGTCCTGCTGCCCATACATATGGCACCATGTTTTCAGCATACTGCTGTGCATTGTAAGGCTCCTGATTTAAGTCTTCAAAAAATCCCGCATCCATAAAAGTCTCAAGCATCTGAGGCTCTGCAACGATAATATCCGGATCTTCAGCGCCGCCCTTTAATGCAGTCTGAACCTTTGTCGGATAATCTGCCGGCGCGATAACAACAGTTTCAATAGCAACATCCGGATTTTTCTCGCAATAATAATCAGCAAATGTCTGTAAGTCTTTTGCAAGTGTCCAAATAACTAATTTCTTGGAAGCGTCTGCATTACCTGCAACCGCCGCATCCTCTGTGGAAGATTCTGCTGCTGCGGCATCATCTCCGCCGCCGGCGGCGCTTGTTTCGCCCTCACCTGTGCTTCCGCAGGCTGCCATAGAGAAAACCATTGTTCCTGCTAAAACAGCCGCAAGCAATTTACGCATTGTGTTTTTTCCCTTCATAATTTCATGTCCTCCTTACATTAATGTTCATTTTCATAAAGCAAAATTTTCTGCTTTTCAATGCATGTCTGTGTTTATCTTTATGTCATGGTTTGATTATAGTTTTTTTATGCATTTTTTATAATGATCCATTTTTTTATTGGTGTCATTTTTTTAGTAAAACCACTTTTATTAGCAAATTTTATACAAAAAATGCCGGACAGAGTGTTTTTACCAGCACAGTGTCACAATCGAATGGGGTTCTAAATCAATAGCGGCACCATTTCCCCGTTCTCCGGCGTTAACATGCACAATATTTTCACTGCGGTTTAGCATAACAAGGACCTTCTGTCCGTCAGGATTAACAAATGCCGCACAATCAATATCACTGCTATATGAAGAAACCGGAACCAAATGAGCGCCGGCCTTTATATACCGGCTCATATGGCCAATATAATAGTAGCTTAAATGGCGTTCAAAATCGCAAAAATCCTCGCTGCACATCACCGGAGCATCGCAGAAATTCCCGACATGGTTCGGTCCGCCCTTGCTGTCTAACAGTAAATTCCAGTCAAAAAAGGCGCTGACGCCGTTTTTAAAGTTTCCGATCATATCATGGGCATACATTTCCGCTTTATAAACTTCATTGGAACGGTCAAAGCGGCTATATTCAACGCAGCCCTCCGTAAAAAACATCTCAAGCTTAGGAAAGCGCTCTCGAATCATAGTCAGGTTTTCAAAATGATCGCCGGTGTACCAGTGAATCCCTATCCCGGCAATATAATCTTTGGCACCTTCCTCGGCCATGGATCCGCAGGCGCGGTCATAGGCACATTCCTTGTTATGATCCCACACAAAAATTTTAACATCATCATATCCGGCTTCTTTAAGGGCAGGGCCAAGGTATTGTCCGGCAAAAATGCCTTCCTCGGCCGCGCTGTACTTACAGGAATCCCATGTCTGGATGGCGTCGGGTTCATTTTGGACAGTGATCCAGGAAATCCTGTACCCGCGCGCCTTCATTTCTTTAACGAAACGGACCATATATTTAGCCCAGCGCCCGTAATATTCCACCTTCAGTTTCCCGCCGTGGTTCATCTGCCCGTTGGTTTTCATGTAGGCTGGAGGGCTCCAGGGAGAAAGGAGGAAACGAAGCCCTCCGTCCTTGATTTTACAGGCGTCATTAATAAGAGGGAAAATATATTTTTCTTCTCTTTCCATGGAGAACTTTTCAAAATTTTCGTCTTTCTCATCCTCATCCGCCGCATAATTTCCAAGGGAAAAATCACAGCTGTTTATATGCGTTCTCCCCAGATTGTAATTTAAACCTTCTTCTGTAAAATAAGCGTTTAAAAATTCAGCCTTTTTCTCCCCAGTCAGCTTGCTGTAGCAATAAGCCGCGCTCTCAGTGAAAGCGCCGCCAAAGCCGTGGATCTCCTGCTTTTTAATTTCAGGGTAAACATTCACAGCTTCCATACATGAAAGCTCCTGGCTCTTAATTTCCTGTTTGGCCCAATACTGGCCGCGTTTTGCATTTGTTGTAATCATTTTCATAAAGTCTTTCCTGCACTTTCCTAATGCGCCGCCGGGTTTTGCGGCGGCGCTAAATATCGTTTTTAATTTAAAATCTGCCGGCCAAAGCATCGTTTGCCCTGGCGCGGCAGCTGCTTAACGGGCGTATCGCGCAAATTCCACGGTCATCTTACGATAAACGCCGTCTCTGACTGCCTTTGCCAGATCTCCGGAAATTTCCACCACTTCTTTGACTGTGCCGTCGGCGCCCTCAAGGCAAATACGGCTAATTGAATACTTGCCTGGAATAAGCTCGCGAAGGCTTCCAAGCTTATATACTGTGTGGATCTCACCAAGGAAGGTTGCCTCGATTTCCTTATTATCCCCTACAAGATACTCTGGTATACATGGGGAAAGGCTTAAGCGAAGCTGCCCATCATCCATGATAAATGGCTGCGGGCCAAACATCATAAGCTGCCAGATTTGCAAAAATTCTGCGGTAGAACCGCTCAAACGGGCGACAAAGCCTTTGCCGTGGATTTTCTTGTTCGGGTTGGCACTGCTGGCAATAAAGGAAGAGTTTTCAAGAAGGCTTCTGCCATAAACCTCTTCTTTAAGGAATGGAACCGCCGCGTCATGGAAATCGCGGGCAAATTGCTCGTACATGCCGGATTTAAGCAGCTCAAGCAAATATTTATATTCCATATGGAGCCATACGGATTCATTTTCAAGCCAGCCCGGCGTGAAAGCGCAGGCTCTTCCCAATTCAAAGGACGCCTCAGACAGGGAAGCATTGACCTTATACATTTTAAGCTTCTGGTCATAAAGACGGCTGTTTCTTACGGCATCGTAAACTTCCTGTTTCTTATCCGCAAAGCTGTCAAGCTTAAGCATATGCACAGAGCCCTCCAGGAAATCCGGGGTGCGGCGCACTTCAAATTCTAAAGGCAGCAGGCCATTTTCTACATTTTCATATTTGGTCACATCATAATAGAAATAGGTTGGGCAAACCGGGCCGCCAATGCGCTGGGCCTTTTCAATACCCTTGCGAAGGACTTCCTCGTAAATGTCAAGAAGCTGCTGCTGTTTTGCCGCGTTCCAGCACACAACCTCGCCGGATACGGACTTTGCGGTCTTTTCCCAGAACGCTTCCTTTGCTTCATTAATATCGGTCCACAGCCCGTAAGCCTGGCTGTCCTTATCCATTTCTCCCATATGGGCACGGCAGGCGGCGGCCACAGCGCACGCCAGCTCATCCACCTCTTCAAGAATCTCTACATCCCCGCCATTTTCAGCAACAGCCGTCTTTAACCAGCAAACCATGCGGTAGGTTTCGTAAGCCTCAGCCATCGATGAGCCTAAAAGCCCCGGCAGGCCATTTAAGGCGTCATACCAGCCTGGCTTTCCGCCTTCCATTTCAATTCCCATTCCATATGGGTCAAGCGCAGCCACCTTATTGGCCGTCAGGGTAAACATTTTTGCAATAAGGTTTGTGCGCACTTCCCCGCCCTTTGAAGTTTTAAGATAACGATTTTCTGTCTTTGATGTATCTACGTTGTCTTTCAGATAATAATACTGGCGCACTCCGCCGTCGGTAACAGTATATCGGTTCACTCTGGGAAGAATCTGTTTTCTTGCCTGAGTAAATAAATAGCTGTGGTCATCATATAAAAGCTGCTTTTTATTCTCTGGGTAGACAGCCAGATAAGCGTCCACAAGGTCCAGATTGTATGTCCAATGGTCGCTCCAATGGCCCTCGCCATAATTTGTCGTGTCCATCCGCACAGAAGCGTCGAGGATCTGTGTAAACAGCGCTTCAATATCAGCAATCCCGGCGTCCTCAAGAGCTTTATATAGCTGCCCCGGGGTGTACTCACTGCTGCTTATAAAATCAAGCCCGGCAATGCCATCACAGGCTTTAAGGGCCGCTTTGCCTTCCTGGCTGTCTTTGATCAGCTTATAGGTAATCTTTTCAATGCCCAGCGGATTGTAGCCGTTAATCTGGATGGCGTTATAAAATGTCTTGATCCCGCTGTCGCCCACAAACGGGGAATACAAAACATCGCTGCGGCGGTTCTGGTTGACATCGCGGAAGTTTCCGTTGCCCTGGGAATAATACTCCGGCAGCATTGAAAAGAAATTGTAATCTCTTTCCATATCGCCATGCTTTCTTGAATATAAATAGAAAATCTGGTTTTTGCCAAGCTTCACCGGATAGCCGCCCCGAAGAATGTTGTCTAAATAGCACATGCGGCAGTAAGCGTCAAAGGTGCTGTCCTTTGTCTTTGTGGCAATACGCTCGGTAATCTCTGTCGTCATTGCCTTCGCATATTCCTGTTTATTCTCAAACCAGCCGTCCGTCACAAAATCGGTAAGTAATTTATCATAAGCGGACTCATTGCCCGACATTCCGTAAAGCTCATAAAGTGTCACGCACTCTCCGGCCTTCAATGTCTTTGACAGCCCGAAAAAGCTTGTCGGCACATCGTTGCTGACAGACTGCTCCATGGCCATCAGCTCACTGACACTGTGCTTCATAAAGCCATAGGCGCGAAGCAGGGTGCTGTCAAATTCAAATAATATACTCCGGTCGACAATCACCGGCAAAAGGCTGCTGCCCCCAAGCTCCCGGCCAAGGGCAAAATGGACGCTTGTAATTTTAGAAACCTGGGCCGTGTCCTCCATGCCTACGCGCACTTTAAATTTCAGCTGATATTTTTCAGCATCCAAAACCTGCATCCACGCTTTTGTCGTCTGGCCCATGGCTTTCATAGAATTGCCGTTCACGCCGTAAGGGATAACCTCGGCCATACCGTCAATCACTTCCAGGTCCATATCGGCGCCCGTCATGTTTGTTATCGTCACACGGCGCAGCAAACCGGCCAGAGCCTCTCCCGGCAAGGTTTCATATTCGGCTTCGATTTTATAGGTATCTGTATTTTCCTCAATTTTCAGGCTGTTCATGCCAACCGTCATTGTCTGCTTTTTGCATGGGTCAAAAAACGCTTCCGTATAAGCGCCGTTAATTTTTAAAAATGTGCGGAAGCCCATAGTCGATGTGCGCTCATAGGCCTGATGGGCCGGATAAAATTCCATAATGGAATGATCCTTATCCTGGACGCCAAAGCAGGAAATCGCCTGCCCTCGGTTGACATAATAGCACCACAGAGGAATCCCATGCTCCCCGCTAATCCCTGGCAGGAAGCTGGCAAACAACGACTTTTTCTGGTAATCCTCCATCACATAATTCATTTCCTTATCAATCATAATTTCCTCCTTATTGGTAACAGTTCAGCTATGCTGAACTGTTACGGCATTAATCCAAAATTACCCGGATTTCATTAACAACGTCTGAAGGAAGTGATTTAATATACTCCCTCTCAATAACGCCGTGGCTTCCTTCATAAAAATACTGGCGCCCGTTGACAAAAATTTCCTCTACATCGTAATCGCCAATCTCTTTATGCTTTTTATTCTCATAACAGATTTCCAAAAGCTTACCTGCAAAGCTTAAGCGCACGCCGGCAAGCCCCTCACTGTCAAACTGCCTGGACAAAAGCTTGGGATTTAGTAAAAGATTTCCCTCTTTGCCCCTGACGCCATACATCTGGGTCAGCACCGTCAGCACCATCCAGCTTCCTGCACCGGTAAGATAAGAATAAACACCCTGTCCTCTCGGAGTGAAATATTCCGGTATACCCGGGTACATACAGCTTGTTTCAAAATCAACAGCCTTGTGATACAAAGCAGCCAGAGCCTTATAGCCTTCTTCCACAAAACCTCTGGAATACAAGGCGTAAGCGTACATCACTGACATATGGCAAAATACCGCGCCATTTTCCTTGTGGCCGTAAGCGAAGCCGAACATTCTCCCCATGTCCATATTATTCTCTTTAAAATCCGTATTCAGGCAATAGCCGCCGACAGCTTCTTTATATAAATATTTTTCCGCCGCCCGGCTGATCTTCTCTACCTGCTCGTCGGCCGCAGTACCGGATAAAATCGTAAAGACCTGACCGGTAAGCATCATTCTTGCCTCGCCGTTTTTCATTCCCTCGGCCTGCTCGCCATGATTGTTGTAATAACCGTTAAACCAGCTTTCGCCCTCATTATCGTGTACAAATTCCATGGCCCGGATATGGCCGCCAATCCACTGGCCCATGGACTCTAAAGTATCTGCTAAAACGTCTATATCAACGTCCGTCTGCCCGCCGCTGATACATTCACAGCTTTCATTGCAAAAATTCAGGAGCAGGGCATTTTTCTTTTCTACATCTTCATACAGTGAACGATCTGCCTCTAAAAGCCTTGTCAGCTCTTTAAAAATACGCACGGACTTCACGCCCTGTCTGTCTTTAATTAAGCGGCACAGCGACGCCATTTCCTTAAAGTTTCCGCTGTAAGCGGCTGTAAATGCCACGCTCTCTCCCCTTTTTGCCGCCATATCAAGGGCGTCGTTCCAATCCGCGCCATGGAGCCGCATATGGTTATGTTCACCCACATCGTAAAACTGTGCCAAATGCTGGAGCAAAATATGCTCAAGCAGCGTTCCCTGATAAACCCGGCCTTCTTTTGTCAGAAGCCTGTTTTGTCCGTCATCCACGTAAGCTTCATCAATTTTTTCGCCCCGGTTCATTATTTTATCTCTGAAGTAAGGCTGCGTTTCAAAAAGGAAGGAATAGTCGCCAGTCTGTTCAAGATACAGCCCGACAGTCCTAAAAGGCCAGTAAGCGTGATCCATCCAGACACGGACAATGGAATTGCGGTCAGCCACAAATTCCCCGGGCTTACTTCCAATAATCGTTGCGTTCGTTCCATCCACGCGCACACCGGCAAAGAAATTTTTCAGATCATTTCTAACCATTTCCGGCTTAATAAGAATGAGCGACAGGCAATCCTGCCACAAATCGCGCCATCCGCGGCCGCCGCGGCCATAGTCGTGGTGCGGCAGGAAGGAGCAGCCGTAAATCCGGCGCAGATGGGGCTGAAGGCTGACCCACGCCATCCATGTATCAAAATCCTTTTGTCCGGTATGGCATGTAATAATCTTTTGATTGTTCCAGTAAATTTTCATTTCCTCAAAGGCTCTGCCAGCCTTTTCAAAATCCAGATAGGACAGGCCTTCGTCGTTGTAGCTTAAAACAACAACATAGCTGTGGCTTTCTCCCGGCTCAAGGGTCATTTTATCAAACCAGAGCGCGCCCATTGCCTCGCAGCCGTCAAAGGTATCTCCGCATTTGCTCAAATGTCCGCTTTCTGCAAAAATAGCGCTGGGCATAAGGAAATTTCCGCCATTTCCGATATAGTCCTCTACTGTAGGAACCGCTCCTACCGGCTTTTCTCCAAACTCGCCCCGGGCATAAACGCCATAAGAAATATCATTTTTATGATGGCCCCGCTCGTCAAAGGCCATGGAAGGAGTCACAACAACACCGTCTGGCGTTACCCGGATACGGTTTAACAATGATGTTACATGGCGGTGGTCGCGGATATGGTCAGCGCCTCTGGCATAAACCGGCACTGCTGCCACCGGAGTAAACGTCTTAGCTTCATCGCTGCCATTGCGCAGCGTTACCGTCATCAGCTCAACCCCTTCATTTCCCACCGGGCAGAAGGAAAGCACCGCCGCCTCAAAGCCGTCTGGCTGTGTACACTTAATTTCCTGCCAGTAAGGGCCGGCAGCCAGGGAAGTATGATCCCTTAGCTCATCTTCCTTATGGGTATGTCTTTTGGCCTGCTGCCATACGGAATAGCCAAAAGCTGACCATGGTTCTTCAGGAGAATCAAAAATGCACCAGAAGTTTCTTGTGCTCATACTGCTGTGAAGATTTTCAATACTGACTGGTTCCAGGAAAAAGCAATCCTGGGAAATTTTGTTATCTCCATGTCCATCCGGCGTAATACAGCTCATCACCTTTTCATTCACCAGAGGCATATAAAGTCCGCTTAAATCCTGGGGATTGTCAAGGTGAAATTCTGTGTCCGTTAGTTTGTAATTCATAATCTTCTACCTCCCTTGTCTTTTTAATATATTTTAAAGGTAACAGTTCTGCCAGCCTATTGCCCCCGGCTTAAGAAACCGCCAGGTTATGAGCAAAGGCAGCCGCGAAACGGCGGAAAGCGCGTTAGCGCGGCTTTGCGAATGGTGCGGGCTGAACTGTTCCTTTTAAAGTAATTGCATGTTTTACCCAGCTCTGAACAGCCGCAAAATATTCCTGTGTTTCTTTATGGGTCAGCCAATGAAGGACTTGTGATTGCTCCGACTGCCTTTCTTATGGACATTCTTTCCCCACTCCCAGATTCGATATACGTTTTTCATTTTTATTATAATAGACGCAAGGCGGCCTCTAAAGAGTTCGATTTTTGGTATGGTGTCTTTTTTTTATATAAATAGCAGCTTTAGCTTTCGCAGCGAAATTCAATGTGCCAAAAAAGCCCTTACAACAATAATGTACTGATTGTGCCCTCAGATAGCCCATCTCTGCCTTCGTCCACCGGTGTACCGCATCTTTTCGGGAACCTATACATATTGTGTTTCACGCCTTCCCATGATATGCTTAACATAATTTCAAGGTACAAGGAGGCGTTCTATGAAAAGTCCTGATAGCGCAACGCTTTATCACGGTTCTAAATCTGGTATTCACGGTACCATCGCGCCTATAAGCCGTAAGCACTGTGATTTTGGCCAGGGATTTTATATGGATACTGAGCGGATTCAGCCGTTAACTTTAATTTGCAATTATCCCAATGCTAAAATATATACAGTAAATATTGTCCTGTCTGGCCTTAAAATTTTAGAGCTTGTAGTTGGTTTAGAATGGGCTTTATTTGTCGCATATAACCGCGGCAAAATGGAGTCCATAAAAAATTCATCCATTTATCATTATTTTAAAAATTTAAGTAAAAATTATACAAAATCGTTCTGAAGGCGTTGCTTTAGCCAACAAAATTTGCCGCCAGTATCGCCGTGAAGGACGATTTTTTGATGAAATATTAAGTGAGGGGGATTTCTATGCTAAATCTTACTCTTGAAAAACGCCAGCTTTGCGATATACAGGGCCGGCTATTTGAGCTTGCGCAAAAAAGCAGCTATGACTGTCCTGCTTTTATCGAAACTTTTATGAACAGTAAGTTACCGTCCACACCAGCCTCAAACACTCTGCTGTTTGAGGCGTAAGAACGTGATTCAGGGGTTCGCAGGCTCTTTTTGCGAAGCAAAAACTCCAAATGAGTCCACGAATGATACTGTTTACAGGCACCTGTAAACAGTATCAACAGTAAAGCTGCTGCCGCCCTTGATGATGTTTATGACCGCCTTCAATGGCCGGGATATGTCTACCGCTCTTGGCATTATTACACAGGCGAAAACAGCCGTCACATCTATAAAGCTGCGGATGCTAAAACAATGAGCGAATGTTGGCTTGGCTTTCATACCCTTGATGTGGAAATGGCTATTGATGATTTAAAAGAAATTTACAGACAAAGACAGAAATAGGCGTAACAATTCAGCATGGCTGCACTGTGACAAATAGGCCATTGCCTTTGGAAGGCAATAACAAACTCTTTGGAAAGCAAATAAAAATACCCCGGAGTACAGGGCAAAAAATCCTGTACCTTTGGGGTATTTTTATATTTTCTAAGCATTCTCCCCGCACCCTGCCGGCTCCTGGGAAGATATTTTTACGTTTCCCCACCGCTTTGTCATAGATTCCACATGCCCCCTGTGGCCGTAAACGGTGCAGGCATTAAGCGCATTTTCCAGCGCTTTAAACTCTCCGTCAGACAATTGTACGCGGCTTGCGCCAAGGTTTTCTAAAATGCGTTCCTTGTTTTTGGAGCCTGGAATAGGCACGCAGTTTGGATATTTATGAAGCATCCAGGCTAAGGAAATCTGAGCGTTTGTGGCATTTTTCTTTTGAGCAAAGCCGCTAATAACATCAAGAATCGGCTGGTTTGCGGCGATATTTTCTTTGGATAATTGAGGCACCCATATACGCACATCATCAACCTTTTCAAATTCCGTATCGACAGTCACCTTGCCGGACAGAAAGCCGCTGGCAATAGGGGAAAATGGCACTACGCCAATACCCTGTTCAAGGCAGTACGGAAAAATATCCTGTTCAAGATCCCGCTCAACCATGGAATAAATATTTTGCACCGCGCTTACCTTTGTGACTTTGTGGGCTTTATCCAAGGTCTCTGTACCGACCTGGGAAAGGCCCCAGCCACGGATCAGCCCTTCGCCAATCAAACGGCCCATGACGTCCGCCACTGCCTCCACAGGAACCTCCTCATTAATACGGTGCAAATAATACAGATCAACGTTTTCAGTTCCTAAACGTTTTAAAGACGCGGCTAAATGTTCCCGGACAATTTCATACAAAGGCTCCTTCCTTGCCACATCCTCCGGCGTTATCGTAAGCTTCGTCGCTAACACAACATGATTTCTAAAGTCCTTTACTGCTTTTCCTAAAAGCTCTTCATTATGGCCGAACCATCGTGTCTGCATTCCATACACTTCCGCAGTATCATAAAATGTACATCCAAAATCATAGGCTTGTCGGATCGCCTCAAGAGCATAGGACTCCTCCGGCAATTTGCCATAGCCATGGGAAAAGCCCATGCAGCCCATCCCAATCTCAGATACTTCAATATTTCCCAGCCATCTTTTTTCCATTTTCCCATCTCCTCTAATTTATATTCGTATGCTCTCCTGTGCCAATTTCCCTAAAGCTTTATCAATGCTTCTTTAAAATCCAGGCGTTTACTGCAATAAAACGCGGCTGACATTTTCCAGATTTTCCCTTATGGCAATATGCTGCGGACATGCAGCCTCACATTTTCCGCACTTAATACACGCGTCGGCCCGCTTTAACCCATGGCCGCCTACAAGCCAGCCTTCCTGGTGCTGTGCAGCCGCTTTATCATTGTAAAGGGTCAAATAATTCATCGCTGTAAATGAACCGGAAATTCCAATAGACATTGGACAAACCTTCGCGCAATAATTGCAGGATGTACATGGAATCAGAGGGATACGGGCCAGCTCCTCCTGGGCGCGGCGAAGCACAGCCCGCTGTCCGCCGGTAAGCCCGTTAAAGCTTCTCATGTAAGACAGATTATCTTCCATTTGTTCAATTGAACTCATCCCTGACAGTACGGTAATAATTCCCTCCAGGTCCGCGGCAAATCGCACAGCCCAGGAGGCCACGGAGGCGTCGGGCTCTGCGTCTTTTAAAAGCTTCACAACCGATTCCGGCGGCGTTGCCAGCATACCGCCCTTGACAGGCTCCATAATAATCACCGGTTTGCCATATTTTCTCGCAACCTCGTAGCAGCGCCGCGACTGAATCGCCGGATTTTCCCAATCCGCATAATTAATCTGGAGCTGTACAAATTCCATTTCAGGATGGGCAATCAAAAGCTCTTCAAGCTCTTCCGGCGTTGAATGAAAGGAAAAACCTACATGCCGGATCAAGCCAGCGGCTTTCTTCTCCTGGACCCAGCTCCACATATCAAAATCATTAAAATACTTTGTTCTCGCTTCACCCAGGTTATGAAGGAGATAAAAGTCAAAATACCCTGCCCCGGTCTGTTTTAGGGAAGCGTCAAACTGGGCGTAAGCCTCCTCCTTTGTTTTACAGTTGATCCATGCAGCATTTTTAGTCGCAAGCTGGAAGCTTTCCCTTGGATAGCGTTCCACAAGCGCCTGGCGTATGGCGTCCTCAGAACCGGCATATGCCCATGCTGTATCAAAGTAAGTAAGGCCAGACTCCATAAAACGGTCGACCATCCCCTTTACCTGCTCCACATCAATAACACCGTCCTTCTGGGGGAGCCGCATTAAGCCAAAGCCTAATTTTTTAATATTTTCTCCAAGATAACTCATTCTATTAAACCTCCATTCCTTTTAACAATGCTTCTAAATAAACGCCGCAAAATTGTTGTGTACGGGCCTTTAAGCTGTATGCGCCGTCACTCATGGCCCAGCACAGCATTTGTCCATAGAGAATATCTACAAGAGTATGCGCCAGACGCTCCACCGGAATATCCGGCCTTAATAATCCGCATCTCATCCCGTATTGAATCAGCTCGGATACCGCCGACAAATCCTGCGGCAGCTTTCCTCTGTCAAAGCCTTTTTGCGCCGGCCCCGGACCTACAACATTGCTGACCCATTCCTGCGCCAGCTTCACGCTGTCCTCCTCAATATGGCCGGAAAAATTAACCATATAATGAGTCAGTTTTTGGGTAAAATTTCCCGGAAATGCCTTTGCATTTTCCAAAATCTCCCCAAACATATCCTTACTTAATTCAAAAACAATTTCTTCCTTCCGCTTAAAATAAGTATAAAAGGTTCCCTTAGATACCCCGGCGCGCTCTGTAATTTCCTCAACGGAAGTATTCGCCAGGCCTTTCTCACAAATAATTTTCCGGCCCGCATCAAGCAGCTTTTTTTTAGTTTCTATTGCGCCAAGCTGCCGCTGTGTCATATGCATAATACCGCCCCCTTTTTCATTTCCCGCTGCCAATATCCGGCAATAATCACCTTCTGGCAACAACTCCCTTACAGCTGCAGGAATCCTGTTTGTTTTCTCATTTTACCATTTCATTGACTATAAGTCAATGACTTTAAGTCATTATTTTATCAACAATATAACTATTTAGCCGTACATCTCGGATTTGCGGAGCTAACGTTGCTGACCGGTGCGATACAACAGCCAGCTCACAGCAAAGCTGGCCTTCGCTTCGCTCCGGTCGGCACAGGGCGCGTACCACTGGCACGCGCCCTGCACCGCTTTCCGTGTTATTTCTTTATATAAATCAGGATACTCTTATAATACGCCCTTCTCTGCGCGTTTTCCCATGAGGCTGCGGGCCGTCACAGTAACCCAGCAGCATATTGGCCACCGGAACCATATCCTCAGGAATCCTCCATGTTTTACGAAGCTTTTTCCCATAATCCGTAGCAAAAACCTCCTCCGTCCGGCCAATATAACATGCTCCAACGCCTAAGAAATGCGCGGCAAGCCACATATTTTCCGCCATCATTGCGCCATCGTCATGGGAATATACTGACTTTCTCGTAAATAATGTCAATACCGTCGGCGCATTGTAAAAGCCGTCCATAATTGTGTGATCGTCCTGTATACTAGGCTGTTGTGCAGAAATGGCATGAGACAGCTTTGACGGGTTGTTCCCCCTTAAACTGCATATACCGGTTTAATTCTCCCAGCTTTTTATTAACAGCCTGCGATCTATGGAAAACGATGGGCTTATTATCCGTACAGTATACCCGGAAGTACCGCCCCATGTAGAATACTCGTTAAGCAGTATCGGAGAATCCATGCGTCCAATCATCCAGGCCATGGAACAGTGGGGGCGCTTTTATAAAAATCAGAAAGATTCACTCCAAGCCTAAAGCTTACATAACCTCATCTTCTGCCTGCGTGTTAATTGCTTTATATCATATTCCCGCTTCATGGCGGCTTCCTTTGTCTCAAACTCCTCCCAATATACAAGGGCTACGGGCCGTCGGCTTCTTGTATATTTTGCGCCATTGCCAGAATTGTGGGCGTCTATCCGCCGTTTTAAATCATTGGTCCACCCAGTATACAAGGTTCCATCGCTGCACTGGACAATATATGTATAATTCATTATAATCACTCCAAAAAACTCTTGACCGGTAGCTGCTACCGGCTTTTATAATTGTACTGAAAGAAAAGATTCCCGTCAATAGCCATCTTCCGGGAGATTCGCTTGTATGCTATCTGACGGGAGATTCGCTTAACGCCGTGGAGGACACGGCAGCCAGAAGAAAAGGAGCAAGAAAATGAATGTTATTTTAATTAATGGCAGCCCACATGCCAACGGATGCACTTTTACCGCCCTGAACGAAGTTGCCAAAACACTAAACAACGAAGGAATTGCCACTGAAATGATCCATGTAGGAAATAAAGTCGTCCGTGGCTGTATCGCCTGTCGAAAATGTAAAACCACCGGAAAATGCGTCTTTGATGATATTGTTAATGAGGCAGCGCCTAAATTCAAAGACTGCGACGGCATTGTCATTGGTTCCCCGGTCTATTTCGCCTCAGCCAACGGTACGCTTGTATCTTTTATTGACCGTCTCTTTTACAGCATGGCTGCGGATAAATCAATGAAGGTCGGCGCTAGTGTCGTAAGCTGCCGGCGCGGCGGAAATACGGCGACCTTTGATGAATTGAACAAATATTTTACGATCTCAAATATGCCTGTTGTGTCCAGCCAATACTGGAATATGGTACATGGAAATACGCCAGAAGAAGTCGCTCAGGACGCCGAAGGTCTTCAGACAATGCGGATGCTTGGAAGAAATATGGCATTTCTTATAAAAAGTATCCGCCTTGGAAAAGAAGCTTATGGATTGCCAGAAAAAGAGGAACATATTTTCACGAATTTTATCCGGTAACTACCCTATCGGCCGGCCCGAAAAAGGCCGGCCATTTATATAAAGCAGCCTTGAAAAAAGTTATTTAACGGTGATGCCGTTGTGAAAATCATCGACTGCATATTTTCAATATGTACTGCACTTAACAGCGTCCATATTGCGCCCACCATTAAAAGCTTCATTTCCGGCTGCTTTTGGTATAACGCCTTCCACAGTTCCAGGCGCTATACAGGCTGCCATATTTTTTGCGGGCTTTCCCGCGTAAAAAATAACTGCAACCTAATTTTATTATATGCCAGAGGGCCTCTAATGACACAACAAAATGCCGGCTCATGCGAGCATGGCCGGCACTTTCCCGCTTCCATCTCGGCTCCGCCTCGATGGAGGCGCTCGCCAAATGCCGGCTCATGCAAGCATGGCCGGCACTTGGCTCGCTGCTATTCCATATATGGCTTGGGGTCGGTGGGGGCGCCGTCTTTGGTTAATTCAAAGTATACGTGGCTCCCTTCTTCCCCGAAGTATTTTGTAGGCTGGGCAACCGTACCGATTGTCTGGCCTTTCTCTACAGTATCTCCAACATTCACTGTAATATCCTTTAGCTGACCGTAAGAAGCCTGGTAGCCATTGCCCATATCAAGGACAATCACCGTTCCCAGAGCAGCATCATTGGTAATCGAGGCAACAGTTCCTTCAAAGGCCGCATTGACCGGAGTGTTTGTATCTGTGGCAATAAGCACCCCGGGATTGCATTTATACTGGTCCAGCGTTTTATAATATACCGTTGTATCCATACTGTAATCAAGCAAAATATTGCCCTGGACCGGCCAGCTCATCTTTTGCGCATCATCAAAACCTGCAAACGTACTCGCTGCATTCTCATCATCCGTACTTTCCCCAGTCTGGTTTTCACTGCTGTCTTCGTTTTTCCCGGAAACCTCGTCCGAATTTGCTGCAACAGCGCCGTCGCTTTCCCCTGCGGCGGCCTGTTCCTGAATTTCATTTAAAATATCCTGTACTTCATCCGCATTATAGCCTTCGGTATAGTCCATGTCATAATCATTATCCTCTGTGCGGTTATCTGCGACGGCGTCGTTTGCCTCGCCCTCGGGTACATCCTCAAATCCGGCCGCATTTTCGGCAAGCTGTTCATCCTGCTGTTTGGACTGATAATTTACAACGCCGGCTACTGCCACAATAGCCAGGGCGCAAATACCGATTGCCAGATAGAATCCTTTGTTCCTGAAAAAATTAAATAAATTCCTTTTCACCATTATCACCTCTGACTATATTCTCACCATAATCAGAAGTTTTATACACACAAGCTTGTAAAATCCGCAAATTGCTTTCCTTCCGCCGGCAACGCCCCAAAGGAAGATCTGCCGGGCTTTCGCTTTGCATCTATGAAATCTCCGTTCCCGGAAAGTACCAGGAAAGAATTTGGGCGTACCCCTTTCCCGAAAGGGCCATGGACCGCGCTCCCCACTGGCTCATCCCAACACCGTGGCCCACTCCGGTCACATCGAATGAAATGGTCTTACTTTTTGCGCGCACATCAAAAGACGCCGAAGGAAGGCCCAGGGCATAGCGCAGTTCTTCTCCGGAAAATTCCTTGTTCCCCATCTGGATTTTTGTCACATACCCGCTGGCGTCCTTTTCAAGAATCTGAACAGTATCTTTAAAGCTCTCCTCATTCCCCTCAAAGTCCGGATAGCTTTCTTTGAGCCGGGCAATACACTCCGGCAGCTTTAGCGTCACCTGGGTACGGTATTCGCTGCACGAAGTATCATCACTGCTGTCCACTGCCACAAGATAGGGAATCTCACTTCCCCATACATCCGCAGCGTTTCTCGTCATTCCATTGCTGCACCTGAAAAAAACTGGCGTCACCTGCTGCCCGTTATAGGTTAAAACCTCCTCGGTTGTGCTAATCACGGCCTCCTCCAGATTGTTATAATAAGTATCATAGTCAGAACCATATTTTTCCCGGAGTATTTCATCCGAATAATAGCTTTGGTTCAGCTCCGTTGCCTCCACTCTTTTCCGGCTTCCAATCGTATTCATCAAATAGGTTCTTGCAATTACCGCCTGGGCCTTTAGAGCCTCCAGCGGATAATCCCCGGGCATAGACGCCGCCACAACACCTACAATATACTCATCCAAATCCATCTGCGCGGCCGTATTCCCATTACTGATATAAATAATAATCCCTGAGTCAAACTTTTTCTCGTCTGTCTCAGGGATATTCTTTCGTATAACTAATGTGGCTATGCATGGAATTAAATATAACCCCACGCATATAACAATAAAACGCAGACCTTTACGTTTCATATGGACTCCCGTACCATTTTTCATTAGTACAGACTATGCAAAAAGCCTCTGTTTCATACCGAGCTGCCTCCCGCAAGAGCCATCGTTTCCCTGGCAATCATCAGCTCCTCATTCGTTCCGATCACCATAACCTTAACCTTGGAATCCGGTGTAGAAATAATAACATCTTCTCCCGAAAGGTTGTTCTTTTCATCATCGATCGTAATTCCCAGGTACCCCCAATATTGCTCACAAATATCTTTGCGCATTTTAGCTCCGTTTTCGCCAATGCCAGCGGTAAATACAATAACATCAACGCCATTCATTGAAGCAACATAGCTGCCGACACGGGTAGCTATATGATACATAAATACATCCATGGCCCGGAGGCACTTCTCATCGCCCTCCTCACAGCCCTTACGTATGTCCCTAAAATCTACCAGGCCGCCGGAAAGGCCGTAAATTCCCGATTCCTTATTAAGAATAGCATTAACCTCATCGACGCTTTTATGATCCTTATGGGTCAGATAATCCACAATGGCCGGGTCAATATCCCCGCACCGCGTTCCCATAACAAGTCCGGCCACCGGCGTAAAGCCCATGCTTGTGTCCACTGATTTTCCATTTTTCACAGCGCATACACTGGCGCCATTGCCCAGATGGCAAACGATTGTTTTTAGCGACTCATAGGGTACGCCCAAAAGCTGAGCAGCCTTTTTGGACACGTAGCTGTGGGAGGTTCCATGAAAGCCGTAACGGCGGATTTTATAATCCGTATAGTAATGATATGGAATCCCATATAAATAAGCTTTTTCCGGCATTGTCTGGTGAAAAGCTGTATCAAAAACAGCAACCATCGGAACACCGGGCATAAGCTTTCGGCACACATTAATGCCGGTCAGGTTTGCCGGATTGTGAAGCGGAGCCAGCTCACAGCATTCTTCAATGTCTTTAATCACCTTTTCATTAATGACCACTGACGATGTGAGCTTTTCGCCGCCATGACCGACGCGGTGCCCTACGGCACCAATTTCTCCCAGAGATGAAATAACGCCATAGTCTTCGCTGACAAGGCAGGCAAGAACCATTTCCAAAGCCTTTGTATGATCCGGCATAGGCTCCTCAATCGTAATCTTCTCACCACTGCGCTTTCCAGCAGCCGGCTTATACACAATGCGGCTCCCGCTGATTCCTATGCGCTCGCAAAGCCCCTTCGCCAGCACCTTCTCAGACTGGGCGTCAATCAACTGATATTTTAATGACGAGCTTCCACAATTGACAACAAATACATTCATCGTTTTACCTCCTGGGCAGTAATTCCCGTAACAGTTCAGCTCAGCCATGGTGAACTGTTGCCTGCAAAAACCCATTAAAAATCGCCTGCGGCGATGGGATTTTTGCACTCCTGTTTCACTTTCTGACGGTCAGCGCAGCAAGTGCGCAGAACTGGCTGAACTGTTACTAATTCCCCACATCTTTGTCGTTTCTTATAATATAATATGTTAATTTATTAACATAATTAGTAATTTTTAACAAGATTACTGAATGTATTGTATCACACTTTTAAGGCAAAGGCTATCTTTTTTTTGCGACAATTGCCAGGCGGCCATTCTCCTGGGAATACTCACAGGTGGATAAAGTTAAAAGCTCATCGCCGTAGGAAACATCAACCCCTGTATCGTAAAGCTCCAGCGCATGAATACCGTCCATGTATTCGTTAAATTCCTCCTCAGAGGCGGCGTCGATCATCCCATAATAGCGGAAGCCCTCTTCGCCGTCATAAAAAGCCTTGGCCAGAATCACCGAAACGATTTCATATTCGCCATCGCCGTAAATCGTATTAAAGGTTATGCAGGGATGCTCCTTATAAAAATCCTCATCTTTGTAATCCAGCATATGGCTGAACATCGTATCATTTTTCATATTATGGCCATAAATGATAATGTTTGTGCTCCGGGGCTCAAAGGAGCAGGAGCCGTCCGCAAAGGGAAGTCCGCTGTACTCATATTCGCCTTCAAAATTTCTGTGGAGATAATATTCTGGATCATCCGGGGTATACATGACCGGATAGCTGATTTTTGTTCCTTCAATTTCAATCCAGCCGATAAAATCCGGATTCATTTCAAGAAGCTTTGCATAGCGGTTTGAGGCCGCCGTCTTTTTCCCTGAACTTTCATCAGCGCCGCTTTCACCGCCGCTCTCGCTGTCCGCCGCAGGCTCTCCCTCATCAATGATCAGGTCGTGAAGGTCAGACAAGCTCTTTTCTTTCTGCCACCCATCTAAATAATACTTTAATAAATAGCCGCCGCTCCCTAAAAAACATAAAATCGCCAGAACAAGAATCCCATTTAAAATCCAGTTTTTCTTTTTTTTATTTTTCTTCATACACACACCTGCTTTATCTATAAAACCGTAACTATTCAGCCATGCTTCCCGGATCCGCGCAGCTAACGCTGCTCACCGCCGCTCTCAAGGCTGATAGCAGCATAGCGCGCCTGTTCCTGCACAGCAGGCGCTCTTAAGCGCAAATAACTGCTCGTGCAAGCCCGGCAGCCGCTTGCCGGGCTTATCGCACAAAGGCCGGAAATCCCCTCAGTATTCCAGGATTTCCGGCCCCAGTCCGATATTTCGCCAGCCAAATAGTGACGCCCTCTAAGTCATGTATCTTTAGTCCGCCGCAGAACCGCTCTGAGCTTCGCTGCCGCTCTCGTCTGCTGCTGCAGAACCGCTCTGAGCCTCGCTGCCGCTCTCGTCTGCCGCCGCAGAACCGCTCTGAGCTTCGCTGCCGCTCTCGTCTGCTGCCGCGGAGTCGCTCTGAGCCTCGGATTCCAGCGACGCAAGCGCCGGTGTATTTAAAACGACAAAATTTTTCCAGCCATCATAAAAGGTCGGATTATTATCTGCCAGCCATTGCTGGTACGTATCATTATACTTGCTCACGGCAAGGCTGCGCTGTGCCTGGTCTGTAAGCTCTTTATCGTCTGTAGAAACACACTTCATTACATGATAGCCGTACTCTGTTTCCACAACAGACATTTCCCCTTCATTAAGCGCCCAGGCGCCGTCGGTAAATTCCTGGACATAGGTTGTTCCCTCCGGGCTCTGGCCCTTCTTATTTAAAGAATATTCAAAACCGCCGTCCTCATTGTATTCATCGGCCAGTGCCTCAAAATCTTCACCATCCTGGGCCTTCTTTAAAACCTCGTCAGCCTTGGCTTTCTGAGCTTCCTTGTAGCTTTGGGCTTCAGATTCAGAAATTGTTTGGGCTTCGCCGGATTCATTGGTCTGTGCCGGCGCCTCTGTCTTTAATAAAATATGCTGCACAGTTCTGAATACGCAGTCTTCCTTTTCTTCATCGGTAAACTGACGGATCTGTTTTTGAACCTCAGCCTCGATCACTTTTCCAGCAATGGCAATATGCTCCAGCGTAGCGGTGATGTTCTCATCGTTAAAGCCGTAAAACTCCCGGTCGGCTTCTGAAATATTCGCGTTAAAAGAAGCAAGATTTTCTTTAATCTCCTCGTTGTCATCCTCTGACAGCGTAATACCGTCATCCTTGGCATAGCTGTTCCAGAATACATTTTGAAGCACCTGGCTTTCCACAAGGGTTTTCAGGTAATCGCCATAGGTGGAGCCGTCCTCGCTCATTTGGAGCGTCCAGTCCATCCCGCCCATCTGCATCTCTGTCTGGAGGCGGGTAGCCAGATAATAATAATACATTTCCGGCGCCGAAATTTCCATATCGCCAATTTTTAAGGCAACATCTTCTGGATTGACCGGTTCATTTGAGGCAACGGTCTCACTCTCTGTTTCCGTTCCGGCACTGCTCTGATCTGCCGTGCTTTCCCCGGATAAAGCTTCTGTACTCCCAGTCTGCGCCGCGCCGCTTTCGCCGGGGCCGGGGTTGCTGCATCCGGCTAAAGATACGGCCGTTAAACTTACGGCAAGCATTAGAGCTGCCGCTCTTTTTTTAAGTAAACTATTCATTTTTTATTCCCTTTCCTTATCATTGCCGGTATCCCACCGGCGCCGGGCGGCCATCAAAACGTCAAAACGGCTGCGGCCGCTCTCCTTAAACAAGCATTATAACCGATTTTTATTCGCCTAGCAATGACTTTATATCGCCGATCAATATTTTCTCACACCTGATAATATCAAAGCCCGGGCCGCTCTTTGTTTTTACCGTAAAATAGGGCGCTTCACCCACAGTAAATTTCATCGCGTTGCGGTATTTTTGCAGCAGGGCCGGAATACGTTCGCCCATAACGCCCGCCTTGGGGTACATCACAAGCTTTGTTTCATTTCCCCGGTGGGTAATAGACGCAATCCCAGCCTCATGGGCCTGGGCTTTTAAGAGGGCGATCGCTAAAAGGTTCTGGGCCGCTCTTGGCAGCTCGCCGTAACGGTCCATCAGCTCGTCTGCCATCTCCTCGTATTCTTCCTCATTGGCAATGGCGGCAATGCGCTTATAAATTTCCAGCTTCTGAAACTCGTTCCTTATATAGGTTGCCGGAATATAGGCGTCCATATCCAAATCAATCGTTGTTTCAAAATCAGCCTCTAAAGCCTCGCCCCGCTCTTCCTTCACCGCTTCATTAAGCATTTTGCAATACAAATCATAGCCCACAGATTCCATGTGGCCGCTCTGCTGCTCACCTAAAAGATTCCCGGCGCCCCGGATTTCCAGATCCCTCATGGCAATCTTAAAGCCCGAGCCAAGCTCCGTAAATTCCCGGATCGCGGAAAGGCGTTTCTCCGCCACTTCCCTTAAAACCGTATTTCTCCGGTACATCAAAAAGGCATAGGCCGTCCGGTTGGAACGGCCCACCCGCCCCCGAAGCTGGTAGAGCTGGGAAAGCCCCAGCTTATCCGCGTCATGGATAATCATTGTATTGACGTTGGAAATATCAAGTCCGGTTTCTATAATTGTCGTAGAAACAAGGACATCAATCTCTCCATTAATAAAGCTGTACATAATTTTTTCCAGCTCCCGCTCGCTCATCTGGCCATGGGCAAACGCAACCTGGGCGTCAGGCACAAGCTTGCCAATCCCCGCGGCCATTTCGGCAATGCCGTTCACCCGGTTAAATACATAGTATACCTGGCCGCCGCGGGCCAGCTCCCTGTTGATAGCCTCCCGCACCATTTCTTCATTATATTCAAGCACATATGTCTGAATAGGCATACGGTCCATGGGCGGCTCCTCCAAAACGCTCATATCCCGGATTCCTACAAGGCTCATATGGAGTGTCCGGGGAATGGGCGTCGCCGTCAATGTAAGCACATCCACATTTTCCTTAAGCTTTTTAATTTTTTCCTTATGGCCAACGCCAAAGCGCTGTTCCTCGTCCACAATTAAAAGCCCCAGATCTTTATAAACAACATCCTTAGACAGCACTCTGTGGGTTCCAATGAGAATATCCACCATTCCCCTTTTCAGCTCATGGAGCGTCTTTGCCTGCTCCGCCTTTGTGCGGAACCGGCACAAAAGATCCACCGTCACCGGATAGTCCTTCATCCTCTGGACAAACGTGTTGTAATGCTGCTGGGCGAGAATCGTTGTCGGCACGAGAAGCACAACCTGCTTGCCATCCTGTACGGCCTTGAAAGCCGCCCGGATAGCCACCTCCGTCTTTCCGTAGCCCACATCGCCGCACACAAGACGGTCCATAATTTTTGTGCTCTCCATATCTTTTTTAGCTGCCTCAATCGCGCTAAGCTGGTCGTCCGTTTCCTCATAAGGGAACATTTCCTCAAATTCCTTCTGCCATACCGTATCCGGGCTGAACGGATAGCCGGTTTTCGCTTCCCTGGCCGCGTAAAGCTTTATAAGATCAGTCGCTAACTCCCGGACGGCCGTGTGGACCCTGGCCCTTGTCCGGTTCCACTCCTGCCCGCCAAGCTTATTAAGCTTTGGCCGTCTGGCGTCCGCCCCGGCATACTTTTGAATCAGATCAAGCTGGGTCGCAAGAATATATAAATTGCCGCCGCCCCCATATTCAATCTTGATATAATCCTTTGTCACGCCGTCCACATCCACCTTCTCAATCCCCCGGTAAATGCCAAGGCCATGGTTCTCATGGACCACATAATCGCCAATGGAAAGATCCATAAAGCTTTTGACCCGCTCGCCCTCTTGCTGGCGCCTGCGGCGCTTCTTTTTCTTCTCTTCCCCGAAAATATCGCTCTCCGCAACAATGGCAAATTTAATCAGCGGATATTCCATTCCCCGGTGGAGATTTCCATGGACAATCATAATTTCCCCGCTCTTTACGATCCGGTCCATATCCTCTGTGCAAAAGGCGTTCAGCTCATATTCCTGAAGGTCCTTTGCGAGCCGTGCCGCCCTCGTAGCTGAACGGCACACTAAAATCACCCGGTATTTCCCGTTTTTCCACTGGCGAAGCTCCTTAACAAGGATTTCAAAATTGCTGTTATAGGGATTAATGGATTTCACGGTAATATTATATTTTTCCTTTGCCGTAATTTCCCTGATACGCTGGGCAATGGTAGACAAAAGCACAGTTTTGCCCATCTCTAGGCGGGCAAAAATTGTCTTTGCCATAAAAAGCACATTCATCTGGCCGGGAAGAATATAGCCCTTTTCAAGCCGGCCCGTCATGCCCTCCCGAAACTCCAATTCCACCGCGCGGCCTTTTTCCTCAAGATGGACAGGCTCATCGAGAAAGCACAGTGTTTCTTCCCTTGGAAAATATTCTAAAAACGAACAGGTATCTTTATAAAAGTAAGGAATAAAGCTGTCAATATTCGTCTGTCCAAAGGATTCCTGCAAATTTTCTTTCATCTCAGCCACAACCTGGACAAGCCGCCCGGCCGCCTCGCTGCTGCCCTCGGAAAGCAATTTTTTAACAGTTACATCCTTTTCCTTCTCAATGCGTTCAAGGCCTGCTGCAATAATTTTCTTCGAGAAAACAAATTCTGAGGCCGGATAAATTGTCAGGGAATCGCATCGCTCAATGGAACGCTGGCTTTCCACATCAAAGCTGCGGATACTGTCCACCTCGTCATCCCACAATTCAATTCGGTACGGACAGTCGTCAGACATATTATAAATATCAATAATGCCTCCCCGGATGGCAAACTGCCCTGGCCCTTCCACCTGGCCGACCCGCTCAAAGCCCATATTGATGAGCTTTATTTTGAGGGCATTAAGCTCAACCACTGCGCCCTCCTCCAACGTGAAAAGCTGGCCGGAAATATAAGATAACGGCAGTACCTGGTCCATCAGAGCGTCAATGGTCGTAATCACCGTTACCGGCTCCCCGTCAAGCAGGCGCCGGAGCACCCTAAGCCGCTCCCCGACAATAAGGCTGCCATGAATATCTGCATTATAAAAAATCACATCCTTAGCCGGGTACAGACAGGCGCTCCGGTCAAAAAAGCGGTAATCCTCATAAATTTCCTTGGCTTTTTGCTCATTGTAGGTCACGATAATTTTGTATTTATACCCTTGCGAAAGCGCGCTGATAAAATGGCTCTTCTGAGAATCAATACAGCCGTCCACATGGATCGGCAGCCGGTCATGCTTAATATCCTCAAATATCCGGTCATATTCCGTCATTTCCTTTAACGGTTCAAAAAAAGCTCTCAAATCGTTTCCCTCTTTTTCATATTATAACGGTTCATGGCAACATCTACACCATCATTAATCATCGTAATGACTGCATCCGCCGCCGCCCCTACAGCCTCGTCCATAAGCTTGCGGTCTTCGGCGCCAAAGCGTGAAAGCACATAGTCCGCCAGATCCCAGCCCTTAGGCTTTTCACCGACGCCCACCTTCACCCTTGGAAATTCCTGGGTACCCAGATGGGCAATAATATTTTTAATCCCATTATGCCCTCCGGCGCTTCCCTTTGGCCTGACGCGAAGCTGCCCCGGCGCAAGGCTTATATCATCATAGACAACAATAATATACTCCGGTTCCACCTTATAATATGCGGCCAGCTCCCGCACCGCCTCGCCGGATAAATTCATATATGTCTGCGGCTTGGCAAGGATGACCTTCTGGCCCTCAATATATCCCATGCCGCACAGCGACTTATTTTTTTTCATACTCACATCGATCCGGCACCGGTCTGCCAGAACATCGATGACCTCAAAACCAATATTATGCCGTGTTCCCTCGTAAGTTTTTGTCGGATTTCCCAACCCTGCAATAATAAACATGGCTCAACCTGCTTTCTATTCAAACGAATTTACCCGTAACGATTCAGCCATGCGGCAGTTAGCTGCACAAAGCCGAAGCGCATGGCTGAATCGTTACAATGACTCCAACTCATTATAGGCATAAAAAAAGGGCTTTGCAAGGAAAAATTGTAATTATCCTGCAAAGCCCCAAAAAACTGTGTCCGTACGTTTTTCAGGCAGTATTATAAACAGCTATGCAATTTCAACAATACGCTCTTTTGAGCCCTCCAGGGGTACAGGAATATAGGCCGTTCTTACAATAACTGTCAGCTTTACCTTGTGAGGCCCTGCAAATAACCCGCCGTTTTTTAACACCCTTACGGTCATAGGCTCCCCATATTCCCATTTATGTCCGACAACAGTTTCCATTTCATCCAGAGTAAACCAATATTCGCCGTTATCTACACTGCATCGGATATTTTCCCTGGGTTCCTGCTTTCCATCAGTTTCCACACAAATATTATTTACCATGGACAGCGGTATTCCTCTATAATAGGTAATATATGTCTTTAGCTCATATCCCAGGATTTTACCGTCTTCTTCCACATTCTTACAGCTTCCCTCAATAAATACGTTATTGTCAAACATTCATTTTCCTCCTATCCCTGAATTTCTATCAGGCAGTCGCGGATATATCTCTGGTGCGCAATCACCTGTTCTTTTTCCTTCATCGGCCTGCCCGGCAGCGTCCAGCGGTTCCCTTCATATTCCGTAGACACATACCCGTCATAATTGTGGTCATGGAGATATTGAAGGATTCCCTTATAGTCGATAGAGTATTCGCCATTTTCAGTCATTTCAAACAGCTTAAAATGAACATGAAAAATATACGGCATCAAATCATCAAGGACATTGTATGGTTCGTTTTCATAGCCGTCCGCAAAGTGGGCAAATATATAATCCGCGTCGGATTTCAACAGCTTTTGAAGTTCTGGAATAAATCGGCCGTCCGGCCCATATACATCTCTTCCGTCTTTGCCCTCTGCAAACATACGATCCACAAATTCAATCGGCGCCTCACCCGTTCCCATGGCCCGGCAGTAGTTTTCCATCACCTGCGGCACTCTCTTGCAAAAAATTCCTGTATCAATCACCAAGCCTGCATACGGCGAATTTAACCTTTTCATTTCAGCAATATAGTCTTTTGTTTTCTGCTTATCAAAGCTTAAGCCGGCATGGATTTCAAGCCCCATTTTAATATCATATTTTTCGCAGTAGGGAAGCAGCGGTTCAAGCACAAAAGCCGGTGTCATCGATACAAGGCGAATCATTTTCATTCCAAGCCGGTGGGCAAGGCGGATTTCATCTATGAGAAGATCGACACATTCTTTTTTTGTCAATTCCCGATTTTTATATAAATTCGTATTCAAAAACACATCGGCAATTACCGGCTTAACCCCATATTCCCGGCACAGCCGATCCCAATTCTCTAAGTTTTCCTCCGATGGGTGCGGTGCGCCGTGCATCATCTGATCTGGAAGAAATTCCACGCCTTCAATGGAATTATCTTTCATAAAGCGAAAAATATCTTCCAATGTCATTCTTTTTGTCATATACTCATTTTGCAAACTATACAGGCTAAGGCATGTTTTTATTTTACTCATCATGTTTCCTCACTTTCTTATCACATTTTTTAAGGCCTTATTTTTTCATGCACATTCTTCTATTTACTTGCTGCCTGCCCAACTTCTCTTTCTTTAAGCTCCAGTCTGATGTTATCAAAATCAGCGTCGGATTTATTCCATAAAACAAGCAGAAGCACAGCCGATACGACAAGTAAAATAGCCGGAAGTAAATTGACTGTAAGATTAATCCCGGCCATTGCCGCTGGTGTTTGATCCTGATTAGCCACATATCCAAAGGCTGAAATAATCAATATTCCCACACCCGAACCAATAGCATTGCCGAATTTTGTGGCAAGACCATACACGGCGTAATAGCTTCCGTCCATCCGGATACCTGTCCGAAGCTGCTGGTAATCTACACAGTCTGCAACCATAGCGAGGCAAATAGGAAATCCGCAGTTACATATCCCATAAACCCAGTGGCCTGCCAAAATCATCGTCATATTGTCAAAGGGCGCAAAATAAACAATAAATAACCCCAGCCCCTGGCCGATTAAAGTGATGGCGAGCATTTTCTTTTTACCAAAACGGTTCACTAACGGCATAATCAGAAGGGATCCGATAATCCCACCAATGGAAGGGATTGTCATAATAAGAGCAATCAGGGTAAATGCACCAAGGCAGTAAATGACATAAAAAGTAGTGATCGAAATTCTCCCCATAAAAGCGGTCATTTGCAGTGTGGACACAATAAAAATGACCATGAGATATTTATTTGTCACCATTCCCTTAATCGTTTCTGAAGGGGAAATTTTTCTTGCCGCTCCTGATGATTCAATGACCTCCCGCGATGTAAAAAATACTACAAAAAAGAGGATCACTGCAATTATAGAGTAGACAATCGCCGTCATCATATATCCATGGCCCGTAGCTGTTTCTGCTCCATTGCCGGAAAAATACAGAGCCAGGCCTGCGGAGCAGGAATTAACAATAATCATACCGACGTTCATACCTATGGAGCGGGAGGTTCCTATAAGGTTTCTCTGCTTTGAATCTTCTGTCATAACTGCGGCAAGGGAAGAATATGGAATATTTACCAGCGTATATAACATCCCTGCAATAATATATATCACTGCGGAAAAGATAATACCTCCGGTTCCTTTTCCCATATTTATAAATGTAAGTACGGAAAATAATGCAAGAAAAGGACAGCCAAAAGCGATATAGGGCCGGAATCTTCCCAAACGGGAACGTGTATTTTCTGCAATAGATCCCATAATCGGATCATTGACGGCATCCCATATTCTTGCGATAAGCATAATTGCCGACACCACTGCCGGAGCAAAACCCACAATATCAGTGTAAAAAATAGTCAGATAGGTTCCAACAAAGGTCCATATAAACTGTGAAGCCAAATCACCAAGTCCATAACAAATCACCGCGGTCTTTGTCGCCCTTCGCATTGATACTTTTGTTTCCATTACAGTTCCCTCCTCATCGAACTAATAATAGCTTTCTTGTACTGTGAAGCTGCCCGAACATCATTTCAAGAAACGGGTCCGCATTTTCATCATCAATGGTTTTCTGAAGCTTTGGCGGCATATAAGACGAAGAATATTTATAGCCTGTGCTTACCTCATGGTAGCCAGCCTTAAGTCCGCCGTCCTTTTTTATTTTCAGCGCCGCTGTATCTAAGGGATTCCAGTGGATATTGCCCTTTGTTTTCATTTCCTCATAGGTATAGTCGGTTCCATTAATGCACCAGATAACGTTTTCCTTTTCAAATATCTCACTGTCCACAATTACCTTCTGTGGCCGAAGTTGTGATAAAAATATCCCCCTGTAATATGTCAGCCGTACACAAAACTGAAAACCTGTGATTTTCTCGTCCTCATAAATGTTGTGAAATCCCCGGGTTTGTATTAAATCCTGTTCAAGCATTTTTATCCCTCATTCCTGTATCATTTTGCTTTAATATCCGCTGCATCATAATATGCTGTCTTCTCAGTTGCTCTGAGACAAAGCCCTGTTTTTGTTTATTTGCCCCCTCATACTCGCTGAGCATATACCCATTAAAGCCATGCTCTCTTAATACCCGGATAATAGCTTCATAAGGGATCGTTTCCTCTTCAAAGGTTTCAGACATATAGTTAAATTTAGCGTGGCAGCAATAAACATATTTTAAAATAGGAATAATATCCTCCGGCACGGAACAAGGGCCTCCATCCTCCGGCATCCCCGGAAGCCTGAAGTCACTTTCAAATTTATTCTGAAACGTGCCAAAATCCACATTAAAGCCAAAATATTTGGTATTCTTCTTCTCAATAAACTCCACATAATCATCGACATACCGGCTTTTAAGCGCCGTTGGCATATGAAGCTCAGGGCAAAGCCGCACATTATATTCTTCTGCCGCAGGCAGACATGCGCTGATAATTTCCCTCCAGTTTTCCACCGGAGTGTTGAGGTCGTCAATCACCCCCAGCTTTGTCCGCATTACAGGAAAGCCCAGCTTATGGGCGATTTTAATATCTCTTAAAAGCATCCGGCATGATTCCTCTGTCGTCAGTTCCCGCCCCCGAAAAAGCCGGCTGTCGACCCAGTGACCGTATTCCGCAGGAACAATTTCATACAAATCAAGAAGTCTGTTCCATTGCTCAAGCCATTTGTCTGATACGTCCGGGTAGGAAGGAATATGGGAATTAGCAAGGATTTCAAGACCGTGGGCCCCCATATCATACATGTCCGCAAAGCAGTCTTCCATATTCATTGAAATACCATATTCCCCGGAATAGCTATACAAAGAAACTCCCGGCTTTGGCCCTTCTCTTTTTTCTATGTACACGTTAAAACCTCCTGTCATTTTTATGCTTTAATTATAGCCAATGACAGGAGGTTTCTCTTTTTTTATGTTTCCAAAAAACAGAACAATTGTTGTTAAATTGTTGCATAGAAATTTCTCTTAGAAACAATTTATATGCATTTGTTGCAATTCCTGATTTTTCTTTATTTATTCTTCATAAATATGGATCAGTGAGGTTTCATGGGGCAAAAGAGAAATGCACAACTTCAGCTTTCCTTCTTTAGAAAACATCCGTTCCATACTCATTTTCGGGAAACAGCTTTCCCTAATGTATCTGATATCCGAGCTTCTAAGCTTCCGGTCATATTGAAAGCTTTTCCACTGAGCCAATATGCTTCCGCTTTCTTCACTGATGGTCCTCCTTTTTACAATAAACTCTGAATCCGGCGTTATATGATCCAGACAAAAATCAATTTCTAAAGGTGCGCCATCCTCAAAAATATCTTTAATTCTTTCCGGGTCTTTCACATCCTCATCCTGGACAAAATAACCTGCGCCATACCATTGATAATGAAAACACAAAATATAGTAGCTTCCGTCACTGCTTTCTGTAATCATATAATTTTCTCCCTTATCAATAAGCCAGGTACCCATCATATTTAAAAACTGCAAAACAAAATAAGCAGGTTTGCGTATACTGTCCTTTGTCAAAAGTCCGCTCCCCCCGTTGGCAATTTTAGCTGTATCATAATAGCTGCTCATCCAGTCGGAAGCCATCCATATAGAAAGCAAGTCTACGTGGTCGGCTATCTCTGAAACTTTTTTTGCAATATAAGCGCCCCGAAAACAACTGTCGTTGAGGTAATTCCTATTTGAAAGTGTATTATTCCACTCTGTAATGTACAGCTTGCATCCCTCCCCATGGTTCTCACAAAGGATACGGCGCATCATTTCTACCTGCTCACTTTCCAGGCTTTCGTTTGTGGCCCTTTCGGAAAATATACCGTTCTCTTTTTTCCTTGTGTGGTAGGGAAACAGCATAAAAGATATAAAATCAGGTTTGCACTGATGTTCATAACAATTTTCCAGAAACTCGGAAACCGATTCATAATCCATTTCCAATTCCCCCATAGGGCCTCCTACCTTGGCCTTTGGAAGATATGTTTTAATTGTTTTCCAGGCAAACTGAAACACTTCAAAATAGCTGTAATTTTCATCCGCATAATAATTGCGCTCCGTTTCATAAATCGAGTCCCGGCTAAACTCAAAAACCCACCCGGATACCTCCCTCTCCCCATAGCGGTTCACAATGTGAAGAATAAAATCCTTCATAAGATCCTGCCATACCTCTTTGGATTCAAAGGCAATATACTCCTTCTCATCAAAGACTGGTATTCCCGGAGCATAAACTGCGGTGTCCGGCCGATTACCAAAATCAAGAAAGGGCCGTATATGATTGGACACAAGAAAGTCTAAAACCACATCAAGCTTGTCATAATTATAGCAGCCTTTCATTTTTCCGTCGCAAATCATCAGTTTCCTGGAAAATATGCTCCAGATTCTTGCATATAAAAAACCGAGCTGCTCTTTTAAATACACGGTATGATACTGAAGGTTTGCAATTGTCAAATTATAAGCAGAACCAATATTCATACACTTATTCCATTTTTTAGGAAAAGGCCGCCTTTTTGTCATATCTGTCCGCACACTGCACTTATCTGGCAGCTTCTTAACTTCCTGCCAGTCCATAGTTCTCTTAATCGCTTCCAGAAGCTTTGTGTCCGGTTCACGTTCCCGCTTTTGTTCCTGCTTTCCTGCGCTTTCGCGGTACTTCGTAGGTACAGTGCCATAATACTCCCGGAAAATTTTATTAAACGCCGATGGGGTTGAAAATCCGCAGTCCGCGGCAATCTTTGTAATACTTTTTTCGGAATAAAGCAGCTCCTCCATAGCATACCTTAATCGTGCCTGATTTACATAATCCGAAAAATAAAGCCCTGTTTCTTTCTTAAAAAAACGGGATAGGGTCGACTTAGATATATACAGCTTTTGGGCCAGGTCAGTCAGGCTGACATTATAGCGAAGGTTCTGATTGACATACTGGAAAATCCGCAACAGCCGCGCATCTTCCTCATATTTTACGGCAATCCCTGCCTTTTCCGGATCTACTTGGAAATTTTCAAGAAGACAGTCCAAAAGCTTGTACAACACGCTCTGTTTCAGGCAGGGGCTTTGGTGGGGCTGCCGCACCTGTGTATAAATTAGCTCATGGAATATTTTTCTAATCTCGTGGTATTTGGGGCTGTCCTTTCCCCCACTGCAACAGTTAAAAAGGGGGCTTTCTTTTCTTGACATCCGCGCTATGCTTTGGCAGGAAATTTTAACGCAGCATATGGCTGTATCCGGCGTCTTGCTTACTATGCTGTGCAAAAGCCCTGAATTTAACAATATAAAATCTTCTTTTCCGAGTAAATATGTCTTATCTTTCACTGTCACCTGCAACTTACCGGAAACGACAAAATCCATTTCTAATTCCTGATGGAAGTGTGTGTTTGTTTGTTCATTCCATAAAAGCCAGACATCCATCTCGTCACGCAAAGCCATAAAAAAACCTCCTGCTTATACTTTCATAAAATTTAGTATATCTGTCTGGCCTGCGAAAAGCAATCTTTTACCCGCTGCTTTTCCACAACATACACCCCCCTGCACAGGGGAGTACTTGCCTCCCCAATAAAAATATATTTATCTGTGCTGCATAAATACTGAGCGCACTTTGCAAATTCCGTCACATCCGATAAATCCAGGCGGCCGATGAGATCGCCGTCATAATCATAAATGTCAATATAAAAGAAAGAATTTTCCAGGCGGCCGGGAGCGCTGTCCTCTGACTGAAAAGGCGAGTAGTAAATATTTTCTTCAACGTTTTCTTTGGAACAGGCCGAAAAAAATACCGCAGCGCTTAATATAAAAGCTGCGGCTATTTTACTTCTAAACATAAATTTCTTCTTTCCATTTTCCATATTGCCCTTATCACATGTTAATATAAAGCAGAAAACAAGCGAATCCTATAATCGTAGCCTGCCACAAAATATCAGACTTAGCTGTGCGGCAATATTGCCGCACAGCTAATCATGTCCTACGCCTTAAACCTCTTCATTTTCACTTTCCAGAGCGGCAATTTCATATTTTTCAAGAATAATGCTCTGGATTCTTTCCCGGGTTTCGGAATTAATCGGATGTGCAATATCTCTGTACTCACCGTCGGCAGCCTTCCGGCTCGGCATAGCGATAAACAGGCCCTTCTCTCCCTCAATGACCTTAATATCATGGACAACAAATTCATTGTCCAGAGTAATCGACACGACAGCCTTCATTTTTCCTTCTTTACTGACCTTACGTACTCTTACATCCGTAATCTGCATAGTTCAAGTCCCCCTTAAAGTTTATATAATGTATCTTTCGTTGTCCTCAATGACAACCTTGATCTTATCCTCTTCTCCTATGTAAGATGTATTGGCGCGGATTGTATCTCTGCTCTCTACAATACAGTTTTCGATACATGTATTATCCCCGATATAAACATCATTTAAAATGATCGAATTACGGATGACACAATTATTTCCTACATACACCTTCTTAAACAGGACTGAATTTTCCACGCTTCCGTTGACAATGCAGCCGCTCGAAATCAAACTGTTTTTAACATTGGCCCCGGGATTATATTTGGCCGGAGGAAGGTCTGCGATTTTTGAGAAGATACTTGGATATTCCTTAAAGAAATAATCTCTGACTTCTTTCTTAAGGAAATCCTTATTCGCTCTGAAATAAGAATCAAGGGTTGCGATATTTCTCCAATAGCCTTCCATTTTATAGCCATAGATCTTCTTCTGCTCTTTATAGCGTACAAGAATATCCTGGACAAAATCGTTGCGGCGTTCGGAATGAGCCTTTTCAATAAGCTCGATCAGATGGCGGCGGCGGATCACATAAATACCTGTGGACACAAGATTTCTCTTAGCAACGAGAGGCTTTTCCTCAAAATCGGTAATACGGCCCTCCTCATTCACCTTAAGAATACCAAAACGGGTCAGGTCATCGTCCTCGGCCAGCATTTCTTTATAAACAACTGTAATATCCGCTTTCTTCGCGATATGGGATTCCAGCACTTTATTATAATCCAGCTTATAAATACAGTCACCGGATGTAATAATGACATATGGCTCATGGCAATCCTTAAGGAAGTCCAGATTCTGGTAAATCGCGTCCGCAGTTCCTCTGTACCAATAGCTGTTTTCATCGGTAATTGTCGGAGTCAGTACAAAAAGCCCTCCCTGCTTTCTGCCAAAATCCCACCATTTTGATGAATTGAGATGCTGGTTCAAAGATTTTGCATTATACTGGGTCATCACCGCAACCTTTTTAACATGGGAATTGGTCATATTGCTCAATGCAAAGTCCACACAGCGGTAACTTCCGGCAACGGGCATCGCTGCCACAGCTCTGCGCTTCGATAATTCCTGCATCTTATTATTGCTTCCGCCTGCTAATACAATACCTATTGCTCTCATTACATGTCACCTGCCTTAACTATTGCTTGTCCACTCGCCAGTAAGCCGTCCGGATAATCCTCCGGAGCTGTTTCTCCGACAATGGCTGTATTCTTTCCAATCTGAACATTTGACGGAACCACCGCATTTTCGGCAATGGTTACAAGATCAAACGCATATACCTTAGGATTAAGGACGCTCGGTGCATATTCGCCAACGCCCATCACTACATTATCACCAACAACAACATTTTCCGCAATAATCGCCTTATCAACGGAACAATTCTCTCCAATCGACGCGCCCCGCATAATAATCGAATTTTTAACAACAGAGCCTTTACCGATCGTTACGCCTGCGCCAATAACACTGTTGACAACCTCTCCGTAAATTTCAGCGCCCTCGCCAATGATACAGCGCTCAACTCTTGAAGACTCCCCGAAATACTGAGGAGTAATAATATCATTATTCGTATAGATCTTCCAAAATTCTTCATAAAGATTAAATTCCGGAATAATATCGATAAGCTCCATATTGGCTTCCCAGTAAGAGCCAAGAGTTCCTACATCCTTCCAGTAGCCGTTAAATTCATAAGCATAGCAATTATGCGCTCTGTCATGGACGTAAGGAATCACATGCTTACCAAAATCGCAGCCCGGAACATCTTTAAGTGTCAGCAAAGCTTCTTTTAAAATATTCCAGTTAAAAATATAAATACCCATAGATGCCAGGTTACTGCTGGGCTTTTCCGGCTTTTCCTCAAATTCCCGGATATTGCCGTTTTCATCGGCAACAACAACGCCAAAGCGGCTGGCCTCTTCCCATGGCACTGGCATACATGCGATGGTAATGTCTGCATTTCTGGACTTGTGGTAGTCTAACATCACCTCATAATCCATTTTATAGATGTGATCCCCGCCTAAAATAAGTACATACTCGGGATTGTAGCTTTCTATGTACTCAATATTCTGGAAAATCGCATTCGCTGTTCCCGAATACCAGTCTGAATGTTCGGTCTTTTCATAAGGCGGGAGCAATGTAACGCCTCCGTAATTGCGGTCCAGATCCCATGGAACACCAATCCCTATATGCGTATTTAATTTTAAATGTCTGTACTGAGTCAGAACGCCTACGGTATCGATACCGGAATTGATACAGTTGCTTAATGGGAAATCAATGATTCTATATTTGCCTCCAAATGCGACGGCAGGCTTGGCAACATTGGCTGTCAAAACGCCTAATCTGCTTCCCTGGCCCCCTGCCAGAAGCATTGCTATCATCTCTTTCTTAATCACGCTATCACCTCTTGTTGTTTTTTATTTTTATGCGGCTTCACCAGATACGCATACCCAGTTGTTCTTTACCAGCCTCGGCTTCCCACATTATTTCGCCGGTCCTGGTCTTACTTACATGACAACCGTCCATCCCTCTGAACTGTTATCTCACGCAATCATTATACCACCATTCCATAAAAATGTGAATAGTTTTACCAATTATTTTTTATTTCACCGCCATTAATATATGCAATCTAACTATTTTACGTGTTTTTTCGACTTTGTTCGATTCGTTTATTTGAATATATTTACATAACATTTGCAAGTATTTTTTATATATTTTTACTCCATCGACAAAAACAGTCAAAACACTTAAATTTCCGTAACTATTCTGCCATGCGGCTGAGGATGGCAAACTTTAGCGCAAGTTTGCTTGCAGAGAGATTTTGTCATCCTTTAGTCTAGGGCGCTTAGCCCGAATCGAGGATTTAGCCTTGTTGGCTGCGGTTAGCTGCCTAA
>JAGZDD010000222.1 GCA_018369015.1 Clostridiales bacterium | reverse complement strand
GTCGGACAGCAAAACTGTTACCTCTGTGTTTTGTGATCAGAGGGGATTAAGTGCCGTCGTAAAGGTTTAAAGGTGCGTCATCCTCCCATTCCGATGGTGTTACAACCTTCCACTGGTCCACACGGAATAATTGGGAGTCAGAAAATGGATCAAGGAGCGTGAGTTTGATTTCCAGTGCCTGGCTGTCTGTAAAACGGAGCTGCCATGTCAGGGTACCGATGGCTTGCCCGCTGTCCTCTGCTTCGTAGTTGCTTGTTATAACATCCGCTGCGCCTGTATCGAAAATAGTGCCACCGGTAAATAGCCGGGCGGTTTTTTTGCTGTAGTCCTTTGTGTTTGCGGCCTGGCCTGCAGCAAGATCCAGTTGTTCATGGATGTTTTGAAGCTGCTGCTCGGCGAGGTTAGAAACCTCATAGTACGCCGCCGTGCGGTCGCCTAAGGAGCGGCTCAGCTTATAATCGGCATTGGCGCTGACAAAAGACAGGACGGCAAACGTGACCATACACAAAAGCACAAAGACAAGCAGGATCGAGGAGGTTCCGATATTTAAACCAATGCGTGTTTTCTTTTTCATGCTTTCATGTTCCTTTCACAAATTTTTGAACGGCGAGGGAATAGATTTCAGAGCCGTCGGAAGATTTAACTACAGCGATTTTGGCAGATACAAGCCTGGCGTTTGTGTCTGTCACAGAAGCGTCTTCGTCTGCGGTCAGTATAAGCCTGTAAGCGCCGGATGTCTTGCGGGCACAGGGCTGCCAGTCTTTGCCGTAATCGATGGTCAGCATATTATCCTTTAAAACACCGCTTGGGAAAAGCTCGGCGATGTCCAAAAGATTTCCGTTGCAGGCGCGGAAGCTTTCAGCTACGCTTTCAGACTGGGCGATAGCATGGTTAAGATTTCTCGTCGTTTCACTGACAAGATGGGCTTTTGCAAAGACCTGGACACAGACGGCGCTTGTAATGGCGAAAAAGCAGATGGCAATCATAAGCTCCATTAAAAATAATGTGGATTTGGATTTTTGATATTTCATGCAGGTCCTCCTCCTTCACTGCGCATACCTATGTACATTTGTGTGGAAAAACCGCCCGCATCGACAATTGTAAGAGCGTACAGGCCGGGAGCCGCTTCGAGTATATGAAACTCGTTGACCGCAAGGATTTCCTGGCCATTATCCGGGGCAAAGGGCAGCGTGTCATTTTCAAAGAGCTCCATGAGCTTTCCGTTATATTCGTAAATATAGGTTGTATAGGAATCCCCGCCGTGGGCTTCCTTAAATGCCAGACAATGTGTTCCATCGATGTCAGTGACCGTCACGCCTCCGGCCGAATCGTGCTGGCGGATTTTTTCAGTGATATAAGCAACCGATGTCCGGCTGTCATAGTTGTCGGACATATTTTGTGTCGTTGTTTTATATACATTGGCGCCAATAATAACTGCAAGCAGGGCCGAGGCCGCAAAAAAGACGAGCAGTGCAATGGTAAAGAGGAAGTCGATAACATGGACAGTCTGTTTTTGTGGTTTCATTTTTCCTCCTCCAATGGAATAATAGTGACGGAAGGCATGATATTGGCGGCCGATGGCTGGTAGTCAATAAAATACCTGGATGTATCATAGGAAAGGCCGTAATGCTCCTCCATATAATCAAGACTTGGGGGATACTGCCCCTCAACGGCATAGCAGTGGACGATGTTACGTTTAATGGCTGTTTGAAGGCTTTCAAGCTCCTGTTCTTTTGTGGTGGCTGAGATTTTGTACACACCGGAAAAAAACAGGATGAGGACAATGATAAAACAGGAGGCAGGTAAAACTAAGGCCTGCCATGGGCGTCCGGTTCTTTTTTGAGAAAAACGGTTCATAATCTTCACCCCTCATCCAATTCCAGACATAATACCTAACAGTGGGAGCATGACCGAAAGCAAGATCAAGCCGACAATAACTGACAGGATGACGACGAGGGTTGGTTCTAAAACCGAAATCAGGCGGGCAAGACGCTGATCGATCTCCTCCTCATAGGTTGACGAAATTTTTTCCATAAGGCTGTCTAACGCTCCGGTTTTATAACCTATAGAGATCATCCGGGCGTAGATTCCGGTAAATATTCCGGTTTTTGACAGGGCCTGGGCAAAATTTAACTGTTCTGTTTTCATCATGTCAAGACAGCTTTCGATACGTTTAGAAATTTCCGGGTGTTCCACAAGCCTTAAAGTCATTTCCAAACTTTGCTCCGCATCAAGGCCGCTCCCAAGGGTCAGTGCCATGCCGGCGGAAAATTTTGAAACCGCTATCTGGCGTGTGAGTTTTTTTGTGGCAAAAAATTTATAAGATATTTTGCTGCGCAGCCGTGCGCCGGGCTTTGTAAAGCCAAGGAAAATAACGGCAGCGGCAAGGACGGCAATAAGAAGGATAAATACAAAGGAATACCGGCTGATGGCCATGCCTGCGTTCATAACGGTGCGGGAAAAGCCTGTAAGCTCGCTTCCTAGCTGTAAAAACACATTGTTGAACATTGGAAGGACTTTAATAATTAAAATAAGAATGATAACAAACATCATACCGATCATAATGAGCGGATAGGAAACGGCGCTTTTTATACTGTTTTTTACATCCTCCTCCCGGTGGTAATAAACCGCCAGGGAACGGAGCACTTTTTCAAGGTGCCCGGTTTGCTCGCCGATCCTTATAAGTTCACGGGCGTAGGAGGGAAATACATCGGCGTCCTCGAGGGCGGTGTATAAAAATCCGGTTTCCTCCATGGTTTTGTAAAGCGTATCAAGGATTTCCCTGCCTTCCTTTGATGACGTATCCTCCCGCATAATGGCAAGTCCCTCGATGGCCGGGATGCCTGAATGGAGGATCATAGCCATCTGGTCGAAGAAGGTTGCCAGCTCTACATTTGATAATTGCATAACTTACTCCTCCTAATAGATATAAATAGTCTGGTAATTGGTTTTGTCGGTAATGAATTTTTCTGTGGCTTCATCGCCCTTGCCCGTGGAGGCGAAGGTAGGATCCATCATTGTCCATGTATCTTTATCGAATTGAATAATGTTGTCCACCCAGCCTATGTCATCCACATAAGTGGATATCCAGGCATGGTATGTTGTTCCTGCATAACCGATTTCCAGCCGTGTAGGGATTTGCTGGCTCCTTAGCATAGTTACCATGAGGGCTGCATAATCAAAGCAGATCCCTTTTTTCGTTTCCAGTGTTTCATCAGGAACCGGAAGATAGAGCTTAAGAGCTTTGGAATCGCCGGCTTTGTCATAATCATATGCCACATTGTTTACGACAAAATTGTAAACATTGGCGACCACATCCAAATCCGTGCTGGCTGGCCCGGCCAGTTCTTTGCCTTTCTCAACCGCCTGCGAATCTTTTGTGAAATTAATATACTGGTTTGGATAAAGAAATGGCGTCAGCTCATCATCAATCGTAAATTCCGTTTCCAGCTTAAATGCCAGGGCATATTGGTTGCCGCCAACATTTTCCCGGACCTCTAGCGTGTAGGTGCCGCTGCCTCCGGTTAATGGAAATGTTTCAAAGTCATTACTGCGAAAAGTATATTGATAGGTTTTCTCAAAACCAGGAGCGCTAATCAGTAGCTTTACCTTTTCCTTTGTTCCCGTATATTTAGCCATAATGTAGCCCTCGCTGGCGTGGGAGGCATCAATGATGGCCAGTTCATTGCCATAGGTCACTGTGCCGTCCGCTTTAGGAACAAGAACTTTTGGCGTATTGTCGCGGGAACCTTGAGAAAGTGAAGTGTCCGAAGCTGTGCCGGGCTGTGAGGGAACAGCCGCATCTGTGGGGGCGCTTTGGCACCCCGCAGCGATCAGGCACATGAGCAGCAATGCGATGAGCCTTGGGAACATTTTTCCTTTGCCCATGTTGTTGTCTCCTTTATAGTGATGCCGCCGGATGGCGGTATGTCCGTTTATTTAAAAGCTTTGTATGATGTCGCTGGTCATCGCCTTTACAATTTCCACGGCCAGGCTAACGGTTGCTTCAAAGTCATAATAAGAAGTAATTCCGTAGTGAGAGTGGATATAGCGGACGGGAACGCCGATGACAATGACTGGAATCCCATCAAGCGCTGTATTAATTATGGCCCCGTTATTGCCGCCGCCCTCACGGACAGAAGCCTGCACCGGAAGCTCCAGCCGATCCGCAAGATCTAGCGCAAAACGCTGGTATCTTGGGCTGCAAATGATAGATTTATCCATAAAGCGAAGCATAGGGCCTTTTTTTAACGCTGTCTGTATCGCATAGTCTTGTGTAAACGTATCATCTGCCGGGCAGCCCTCAAAGCACAGGGCAATGTCTGGCTTTACTTTGCTGACGGCAGCCTTGATTCCCCGTTCGCCGACCTCCTCCTGGGAGGAGAGGACAGCGGCAAGGTCTACATGCAGTTGTTCCCCGCAGAGACGGTGCATTGCTTCAATTAACGCGGCGCAGCCAATACGGCAGTCAAAGGCTTTTCCGATCATAATATCTCTGGCGCTGTCGTACTGAAATGTAACATCTGGAACAACAGGCTCGCCAATACGGATTTTAAAGTTTTCTTTTGCATCCCTGGCACTTGTGGCGCCGACATCAATAACAAGGCTTGAAATATCCGCTGGCCCCAAAGCTTGTTTTTCGGCTGCGGACATAAAGTGGACAGGCTTGGCGGCAATAACGCCGGGGATATATTCGCCGTCTGCGTTGCGCACAAGCACCTTGGAGGCAGGCAGAGCGCTTAGGCTAAAGCCGCCTAAAGGCACAAAACGCAGCGTTCCGTTTGGCTTTATAGAATGCACCATAAAGCCGACTTCGTCGCTGTGGGCATCAAGCATAAAAAGCGGACGGTTCCCGGTATTTGAGTCCGGGGTCATATAGAGGTTTCTAAGACAATCCTCGGTGACATGGCAAATATCCTGCATGTATTTCCTGGCAATCGCAATAGATTCATCCTCAAAGCCGGAGGGCCCTTTGGCTTCGGATAATTGCCGGATCATTGTTAAAGTACTGGGATTTACATTCATTGTTTTAATTCTCCTGTTATGTTTATTATGAAAGCCCCGGACGGTTGCTGTGTACCAGGGGGCGCTTGCGCACAATGGTACGCAGACATCGGACGGGCAAGGTGGTATGAGTGCGGGGTGCTGCGTGCCTGTGGCACGCGTCCAGCACCGACCGGAGCGGCAGCGGAGACCGCCATAGGCGGAACGTAAAGCACGAATACCACCGGCGATTGCGGGAGCGCAAAGCGCG
>JAGZDD010000221.1 GCA_018369015.1 Clostridiales bacterium | reverse complement strand
CTGCATATTTTTCCACATCTTCTCCAAAGGCACCGAAGTGTCCGAGGTGTGGCATTTAAGTACGCCAATCCAGGCGTCCATTGATCTTGGATTTTCTTTCAGGGCTTTATCCTCATAATAATAAAGCGCCTGCTCGTAATCCTGTTCCTTATACGCCGCGTCAGCCTTTTTCATTGCGCTGTTAAACCGGGTATCTGTATCGGAAATATTATACATAACCTTATTAAATAATGTTTCTTTCCCTATCGGCACAAGGAAAAAAACAACCGCAAAAAGGACAACCACGCCAATGACAGCGCTTAAAATAATCAGTAATGCCTTAGAGCCGCCGCTTTTTTTGCCACTCCTTTGGTTCCCTGTCATATTCGGCGCCTGCGGCCTTGTATTTTGTGTCCTGCCATTTTGGTCTATATTCCGGCCCTGCATACCGCCAAAGCCATTTTGCGGTTCCTGCCCAAAACGAAGCACCGTCTGGCTGTCTGCATCCGGCCCCCATATATTTCTCTGGGTATTTGAACCGTTCTGGGCAAACATATACGTTGTATGCTCATTATTGCCCGTATTTTTATTAAAATCGCTGGTCGTATCTGTCCGTACATTTTCCGTTCCTGCCAAAGCGCCGCGGCCCTGTCCATGGGTTCCCAGGTCTTCGGAGGGAATAACAGGAATTGTTCCGGTCTGCGCCGTTGCCGCCTGCACATGACGTCCGGACACCTGCCACCGGAACAGATCATTTTTCATATCCGTGGGATTTTGATAGCGGAAATTAATATCCGCACTGCATGCCCTGCGGATAATATCCGCTAACAGCTTCCCGCCCTGCGCCGGCTCCGGCAAAAGCTCGCCGGCAAGCCGCCTGGCCATGGCATTTTCCGTATCTTCATAGGAAATTGGTTTTGGGTAGGGCGGCATAAAGGGCAGGCGGCCCCGGTTTAAAAGCCGGTAAAGCACAATTCCCAGAGAATAAATATCAACCGAGGCATTATAAGGCTCGCCCCGGTAAATTTCCGGCGCCATATAAGCGCTTGTTCCTTTCTGGGAAAGATTAGCCGCCGTCATTTCCAGATTCCGTGCGATTCCAAAATCGCCCAGCTTAAAATCACCAAATTCGTTGACAAATATATTATCTGGCTTAATATCCCGGTGAACGATATTTTTCTTTACACAGTATTCTAAAGCGGAACACATATCCATGCCAAGGCGGACAATATCATCCACGCTTAAAGGGTGTTCCGTCCGGTACTGATTGAGATTTTTCAAAAGCTCCATGCGGATGTAAATGGTCCAGCCGACCCCGCTTTCGTTTTTTCGCACCTCGTAATCTTCAATGGTCACGATATTGGGAGAGCCTTTCAGAGTCTCCATAAGCTCAATCTCTTTCACCAGATTTTTCAGGGCGCTGTCATAGTATGCCTGTGCCTGCTCCTTTGTCATTCCGTCAGCCATCAGCCCTTTTAGCTCTGAGTCGTCCGCCGGAACACGAATAACCTTAACTGCTGAATAAAAGTCATGTTCAAAGCCAAATCCGCTGCGCCTGGCCATATAAACGGAACCGAAGGAGCCGGATCCAATGAGCTTTTCAATATGCCAGTTGGCCCATATATTCTCTAAAATGACATCTTCCATATCCATTTCCTTCCTGTTACATATGTTAGGTCAAACTTCCATACCGCACGGTACGCTGCTTTACCACGCATGGAAGCCGGATGGCCCTGTGATTTATGCACTCCGCCATCTGCCGTTTTTTATACTAATAGATTCTTACTCCCTTCCCTTCAAGATCATCCGTTTCCCACCAGGCGCTCGCCCCGTCTGCCGCATAAGCAGTCGCAAAAATGTATTTGCCTTCCGAGGACTTTGAGCCATCGGTCTGAAGCGCTCCATTAACAGCCGTATATTGAGACGTCCAGTTATATCCTCCGGATGACCAGGAAATGGTCATTGTTCCATTTTCATAACCGTCGGTAAAATTGCCGGATACCGTATACTGCTCTCCATCGGAAGTCCAATCTATTTTGATACACTCCCCATTGGCCTGGCCATCCCAGGAGCCTTCCAAAAACACATAATATCCATTAGAATACAGCCGGAACTGGCTTCCCTGCCCCTTTCGGGTATTATTTTCAATAGCTCCGTAATAAATGCCGTTGCTGTCATAAATCAGGCCCGTGCCGCTCTCCACGCTTGTCTTATAAATACCGTCCACAAGATAGTAGGTATTCCCTGCGTAGGTCGTGTCCGACTGGATCGTATTTTTCATTCCCTCGTAATCTCTGGCGTCCATGAGCGCATTTAAGGAATTGAGAAAATTCTGGGTATTTTCAAAATTCTGGATGTTCGCCTTTGCCGCAGCAAAACGGTCGCCATTCACGCTCTCCATCGTCGCGCAAAGGTCATAGGCGCCCTGGACATTCCCCTGGTTTAAGGCGTCGTTAATGGCATTTTCTGTAGCTGTTAATACCTGGTCGTCAATTTTAGCCTTTGTATCATTATAGTACCCTTCATCAACCGCCTGCATGGACGCGCAGATTTCATAAGCCTTCGCCGTATCGCCTGCCGCAAGCGCCTCATCTACGGAGGCGTCAAGCTGGGCTAACGTATCATTATTAATCTGAGCCTGCCGGTCAGAAAAATATGTATTTTCCGGAAATTCGGCCAGCGCCTGGGAAAGAAGTGCTTTTTCTATATCCGGGAACTGTCCGCTGTCATTTAACGTGCGCAAAACATCTTCATAACGGTATTCTTTTTCCGAACTCATGCTTGCCTTCCCATTCAGCGCCTGGTTCGCCTCATCATACTTTGCAAAGCAGCCGGTCAGCTCTGCCATAAGATCAAGGCCCTCGGGATTTCCATCAGAAATTGCTGTTTCTAAATCATAACCACCGCCCTCAGCATAATACAGGACAAAGTCCACATTATCGGCAATTTCCTCCTGCTGCTCCTCATCCGGTGTTGCCAAAAGCGTTCCGATCTGTGTGAGTATCTCAATCAAATTGAGCCATTCCTGATCGTCATAGTCTTTTGCGTCCGGCTGTTCGGCCCAATCATAAGCGTTTGCGGAATCCGCTGCCCCAATCAAAGCTTCCAGGCACTCCGGGTCTTCCTCCAGAGCTTTTTTATAATAAGCTATGGCCGTACTTCCGCCACTGTTATCGCCCTTTTTTACATAAAGCTCTGCCCGGGTCGAAGAATCCGCAGCCGCATAGCGCAGCTTATCAAATAATGTATCCTTCAGAGATACCGGAATTGTAAAGAAGCCAAGGGCCAGCACTGCCGCGCCGCAGCAGCAGCCAATAATAATCCTTCGTTTTTTCTTTTGATTTTCTTGTTCGGCCCGCTGCTCCATTTGACGGTTTTCTTCGCGGCGTCTGTCTTCTTGCTTCTTTTGTTCGCGCAGGCGTTCTTTTGCAAGCCGCTTTTGCCGCCTGGCTTCTGCATCTTCCGAAGGCTGCGCCTGCCAGTCTTTTTCCGCCTCCTGTGTATGCTTTGCCTGCTCCTGCCGGACGTTTTCCTGCCCTTTGGGATTTTGCTCCCGCCCTTGCGGATCGTTCGCCTGCTTCTGCCCATTTGGGGCCTGCTGATTTTCTATAGCTTTCTTCTGCTCCTGGTACTGCCGGTACTCGTCTTCAATCTGCTGCGGCGCTCCTACGCCCTGAGAATAAGAAAAAGCGTTCCGGGCCGCCTGGCCGTTCTGGCCGGCCGCCGGACTGCCCGACCCAATTTGCGGTTCCTGACGTTTTCTATTCCCCGGCCCGTTTTCACCGGGCTTTTGCGTCTCCTTTTCCGGCATCGCCCAGGTTCCACGGGTTTTGTCGGCGTCAAAGTCAACAAACATATGGACGGTTTTATCGTCCGAAGCGTCAAATTCATCCGTGGAATTATTCGCGGCCGCAGCCTTTTCATCCTTGTCTTTCCCCAGCAGCTTGGCGGCAGATTCAAAGGTTCCGTCATTGCGGCCAAACCAGCAGACACCTCCTTCCGGCTTTTCTTCCGGCTTTTCCCGCAGCGCTTCAAGATACTTCATAAGCTCTGATTTCATTAACGCCGGGCTCTTAAAACGTTTATACATGTTGGCGTCGCAGGCCTTTTGAATAATTGAAAAAAGCGCCGGATCACACCCTGCTGGCTTAGGCAGAGGCTCGCCGGACAGACGTTTCTCCAAGGCTGTCTGAACATCCTCCGGCCCTGCTGCGTGGGTCGGCAAAAAAGGCAGCATTCCGCCATTTAACAAACGGTACAAAACCATTCCAAGAGAATAAATATCAACAGAGGAATTATAAGTTTCTCTTCTGAAAATCTCTGGGGCCATATAAGCGCTTGTTCCTTTCTGGGAAAGATTTGCGTTGGTCATTTCAAGCTGTCTTGCAATGCCAAAATCCCCAAGCTTAAAATCCCCAAAAGAGTTAATAAAAATATTATCCGGCTTAATATCTCTGTGAATAATCTTCTTTTTTCCACAATATTCCAGCGCCGAACATATATCAATTCCCAGACGGACAATATCCCTTATCTCCATAGGATGCTCAATACGATACTGATTCAGGTTTTTTAAAAGCTCCATACGGATATAAATGGTCCATCCGATATTATCTTCATTTTTTACAACTTTGTAATCCTCAATAATTACAATATTAGGGGCGCCCTTGAGTGATTCCATGAGGTCAATTTCACTAATCAGACCTTTAAGGGCATTTTCATAGTAGCCCGCAATTTCCCCGCGGTTCATGCCATCAGCAAGAAAGCCCTGTATTTCCGAATCATCCGAAGGCACCCGGATCACCTTCACCGCAGAATAATAATCCCGGCCAAAGCCTTCCTTGTCCAGCTTGTGTGCCTTATAAACTGTACCGAAAGAACCTGCGCCAACAGGCTTGCCTTCAATATGCCAGTCCTCCCATATATTTTCCAGTTTTACTGCTTCCATTTTATATTTCCCTGCCTGCTCTGTGTCATAATACCGCGAAACGCGGCATAAAATTAAATCATTGCGACATCTTTTCATCCATCTGTAACGGTCCAAAGCCAACCATCAGCCGGACGGCCAAACGGTTAAAATTATGCCGTCCGGCCCAAACAACTATATTTATTTTAACATTTCCACACATAGGCGTAAAGTCAAAAATCCCATCGTTCCTGGCGATTTTGGGTTACTATTCAGCCATGTGGCTGAGAATGACAAAAACTTGGCGCAAGACGTCCGGTGGACGTCTGCCCTGCGCCGACCGAAGCACAGCGTAGACCGCAAGCTTGCTTGCAGAGAGGT
>JAGZDD010000220.1 GCA_018369015.1 Clostridiales bacterium | reverse complement strand
GGAACGCCCAGCTTTTTAGCAAGGCGCGCACAGACATATTCCGTGCCAAAATTACAATGGGCCAGCAGCAGCCCTTCAATATTTTCAGCTTTAAATTTGGCCGCGATCTTCTCCACATCTTTATCATCATAAAGCAGCCCTTCTTCGTTAATATCTGTAATATCAACAAAATCCACGCCAAGCTCTCTCAAACGCTGCGCTGTCAGCCCGCGGAATTTCAGCGCGTCCGGCGCGCTGAAAATGCTTCTTCTTGTCGGCGCATATCCTAACTTAATTTTCTTCATAATTATCCCCTTTCTTGCTATACACATTGCAGTATCAGGTATGCCGCCCCGCGGCGTTCCTTTGTCCTGCTTCGCCCTTTACAACAGCAATTACCAATTTTCAGTAACAGTTCAGCCAGCCGGAAGTAATAGAAAAAAAATCGTGTTTACATGATTTTTTCCTATTGCTCCCGGCTGAGGGAGCGCCAGGTTATGAGCAAAAACAGCCGCGAGGCAGCGGAAAGCGCGTTAGCGCGGCTTTGCGAATGGTGCGGGCTGAACTGTTACAATTTTCACAATATTTCATTTATATTCACTTGGTTTTTAAGCGTTATATACATTTTCTTATCTAAGTATACCTTGCGCAGAACTTAATTTCAGCATAAAATTAAGAATATTTTACTTAATTTATAACTTAATTATTGTTTTTATTTATTAAATCATGCATACTATTTACTATGAAAGCTCGGCAAGTGGACGTACAGACGGGCAAGCTCGCTTGTCCGGATGCGCGGACATTTGCCGACAAGACGGTATGAGCGCGGGGTGCTGCGTGCCTGTGGCACGCGTTCAGCACCGACCGGAGCGGCAGCGTAGACATGCCGAAGGCAGAACGTAAAGCGCGAATACCGTCGGCAGATGGTGGAGTGCCGCAGGCACGTAGCCATCTGGCTTTCATACGTGGCGGAGCCGCGCGCAAGCGCGGCATGAAAGTTTACTATGAAAGCTATCAAGTGGGCAGGCACAGGGGCAAGCTTACTTGACCCTGTGCCTGCACATTTGATAACCCCAAAGTATGAGCACGAGTTGCCGTCAGGCAACGGAAAGTGCGGCGCTGCGTGCCAATGGCACACAACGCCGCACAAAATAAATATTTATTAAAAAGGGGAATATACCTATGGGAATTACTGCAAAAGAGCTTGCAAAAAAATTGAATCTTTCTGCGGCCGCAGTATCTATGGCACTTAATAATAAACCCGGGGTCAGCACAGCCACCCGGCAGCTTGTTATAGATACGGCTGAAAAATACGGATATGATTTCTCACGGCTTTCCGAAAAAAACCGTACAACGGGATCTATTTATTTTATTTTTTATAAAAAGCACGGCACTGTTGTTACCGATACTCCCTTTTTTTCCCAAGTGTCTGAAGGGATCGTTTTAGGCTGTAAAAAGCAAAACTACAATCTCAAAATCAGCTATATTTATGAGGATGATGAAACACTTAGCCGACAAATCGAAAATATCCAATATTCCGACTGCTGCGGCATTATTCTCCTGGGAACAGAAATGACAGCCTCCGATGTGGTGCCTTTTTTAAAGCTTCCTACGCCTCTCGTTTTGCTGGACACTTATTTTGAAACCGTAGCCTGTGACAGCGTCCTGATTAATAATGTCCAGGGCGCTTACCTGGCTACCCGGTATTTGATCCAAAAATGCAATAAACAGCCCGGGTATCTTAAGTCTGCCTACGAGATCAGCAATTTTACGGAACGTGCTTCCGGCTTTTTTAATGCGGTCCGCTCCGGCGGCATGTCTGTTTCAAAATCTATTGTCCACTCGCTCACGCCTTCCATGGAAGGGGCTTTTGCAGATATGCTGGAGATTATCCACAGCGGTGAAGAGCTTGCCTCCTGTTACTTTGCCGACAATGATCTCATTGCCGTCGGCGCTATGAAAGCATTTAAACAGTGCGGCTTTAAAATTCCTGAAGATATTTCTATCGTCGGTTTTGATAATATGCCGATCAGCAGCGTCATTGAACCGGGCCTTACAACCGTCCATGTTCCCAAAAAATATATGGGAGAAACAGCGGTCAGCCGGCTCATCGCTCTCATAAATGAGCCAGGCCAGCCGCCGGTAAAAACAGAAATATCTACAACATTGCTAAAAAGAGGTACGGTTGTTAAAAACGTAATCGGATAGTGGAAGGGATCTTCCACTATCCGATTACTGTGATACTCCGATCATCTCGCAGCTTTGCCGGTCTTCGCTTCGCTCCCGTCGGTGCTGAACGCGTGGTCTACACTCCGTTCCGGCCGTCGTTTAACAAGCGGTCTTCCTTCCACTTCGGTCGTTGCTGGCCGCGTGCCACTGGCACGCAGCACCGATGACTGTTGCTGGTCAGATGCCCGCCCGTACAAGCACGGCGGGCGCCTGACCGACGTATCGCGCAAAAAGAGCTGCGCATTAATTTTGAGCGCAGCTCTTTTTAAGCAATTCAGCCATATTATTTCAGATTTAAGGCTAAAGTGTTTTTGTTTCACAATCTGCATAACAGAATCGTTAGCACCCTTTTGCCGTCTTCCAGTCAAGATTAAATTCGTGATCCCTTGTAAATCCAACAAATAAAATATTCACAAGGGCAATGACAGCAAGAATAAGATAGCTCCACCTTAAGCTTCCGGTGATATTCAGGCTAATACCATTGATCATAAACGCGCTTGCCGTAATAATGGACTGGATTGGGAAAATAACGCTGTTGACTGTTTCAAATCCATGCCTCCCGAATACAGATGAAGGAAAGGATGTCATAAAATTTGCAGATCCGCCAATGGAAATGCCAATCATCACAACCGCAATATACATCCCTGCCGTCGTATTTGTAACATTGGCCAGAATAGCCAAAGCATACCATATACAAAACAGAATCATTATTTTCTTTGTTCCAAATTTATCGTCTAAAATGCCAATGAGCCAGGAGCCAAAAATTCCTACAACAGCAATGACCGTCATCATCGATACCGCCTCAGCGGCGGACATCCCAAGCTCCTGGTTACGAACCACAAGCTGGCTCATAACACCTGTAGAACAGCACTGCAAAATACCTGTAGCAATAGCAACAGTCCAAACGCCGCGCGTTTTTAATAATTTCCCTACAGTCCAGCGCCGGTCCGCCTCTGCATTTTTTGTATTATATTCTGCTTTAAATACCTCATCGGACACAAGGTCTGGATTTAAGCCCCGCTCCTGAGGCGTATCCCGCATAAATACGAGGCCGATAACCGCTAAAACACCTACAAGAACACCGGGAATGATAACACCTTTTTCAAAACCCATTTTAGCAAAAATCAGCGTCATAATCGGTACCCATGTTGCGGATGCAATATTTAATCCCATGGTCGTATATCCCATAACAACGCCTTTTCTTTTTGGAAACCACTGGGCAACTAAAGCACCGCCGGCCACATATCCCGCCGACATAATCGAACCAATAAGACATGTATAAGCGATCGTATAAATTACAAGATTTGGACAATTACCCATAACAATATAAGAAATGCCCGAAATAAACAAAGTAATTGCGGCAACCTTGCGCGCGCCGATTTTTTTTGTCAATTGTGAAAATCCAATATAAAAAATAACGCCGAGTATTCCGCCATAAGAGTTCATCTGTAATACAGTTCCGGACTGAATCCCAAGATGTTTTGCAACTGCCGGAGCGGTCAAATTATTTCCGTCTGTACAAAATCCGACAAAAAACCAGAACATTGCCATACAGAAAATAATTGTACCCCATCCGGCCTTACCAAAATTCACCAACGAACTTCCTTCTTTTTGCTGTTTCCCCATAATGCGCTCCTTTTCTTCTCTACATACATTAGCGAAGCAAAAAATGCCAGGCTTTGAAAAATTTACTCCCAAAGCCTTCATTTTTTGCTTCGCCATGTTTCGCTGTCTGCTATGATGTTTTAAAACAATTCAGCCGCAAAGCCGGATTGTATAAAAATTATTAATATACGCCGTAAGGATATTCCTTATCTGGTACGCTTCTGTCAATTCTGTCCGATGGAACAAAAGCAACTGCGCGGACAATCGTACCATCGCCCATGTACCAGCGCAGAGGAAATGCGCAGAACAGGAATCTCTGGTTTGTTACTTTATCCAAATCTCCGCCAAGATTTTCAATACCCATAACATTATTGGACATCAGAATGTCGTGGCATGGCTCCCATTCCGGGAAATCTTCCTTAGCCGGGTGGCCGAACTGCTCCTCATATTCCTCAACAATACGGGGAACATATGGGCCAGGGCCGTGATCAGCGGCATAAGTATAAAGAATATGGTCAATGGCCTGCATATCAAAGCCAACGCCTCTGACATGATGCTCTACAAACCACTTTGCGCCTTCAATGGAAAGTCCTGGGCTGTATGCAAAATAATCATCATTTTCGCCCCAGCGTCTGTGAGTACCTGTATTTAAAAGTACCCAGTCGCCCTCTTTAATTCCTCCTGGAACCTTTTTGGCAGCATTTTCAATATCTTCCACAGTAATAAGCTCCCACTTTCCTTTTGGAATATCCAGGCATACGGCTTCGCCAAAATAGTTCTGGATCGGCAGCTCATGGGTGAACGGGCTTTCAGGAATAACATGGGCCGGAGAATCCGCGTGGGTTGAATTGTGCATATGGAAAGAGTTGAACGTCTGAAGCAGTCTGTAGTGCATTGGCATATGCTGAACTCTGTCAATATGAAAATCCCCATTGGATGGCCAGAGTGGGTTGCCCCTTCCAAAAGGATTTGACAGATCGACCAGTTCAAAGGTTCCGTCTTTGAACATATCAAAGATACTTCCGTCATAAGGTTTTTTCCAATCATTTGTGTGTGCGAAACATTCTTCGCGTGTGTGTCTGACAGCAATTTCTGACATTTTTTATTCCTCCTATTCACTATGAAAGCCCGGCAAGAGAATACGCAGGCAGGCAACGCTGCACAGCGCAAGCCTGAGCTTTCATTTTTATGGTGATGCCGACGCAGGGCGGCATGTCCGTTTACTATAAAGCCCCCGAACGGCGTCTATACATCGGACGCCGCCGCGCCACAACCGTATGCGGCCATCGGACGGGCCATCGTAATAGATACACCTGTATATATAGCAAAACGCGTGCCAATTTTTTATCCACAGTACTGCAAACGCGCCAATTATTCAAAACTGCCAGAAAGGAACTGCTCAGCCATATATCTTAGCTTTTCGCAGCTAACGCGGTCTGCGCTCCGCTCCAGTCGGCGCAGGGCAGACGTCCACTGGACGTCTTGCGGTCTACGCTCCGCTCCGGTCGGCGCAGGACAGACGTCCACCGGACGTCTTGCGGTCTACGCTCCGCTCCGGTCGGCGCAGGACAGAC